>NZ_JCADBK010000008.1:0-328421 GCF_059358955.1 Nonomuraea sp. CX421 | reverse complement strand
CGAGGCCGTCATCGCCGAGAAGCCCGAGAAGACCCCTGCCGCTCCCGCCATGCCCGGCGGCGGCGACATGGACTTCTAGCCGCCGCCACCCCTCGGCCCGGAGGCTCCCGGCCGGCCTGACCTCGCGCTCTACTCACCGGAGGCGGCCGGCCGGCGGCCCCCGCGCAGCAGGAAGGCGGCGAGCACGCCACCTCCCACGACGGCCTGGACGACCACGGAGATGGCCGGCGAAGCCGCCGGGTCGGTCAACGCCGCCAGGGTGGGGAGGCAGCCGAGCAGCGCGAGATCGACGCCGGTCAGCGCCCAGATCACCGGCCCGGTCGGCAGGGCGCCGGCCGGCGTCTCGATGACCGGCTGCGCATGGTCGACGGGCGGTCGGCCGGCCATCCGCAGGGCCGCCGCGGCCAGCGCGGGAGCCAGGGCCGGGCCCAGCAGCCACCACGGACCGCCGGGAAGGACACCGGCCACCGCCAGGCCGGCCAGCGCGAGGCTGGACCACACCCCTGCCGTAAGGGCGGGCAGCAGCGCACGCGCGGCCATCAGGGCTCGCCCGTCCACGGCCAGCAACCGGGCCAGAGCGGGATTGTCGCCGTCCCGGCGCGCGCCGGTGACGAACACCACGGCGGCTGTCAGCGCCCCGCCCAGCAGGAGGCCGATCGACAGCGCGGACAGGCCTCCCGCGGCCTGCGCCGCCAGGGCGGGCAGCGCGGCGGAGCCGGCCAGCGCCGCCAGCCGTCCCGGACGTCTCCTGGCCCGCCGCCACTCCTGCCAGGCCGGCGCCACCGCCCTTCCCCATCCGCCCAGGACGGCGAACCGGGGCCAGCGACGGGAGCCCAGCACCCGTCCGCGCCAGTGGTCGTCCTCCGCGGCCCAGGTCAGCGCGCCGGGATCCAGGATGACCGCGGCCGAGATCACCCGCCCGCTCCTGACCGAAGAGCTGAGGATCCGCCGAGCGGGGATGCGGTCGAGCGCCGCCCACGCCCGCCGCAGCAGCACGGCCGCCCCGGCGGCCACCAGGCCGGCCGCCGAAACGGCCAGGCCGGCGGGCGCGCCGGCGACGGCGGTGAGGGCCTGCCGGGCAACGCCACCGCCCAGGACGGCCACCAGCACGGCCACCAGCACGATGCCGGTGATCGCCACCTTCAGCCAGGAATCCCACGCTCCGGAGGCCTGGGCGAGCACCGCCGCCGCCATGCCTCCCGCGCTCGCGCCGACGCCCAGCACGAGTGCCGCGACCAGGCGGAGGACGAGGTCGTCCGGTGCGCCGAACGCCGACAGCGCGGCCAGGCCGAGCACCGTGCCGCCCGCGACCGCGATCACCAGCAGGGCCGCCACCGCTCTGCCCAGCACCGAGCGGCGCGGCAGCGGAGACAGCACCAGCCAGGCGGCGTCGGCGGCGGGCAGCACGACGGGGCCCAGGAGACGGGCCAGGGCGAGATAACCCGCGTAGGCGACCATGACCAGCGCGAGCGCCGCGCCCAGCCGCGCGGGATCGACCCCGGTCGCCAGCCCGCGCACGGTCGCGACGAAAGGCCGACCCAGCAGCGCCACGGCGAGGGCCGCCCCGAACACCATGGCGTACCGATCCGACCAGCTCATCGGCCGTCCCCGGCGGGAACGCAGATAGGCGCGCGCGGGATTCACGACGCGGCTTCCAGCGTGATCAGGCGAGCCCCGGTGGCCGTCGCGAGCCGCAGGTCATGCGTCGCCATGACCACCGTGCCCCCATCGCCGGCATAGCCCCTCAGGATCGCGGCGAGGCGTGCCCGGAACGCCGTGTCCAGCCCGCGCTCCGGCTCGTCCAGCAGCAACAGCCGGCTCGGCCGGAGCAGCGCCATCGCCAGTGACAGCCGTTGCCGCTGCCCGGTGGAGAGGGTCAGCGGGGACAGGTCGGCACGTCCTCGCAGCTCGAACGTGTCCAGCGCCTCCCCCACCGTCAGACGGGCGTCCCGGTGGACGGCGCGCATCAGCTCCAGATGCTCCTTGACGCTCAGCCCCGGATACCAGGCCGGCTCGTCGGCGACCAGCGCGACCCGCTCCCAGAATCCGGCGGCGTCGACCGGAGGTCCGCCGAGGACCTCGATCCGGCCGCGAAGCGGCGGGCGCAGACCGGCCAGGCAGCGCAGCAGCGTCGACTTGCCCACGCCGTTCTCCCCCACCACGGCGACGACCTCGCCCGCCGCGGCCACGAGGCCGACATCGCGCAGCACGGG
The DNA here is from genome assembly GCF_059358955.1 of Nonomuraea sp. CX421. Lineage (NCBI taxonomy): Bacteria > Bacillati > Actinomycetota > Actinomycetes > Streptosporangiales > Streptosporangiaceae > Nonomuraea > Nonomuraea sp. CX421. The sequence continues at coordinate 326,208 of NZ_JCADBK010000008.1, read as the reverse complement.
GGTGTCCCCCAGCTCCACTTCGACGCCGTGCGCAGCGATGATCATCTCTGACATGGCCCGAGCCTACGCGCCCCGCTCGTCACTCGCGGAGCTCGCGGTCCGTGGCGCGGAGCTCGACCTGGGGGGAGCGTGACGACGGTTGGTCCGGCGTGGGCCGGCAGCGGCCGTTCACATGCGGGCCGAGGAAGGCCCCAACCACGTCCTTGACGGCCGACGGAGGTCAAACGGCCGTGAGGATAGGGTGAGGCGTGTGACGACGTTCCGGATCAGCGAAGCCGCCACACTGCTCGGAGTCAGCGCCGACACCGTCCGCCGCTGGGTCGACGCGGGCCGCCTGCCGGCCGAGCGAGACGAGCACGGCCACCGGCGGGTCGGCGGCGCCGACCTGGCCGCCTTCGCCCGATCCCAGATCGACGCGGCCGACAGCGGCCGCTCGTCGGCGCGCAACCGGTTCCGCGGGATCGTCACCGAGGTGATCAGGGACGAGGTGATGGCGCAGGTGGAGATCGCCGCAGGCCCCTTCCGGGTGGTGTCGCTGATGAGCCGTCAGGCCGCCGACGAGCTGCGCCTGGAGCCAGGAGTGGTGGCGGACGCCGTGATCAAGTCCACCAACGTCGTCGTGGAGATCCCCGACCACTCACGCGTGCCCAGCGGCCACTGAGCAGCCGTCTGCGGACGGTCACCTGCTCGGCGACGTAGTCAGCCAGGACCGGGTCGATGAACCGCAACGTCAGGAAGTGGATGCCGTCAGTGTGGATCTTGCGGAGTTTGGCGACGGTCGACAGCAACAGGTCGAGCTGTTCCAGGGAGTCGGGCATGCGCGGGAGTGGTCGTCCTCGATCAGCGTCGGCCACGGCCGGGCCGGTTCGCCGGCGGCGTCGATCACCCAGATGTCCAGCTCGGTGTGGTCGGCCTGTCAGATCTGGTTCGGCTTGGCCGCTTCACGACGATGCACCAGGTCATACACCTCCCGGTACTTTTTCTACCCTCCAGCGCGAGCGTCACCAGTGCGGGGTCGAGCTTCCTGACGATGGCGTACACCGCCGAGTAGCCCGGGACGGGCCGGCGGCCCGCCCGGCCGGCGCGATGGGCCTGGCACTCGCCCGGGTCAGGGACGAGGTGTTCGGGCAGGCCGCCCGCGACGGCGGCACGGTCACCATGGCGGGTCGCTGACCGCCGTCACGGCAGCTGAATCGAGCTTCGGTGGGTGCGTATCGCCGGCGAACGCCTTTACGTTGTAGATTCATCGGGTGGGGCCAGCAGGCCGGCGATCGCCTTCCGCAGGCGGGCCGAGCGTCCGGCGAGGGTCCTGGCCGTCAGCAGCGGCAGGATCACCTGATAGCGGTCCGACCTGCCGAGCGCCCCGAAACGCGCGGCGGCCTCCGGGCAGTCCGCCAGCGCCTCGGCCAGGTCGGGCGGGACGGTGGCCTCGCGCTGGGAGGGATAGGCGGCCGCCCAGCGGCCGTCGGCCTGGGCGGCGGCGACCTCCGCCAGGCCGGGCGGCCGCATGCGCCCGGCGGCGGACAGCCTCTCGACATGGCCGACGTTCACCCGCGACCAGGGGCTGCCCTTGCGGCGGCGCGAGTAGCGCTGCAGGAAGCAGTGCTGATCATGGGACCTGCGCTGGCCGTCGATCCAGCCGTAGCACAGCGCCACCTCCAGCGCCTGCCCGACCGTGACCGTGGAGAGCGCCGACCCCTTCTTGGCGATCCTCAGCCAGACCCCTCCCTCGGTCTCGTGATGCTCGGCCAGCCACGCCTCCCACTGGGCGGCGTCCGCGAAGAGTCTCATCGGCCCAGCATCTCCAGGTAGTGCGGGTTGTACATGATGCCCAGCACGTTGCCGAACGGGTCGATCACGGCGGCGGTGACGAACCCCGCGCCGCGCTCGGTGAGCGGCAGGTACGGCGTCGCCCCCATGGACGACAACCGGTCCAGTGCGGCCTGGACGTCGTCGACGTGCCAGTGCATGACCACGCCCCCGGGTTCCCTGGGCAGCTCCGGCGGGGCGTAGCTCCGGTCGATGAGGCCGAGCTCGGCCTGGTGGTCGCCGATCCGGAACTCGTAGTAGCCGGCCGGCAGGCCGTTGCCGGGGCGCTCGAAGTACGGCTCGACGCCCAGCAAGTCGGTGTACCACTTCTTGGCCGCCTCCAGGTCGTCGGCCCAGAAGTTGATGGTGGCCGGTCCTCGCAACATGTGTCGCTCCCTTCCTCACCCCGAACATTAGGAGCCATTGCGGAACGTTCGCTTCCGCGATACGCGGGAATCCGCTCTAATTCCGGACCGGGTGGGCCGGGCCTCGTCTCACTGCTGCCCCACGGCGGCCGGGCGCCGATGGCGAGCAGCCCCCGCCTCGCGGGCGCTCAGCGGCCGAACGTGCGCCGGTACGCGACGGGGGTGGTGCCCAGGGCGCGGTGGAACCTGCGCCGGAGGTTGACCGCGGAGGACAGGCCGACGCGGGCGGCGATCGTCTCGACCGGCAGATCGGTCTCCTCCAGCAGGGCCTGGGCCGCCGCGACGCGCCGCGCGAGCAGCCACCGTCCCGGGCTGACGCCGAGCTGGTCGGCGAACCTGCGGGCCAGCGTGCGCGCGGAGACCCCGGCGCGGGCGGCGAGCCGGTCGACGGTGAGGGGCTCGGGCAGCCGTTCGGCGGCCCAGTCGAGCAGGGGCCCCAGCGAGTCGGCCGGCCGGGCGGCCGGGGGCACGGCGGCGTACTGCGACTGGCCGCCCTCCCGGTGCGGCGGCATCACCATGTGCCGGGCGACCTGAGCGGCGTAGGCGGCTCCGTGGTCGGTGCGGACCAGGTGCAGGCACAGGTCGATGCCGGCGGCGGTGCCGGCGCTGGTGGCCACGTCGCCCAGATCGGCGTAGAGGCTGTCGGCGTCGACGTCGACGAGCGGGAAGCGGTCTTTCAGCTCGGCGGCCATCCGCCAGTGCGTGGTCGCCCGGCGGTGGTCGAGCAGCCCCGTCTGGGCCAGCAGGAAGGCGCCGGAGCAGATCGCGACCAGGCGGGCGCCGCGCCCGTGGGCCCGGAGCAGCGCGTCGAGGACGGCCGGCGGCGCGGGCTCGAGGGGCCGCTGCCAGCCCGGGATCACGACGGTGCCGGCGTGGTCCAGCGCCGCCAGCCCCGAGGTCACCGCCATGTCGTAGCCGGCCAGGGTGGGCACCGCGCCGGGGTGTTCGGCGCAGACCTGGAAGTCGTAGGGGGCCGGCAGCCCGGGACGGCGCACCCCGAAGACCTCGGCGGCGCACGCCAGCTCGAACGTGGACTGCGGCGGCAGCGCGAGCGCGACGACCCGGTGAGCTCTCATGGCAGGAAAGTACCCGAGGATGTCAATCCGGTCACTGTGCCCGAGGGTCTCCCCCGGCCACGATGGGAGTCATGGAACACGACGACATGCAGATCCTGAACGTCGACGACGTCGAGGCCGTCGAGATCGTCCCCGGAATCGTCCGGCGCCGGCTCCCCGCCACCGAGTGGTCCCGCGGCTGGATGTACGACTTCGCGCCGGGCGCCGAATGGCCGGAGGTGGACGTGCACGACGGGGAGGAGCGCTACTACGTCGTCTCGGGAGAGTTCGTCGACAGGGGGCACCGGCTCGGGCCTGGCAGTTACGTGGTGTTCGCTCCGGGCAGCACGCACCGGCCGCGCACCGAGACGGGAGCGCGCATGCTCGGCATCAGCATCCCCGCGCGCTGAGCCGTCTCGCACCCTAGGAGGACGAGGGTTCCTTGTCGGCCACGTCCCCCAGGGGGATGCCACGGAAGCTGAGCAGCATGAGCAGGGCGCAGCCTCCGGTGAGGGCGATGTCGGCGACGTTGCCGACGAACAGGCCGCCGTAGTCGATGAAGTCGACGACATGGCCCTGGGCGAAGCCGGGCGACCAGAACTTGGCGGCCTGATCGGCCAGAAGCACCACCCCGGCCAGCGCCAGCATCCACGCGTACGGCCGCGATCCTCGTCTCGTCTCCTGCGAACCGTGTCCGACCGACACCCGTACCTCACAATCGGCGATCTTCTTACGCCGAATCTACCGAAACCACCTGTCCACTGCCCTTTACATTGTAGATTCTTAAGGTGGGAGGCCGATTCACCCCTCAGATCGAGGCGCACCTGTCACCGGCTACCGGAGATCGGCCGGGCTACCGGCTCTCCTCCAGCCGGGCGCGGTCCACCTTGCCCGTCGGGTTGCGCGGCACGGCCGGCACGAACACGACATCCCTCGGCACCTTGTAACCGGCCAGTTCGCTGCGGACGGCCCGCTTGAGCTCGTCCGCCGAGGGCGTCGCGTCCGGCGCCGGCACCACGTAGGCCGCCAGGCGCTGGCCGTACTCGTCGTCGGGCACCCCGAGCACGGCCACGTCGGCGACCTGTGGATGCCGGGCGAGCAGGTCCTCGACCTCCTGCGGGAAGACGTTCTCTCCCCCGGAGACGATCATGTCGTCCTCGCGGCCGTCGATGAACAGCCGGCCTTGCTCGTCGCGGTGCCCGAGGTCGCCGGTGCTCAGCAGCCCGTCGAAGGACGGCTCGGCCTCGCCGCCCTCGCCGCCCGTGTAGCCGCCGAAGGTGACGCCGCCGCCCACGAACACCCTGCCGACCGTGCCCGCCGCGAGTTCCTCGCCGCCGGGGCCGGCGACGCGCACCGTGGTCCCGCGTGAGAGACGTCCCACCGTGCCCGGCGCCTCACGCAGATCGGCGGGGGTGGCGATGGTCGCCCAGCCGGCCTCGGTGGAGCCGTACAGGCTGTAGAGGACATCGCCGTACGCGCGTGTGAACGCCTCGGCGAGGTCGGGCCGCAGCGCGGACCCGCCGGAGATCACCGCGCGCAGGTGCGGCAGCGGGCGCGGTTCGCAGGCCAGCAGGCGCCCCAGCATGACCGGCACGGCCACCATCGCGCCGGCCCGGTGCCGCTCCAGCGCGTCCAGTACGGCCTCGGGCTCGAACCGCCGCATGAGCACGACGGGACAGCCCAGCACCAACGCCACGCCGTACCAGAGCAGCCCGAGACCGTGGAACAGCGGCGGCGCGACCAGCATCGGCTCACCGGAGCGCAGCGGCACGGTGGCGAGCATCGAGATGAACGGCTCGGCCAGCGCGGTCAGGGACAACCGTCGCGGGGCGCCCTTGGGCGTGCCGGTCGTCCCGGAGGTGAGCAGCACCAGGCGGCCCGGCCGGCGCGGCGCCGGCGGCTCGTCCGCCCCGGCGGAGGCGATCAGCTCGTCCAGGTCGCCGGTCTGATGGCCGTCGAAGCCGGTGGGCGGCAGGCCGGGCGCCGCGATCAGCGTGTGGACGCCCTCGCGCCCCAGCACGTCGCGCAGCGCGGGCCCGGCCAGGCCGGTGTTGAGCGGCAGCAGGTCCGCGCCCAGGCGGGAGACGGCCGCCATCGCCTCGACGAAGCCCCGGTGGTTGGGCCACATGACCGCGACCGTGTGACCGGGCCGCACGCCGAACCGATCGTGCAGCGCCGAGGCGAGCGCCGCGGCCCTGCGGTCGAGCTCGGCGAACGTCAGCCGCCCTTCGTCGTCGAGGATGGCCGGGCGGTCCGGCCAGCGAGCGGCGGCGACGGCCACTCCGGCGGCCGGGGTGACGTCGTAGCGCCGGTAGGCGGCGATCATCCTGGCCAGCCTGTCGGGCGGCTCGGGACGCAGCAACCCGTTGCGCCAGAACGTCTCCACCGCCTCGGCGCCGAAGCCGCACAGTTCCGCCAGTCTGCTGGTCATCACGGACGGGACCTTTCCTCCAGGGGACGGACCTTCAGGGTGCTACCCAGGGCCATGGACCCTATGAGGCACGACGCCCGTTCTCAACGCCCCTCCTGGTCTCCGTGCTGGTCTCCGTGCTGGTCTTGCTGGTCTTCGTGCTGGTCCTGGCGCTCGATCCGGCGCTCGTCGCGGCGACCGGCCCGGCGCTGCCGGCTCCTGCGCCAGCGGCGCAGCAGGGTGGTGACGACGGGCACCCGGGGCGGCTGTGGCGGCTTGGCGACCTTCAACCTCCTGGCGCCCTCATACACGGCCGCCGAAGCCTCGGCCGGTTCCACCCCCGCGAACACCAGGACGTCGATGGCGACCATGTCCAGGGCCGCGACCGCGTCCCGGCCGCTGGCCTCGGCTTCGAGGCGTTCCACGTCGAGCGCGGTGATGGCGTCCAGGGCCCGGTCGGCGGCGTGCTGCCGTTCGGCGCGGCTGCCGAGGCCCGCGGACAGGTCACGCAGGATGTCGGCGAGGTGGGCGATGCTCGGCGCCAGCGCGAGACGCTCGTCCTGGTCGGCGGCCAGCGCCGTGCGCGCGAGCATGAAGCAGCTCCCGCCGAGCATGTCGAGGTAGCCGGCGTTCTCCCGCTCCTGCACCAACGGCGCGGCCCGGACCCGCCAGGTCACGGTGTACTGCGTCACCATCGAGCTGACGTGCCGCGCCTTGCCCACCTCGGCGAGCCGGTCGATCAGGTCGCGCAGCTGGTTCATCGCCCGGTCACCGGCCTCGCCCCCGTCGCCGCTCATCGCGCTGGAGGTGAGTTCGAGACCGTCGGCCATCTTCTCCAGCGCCTCGGCCTCCGCCCGCCGCAGCAGCGCGACGGGCTCGGGAGCGAACAGCAGCTGGCTGAAGACGAGCGCGACCCCGGCGCCGATCAGCGCGTCGATGAGGCGGCTCGACCCCATCATCGCCTCGGCCGAGGCGATGGTCAGGATCGCGCCGGCGGCGGCCTGGCCGACCACCAGCCGGCTCCCGCCGAGGGCACGGGCCGTGGCCGTCGCGAGGAAGATGGACAGGGCCAGGCTCACGTAGCCGCTCCCCAGACGCGCCAGCATCAGCTCACCGGCCACGATGCCGAGCACCACGCCGGTGAGCAGGCGCACGGACTGCAGCCCGCGCTCCCCCGGCGCGGTGTTGAGCGCGACCACGGCGGCGATCGGCGCGAAGAACGGATCCTGGTGATCACCGAGGCGGTTCGCGATCACCCACGCGAGCGTGGCGGCGGCGGTCTGCTGCAGCAGCGTCCACGCGTTCGCCACCAGACGACGCCAGGCCTTGGCCAGGGCCTTCAGGAGCCGCTCCCACAGCTCGGCGGCGGAAGGGACGCGCGGGACTCGCATCCGCGGGCGTGGCGGTCAGACCTGGAGGTCGACGACGACCTTGACGTCGTCGGGATGCTTGTGCAGCCCGTCGGCGAAGTCGCGCATCGGGACCCGTCTGGTGATCATCCGCGTCAGCCAGCCGCGGTCGGCCTTGCTCAGGGCGTCGGCGGCCTGCTCGAAGTTGCGGCGGGAGGCGTTGACCGAGCCGAACACCACCGTGTTCTTCAGCACCATCTGCTTGTTGATCTCGTCGAGCCGGGCCTCGGCCGGGTGCGCCGCGGGCATGATGCCGAGCAGGCAGATCACCGCGTCGGGCGCGACCCGCTCGGCCAGCCCGAAGACGAGCGGCCCGTGACCGGTGCACTCCATGACCACGTCGGGAACGACGTCCAGATCGCCGAGCTCCCCCACGTGGAAGGCGGCGCCCAGGTCGGTGGCCAGCCGCCGTCTGGGGCCCCGGTCGTGGAGGTCGAGGACGTGCACCTCAAGGCCGCGCTGGACGCCCATCAACGCGGCCAGCAGGCCGATCGGCCCGGCGCCGGTCACCAGGGCGACCTTGGGCCGCCAGGTGGCGCGGCTGAAGATGCGCTCGGTCTGCTCCCAGGCCTTGGCCAGCACGGACGCGGGCTCCACCAGCACTCCGCAGTCGCCGAGCCCGGGGTTCAGCTTGATCGCGTACTGGGTGTCGACCACCCAGCGCTGCGAGCCGTACCCGTCGAGTTCCTTGATGCCGCGCTCGGTGTAGAGGCCGTTGCGGCAGAAGTCCGGCTCGCCGTTCCCGCACGGTTCGCACGGGACGGGATCAGGACGCCGCACCATGCCGGCGACCAGGTCGCCGGGGGCGAACGGGGTGCCCGGCGGCGCCTGGATCACGGTCCCGAGCGACTCGTGGCCGATCACCAGCCGCTCCCGGCCCGGTGGCGGCCAGCCGTAGTCGTGGCCCTCGACGATGTCGGTGTCGGTGCCGCAGATGCCGAGGAGCCTGCCCTCCACCAGCAGGTCGTCAGGGCCCGGCGTCGGCTCGTCGAGGTCGCTGACCCGCACCTGGTCGGGCCGGCCCGGAATCACCGTGATCGCCTTCATCGAATCTCCTTGTGGCTGGAGACCCCGTCCTTCGGGGCGGGGAGGAAAGCCGGAACAATGCCATCAAATCGAACAGGTGTCCGAGATTTGGCGGATCTTGCGATACGGTGTGCGGCGTGGCGCAGATCGTGAAGCGGGCCTACAAGTACCGCTTCCACCCGACCCCCGAGCAGGCTTCCGAGCTTGCCCGGACGTTCGGCTGCGTCCGCCTGGTCTACAACAAGGCGCTTGAAGAGCGGACCCGGGCCTTCCGGCTGGAGGGGCGCGGTGTCTCCTATGAGGAGTCGTCGGCGCTGCTGACGGCGTGGAAGCGCTCTGCGGAGTTGCGCTTTCTGGGCGAGGTGTCGTGTGTTCCGTTGCAGCAGGCGTTGCGTCATCTTCAGGCGGCGTTCGCCGGTTTCTTCGCCAAACGGGCCGGATACCCGGTGTACAAGTCCCGTAAGAAATCGCGGCTGAGCGCCGAATACACCCGTTCGGGCTTTCGCTGGCGCGACGGTTCGCTGACGTTGGCGAAGATGGGCGAGCCGCTGGACATCGTGTGGTCGCGGCCCCTGCCTGAGAGGGCTGAGCCGTCCACGGTGACCGTGTCGAAGGATGCGGCCGGACGCTGGTTCGTGTCCATCCTGGTCGAGGAGAAGATCGCCCCGCTGCCCCCGGTCGCACAGGTGGTGGGAGTGGATGCGGGGATCACCGCTCTGCTCACGTTGTCGACCGGGGAGAAGATCGTCAACCCGCGTCATGAGCGGGTCGACCGCAGGCGGCTGGCCCGTGCTCAGCGGGAGCTGGCCCGTAAGGAGAAGGGCTCGGCCAACCGGGCCAGGGCCCGGCTGCAGGTGGCCCGCGTGCACGCGCGGATCGCCGACCGCAGACGCGACTTCCTGCACAAGGTCACTACACGGCTTGTTCGCGAAACTCAAGTGATCGCCGTGGAAGACCTGACCGTCCGCAACATGATCCGCAACCGGAGCCTGGCGCGCGCCATCTCCGATGCCTCCTGGCGGGAACTGCGCGGCATGCTGGAGTACAAAAGCCGCTGGTACGGGCGGCGGCTCGTGGTGGTCGACCGGTGGTTTCCCTCCTCCAGGCTGTGCTCTGTGTGCGGGACACTCCAGCCGTCCATGCCGCTGAACGTCCGGACCTGGGTATGCGCCTGCGGCGCCTCCCATGACCGGGACGTCAACGCGGCCAGGAACATCCTCGCCGCCGGGCCGGCGGAGAGCTGAAACGCCTGCGGAGCCGATGTAAGACCTCAAAGGAAGTTCCTTTCCTGGCGGGCGACCGGCGATGAAACAGGAAACCTCACGGGCGACCGTGAGAATCCCCCTCGTTCACGAAGGGGAGGAGGTCAACTCGCCGTCTTCCTGTCTCGGGCTGCCCGCCGTGGCGCGGGGCCGGTCTCCCGAGCGCATCTACCCGCCGCAACACCCTCGATACGTATTGTGATAGTTCCTTACGAAGTCTTCGCTTTTCTCCATCTGCTGACCCTTGGAGCAACCTTGGCGGGACACGGCCGGGAAAGTCGCGGGCAGAGCCCCGTCTCCGGTGGACCCTGTGAGCGAGGAAGGGCCGCCGACGGACAGGGATGGCGATGGGACAACAGGCAGGGACCGCCCCGCTCGACGAGGCCGCCGCGCGTCGCGCGGGCCCCGGCAGGGCGCTCGCGGCGGACGCCGGGCGGATCGTCATGTGCGCTCTCGACATGGCCGAGCGCTTCCACCGCAAGGGCCGGCTGCTCACCTTCGGCGACGGGGCCGCGGCGGCCGACGCCGGGCATCTGGCCGTGGAGTTCACCCATCCGGTGATCGTGGGCAAGCGCGCGCTGCCCGCGATCTCGCTGGCCAACGACGCCGCGGCGGTGAGCGGCATCGCCGCCGCGAGCGGTTACGACTCCGTCTTCGCCACCCAGCTGCGCCTGCTGGGGCGTCCCGAGGACATCGCGGTCGGCTTCCTCACCGGCGACGGGTGCGGCAGCGTGCGCGCCGCGCTCGCCGCCGCCCGCGACCTGGGCATGCTGACGGTCGCCCTCACCACGAGCGCCCCGCCCGGCGGGGAGGCGTCCTCGCCGGGCGGGGCGCTCGCGGGCGCCGGGCACCCGGCACCGGGCGGCTCGGACGACGACGGCGTGGGCGGCCTGGAGATCGATCACGTGCTGCCCGCGCGGACCGGCGACCCACGGGTCGCGCGGGAGATCCACGTCACGATCTACCACGTCCTTTGGGAGCTGGTGCACGTGTTCTACGAGGATCCGGTGTTCTCCCTGACGCCGGCCGCCTGCCACGACGACGGCGGCTGCGTCACGTGCGCCGACACGGCGGTCCCGGTGCGGGTCACCGAGGTGCGTGACGGCGGGCTGGCCGTGGTCGACACCGGCTCCGGCACCGAGGAGATCAGCGTCGCGCTGGTCGAGGCGCGGGTCGGCGACGTGGTGCTGGTGCACGCCAAGGAGGCCATCGCGGTGCTCGGAGGTGACGGCGCGTGACCGGGACGCTCTACCCGTTCCTCGGCACCGGCCAGGTCACCGTCGAGGACGTGACCCGCTCCAGCGTGGAGAAGGCCGGCGAGAGCCTGGCGCTGCGGCTGCGGGTGCTCGAAGGGCTCGGCCCGGCGCTCGCGGCGTGCGCGGACGTGCTCGCCGCGGCCTTCCGGGCCGGGGGCAGGCTCTACACCTTCGGCAACGGCGGCAGCAGCACCGACGCGCAGTCCGTGGCCCAGCTGTTCCTGACGCCCGGCGCCGGCGGCCGGAGCCTGCCGGCGATGTCGCTGACCGGCGACGCCGCGCTGCTGACCGCGCTCGGCAACGACGTCGACTTCGACGTGATCTTCGCCCGCCAGCTGGCCGCCCTCGGCCGTCGCGGCGACGTCGCGCTGGGGCTGTCGACCAGCGGCGGGTCGGCGAACGTGCTGCGCGGCCTGGAGGAGGCGCGCCGCCGCGACCTGGTGACCGTCGGCTTCGCCGGGTCGGGTGGCGGGCGGATGGCCGAGGAGGGCCTCGCCGACCACCTGTTCGTCATCCCCTCCTCGTCGGTGCACCGCGTCCAGGAGGCCCAGACCACCGCCTGCCACGTGCTGTGGGAGCTGGTCCAGCGCTCACCGGCCGGGGCGTGACCGGCCGGGTCCGCTCGCGCATCCGGGTCGAGGGCATCGTGCAGGGCGTCGGCTTCCGGCCGTTCGTGCACGCGCTGGCCTCCCGGTACGGCCTGGCGGGCCTGGTCGGCAACGACGCCACCGGGGTGTTCATCGAGGCGGAGGGCCCGCCGGCCGCGGTGACCGCACTGGTCGAGGCGGTGCGCGAGCGGGCGCCCGCGCTGGCCGTGGTGGAACGCGTCAGCGTGACCGCGGTCGCGCCGACCGGAGCCCGGGGCTTCGAGATCGCGCCCAGCGTGGCCGGCGGGACCCGGCGGACGCTGGTCCCCGCGGACGTGGCGACCTGCGACGACTGCCTGGCCGAGCTGTTCGACCCGGCCGATCGCCGCTACCGGTATCCGTTCGTCAACTGCACGAACTGCGGGCCTCGGTTCACGATCATCACCGGGATGCCGTACGACAGGGGCTCGACCACCATGGCGGGCTTCCCTCTGTGCCCGGAGTGCGCGGCGGAGTACCGGGACCCCGGTGACCGGCGCTTCCACGCCCAGCCGGTGTGCTGCCCCGCCTGCGGCCCGGCCCTCACCCTGCGCACACCGGACGGGGCTCGGCTGCCCGGTGATCCCGTCGCGGTGGCGACGGCCTGGCTCGCGGGCGGCGCGGTCGTGGCGGTCAAGGGGCTCGGCGGCTACCATCTGGCCGCCGACGCCGCCGACGAGACGGCCGTCGCGACGCTGCGGGCCCGCAAGCGCCGCGCGGACAAGGCGTTCGCGGTGATGGCCGCGGATCTGGCCGCCGCGCGCGAGCTGTGCGAGGTGGACGACGCCTCGGCGGCGCTGCTGACCGGCCCGCGCCGGCCCATCGTGCTGCTGCCCCGCCGGGCGGGCGCGCCGGTCGCGCCCTCGGTCGTGCCCGACGGCCCCGACCTGGGCGTGCTGCTGCCCTACACGCCGCTGCACCACCTGCTCGCCCGGGAGTCCGCCCGGCCGTACGTGCTGACCAGCGGCAACCTGTCCGACGAGCCGATCGCGCACGACGACGAGGACGCGCGGCGGCGGCTGGGCGCGATCGCCGACGCCTTCCTGTGCCACGACCGGCCGATCCACACGCCCGCCGACGACTCGGTGGTGCGGGCCTTCCGGGGAGCGGCGCTGCCGATCCGCCGGGCCCGCGGGCACGCCCCCGAACCGCTCACCCTGCCCCTCGCCGCCGCGCGCCCGGTGCTGGCCTGCGGAGCCGCGCTCAAGAGCACGTTCTGCCTGGTCAGGGGCCGGCACGCGTTCGTGTCGCAGCATCTCGGCGATCTGGAGAGCCACGAGACGCTGCGCGCGTACACGACCGGGATCGAGCGCCTCCGGCGGCTGCTCGGCGTCGAGCCGGAGGTCGTCGCCCACGACGCGCACCCTGACTACCCGTCCACGACGTACGCGCTCGGCCTCGACGGGGTGGAGCTCGTCGAGGTCCAGCACCATCATGCCCACATCGCCTCCTGCCTGGCCGACAACGGCGAGGCGGGGCCGGTCATCGGCGTCGCGTTCGACGGCACGGGCCACGGCTCCGACGGCACCGTCTGGGGCGGCGAGTTGCTGGTGGCGTCCCTCACCGGCTTCCGCAGGGCCGGGCACCTGGAGCCGGTGCCGATGCCGGGCGGTGTCACGGCCATCCGGCAGCCGTGGCGGATGGCGGCCGCCTTCCTGCACGCGGCGGCCGAGCCGGCGGACGGGCTGGACGTGGCCCGCCGCAACGCGGCCCGCTGGCCGGCGGTGGCCGCGCTCGCCGCTCTCGGCGGTCGCGGCGTGCCCGTCACCTCCAGCGCCGGCCGGCTGTTCGACGCGGTAGCGGCGCTGCTCGGCCTGCGCGACGCCGTGACGTACGAAGGGCAGGCCGCGATGGCCCTGGAACATCGCGTGGACCCCGCCGTCCGGGACGGCTATCCCGTGACTGTGACCTCGTCCATGGCTGACGGACATCCTGCCGCCATGATCTCGCCCGTGATCGGCGGACGTCAGGCTGACGCGACCTCAACCGTGGGGATGCGCGGTGATCCTCCGGTGGTGGTGATCAGGAGCACCGACCTGGTCCGGGCCGTCGTCGGGGACCTGCGCCGGGGCACGAGGTCCGAAGTGATCGCAGCGAGGTTCCATTACGGGCTCGCGGCGGCGGTGGTGCGGGCGGTCCTGGTGGTCGCCGAGTCCACCGGCCTCGACACGGTCGCTCTGTCGGGCGGCGTGTTCGGCAACCTGGTCCTGCTCGGCGGCGTGACCGACGGCCTGCGCGGCCGCGGTCTCCGGGTGCTGACCCACCGCACGGTGCCCTGCAACGACGGCGGCGTCAGCCTCGGCCAGGCGGCGGTCGCCGCCGCCCGAACCTGACCGGCGACCACCCTCAGCAGATGCGCGGGAGGGGGTCGCCGACGAGGACGTCGACGATGCGGGTGCCGCCGAAGGCGGTGCGGAGCAGGACGAGGCCAGGCGGGTCGTCCTTGACGGCGCCGATGACGGCGGCGCCGGCGCCGAGCGGATGGGCGCGCAGCGCGTCGAGCGCGCGGCCGGCGTGCGCGCCGTCGACGACGGCGACGAAGCGCCCCTCGCAGGCGACGTAGAGCGGGTCGATGCCGAGCAACTCGCACACGCCCGTCACCTCGGCCCGCACCGGGATCGCGTCCTCGTCGACGACCACGGCCACGTCGGAGGCGGTGGCGACCTCGTTGAGGATGGTGGCGATCCCGCCCCGGGTGGCGTCGCGCAGCGTCCGGACCTGCCCGGGCACGCCGTCCAGCAGGCCGGAGACGAGTTCGTGCAGGGGCGCGGTGTCGGACCGGAGCGTGGCCTCGATGCCGTAGTCGCCGCGGGCCAGCATGATGGCGGCGCCGTGCTCGCCGATGGGCCCGGAGACGATGACCGCGTCGCCGGGCCGGGCGCCGGAGGCGGACAGGCTGACGGGCCGTTCGATGACGCCGACGCCGGTGGTGGTGACGTAGCAGCCGTCGGCCTTGCCGCGTTCGACCACCTTGGTGTCGCCCGTGACGATCGACACGCCGGCGGCGCGGGCCGCGGCGGCCATGGAGGCGGCGATCCGGCGCAGGTCGGCGACCGGAAAGCCCTCTTCCAGGATGAATCCGGCGGCCAGGTACTCGGGGCGGGCCCCGCACATGGCGAGGTCGTTGACGGTGCCGTTGACGGCCAGGTCGCCGATGTCGCCGCCGGGGAAGAACAGCGGGGAGACCACGAAGGAGTCGGTGGTGAAGGCCGCCCGCGCGCCGTCGAGCCGCAGGGTCGCCCCGTCCTCCAGGGGGGCGAGCAGCGCGTTGCCGAACTCCTTGAGGAAGACGGCCTCGATCAGCGTGTGGGTCGCCCGGCCGCCCGCGCCGTGGGCGAGCGTGATCCGCTCCTCCCTGACGACCGCCTTGCGCCGCCTGGCGCGGGCGATGCGGTCGAGGACCTGCCGCTCGCGGTCGGGGTGGGGCGTGCCGGGCACGGCGTGCCCGAGGTCAGGCGTCTCGGACGCCGTCCGTTCGGTGGTCACGCGCGGGTCGCCTCTCTGACGCGGTCGCGACTGAAGCGGCCGAAGTTGTAGTACGCGGCGCAGGCGCCCTCCGAGGAGACCATGCAGGTGCCGATCGGCGTCTCCGGGGTGCAGGCGGTGCCGAACACCTTGCACTCCCAGGGCCTGAGCACGCCCTTGAGGACCTCGCCGCACTGGCATGCCTTGGGATCGGCGACGCGTACGCCGGGCAGTTCGAAGATCCGCTCGGCGTCGAAGGCGGCGTACTCGTCGGTCAGCATGAGCGCGGACTGGGAGATGAAGCCGAGGCCGCGCCACTCGAAGTGCGGCCGAAGCCGCATCACCCTGCGGATGGCCTCCATCGCGGTGCGGTTGCCCTGCCACGGCACCACCCGGGCGTACTGGTTGGCCACCTCGGCCCGTCCCGCGGCCAGCAGGCCGAGGAGCATGTGCACCGACTGGAGGATGTCCAGCGGCTCGAACCCGGCGACGACGAGCGGCTTGCCGTAGTCGCGGGCGATGAACTCGTACGGTTCGCAGCCGATGACGGCCGACACGTGGCCGGGGCCGATGAAGCCGTCGAGCCGGAGGTCGGGCGAGTCGAGGATGGCCTTGATAGCCGGAATTATCATGACGTGGTTGCAGAAGACGGAGAAGTTGCGGATGCCGTCCGCCGCCGCCCGCAGGACGGTCATCGCCGTGGACGGCGCCGTGGTCTCGAACCCGATGGCCATGAACACCACGCGCCGGTCGGGGTTCGCCTGGGCGATCCGGAGCGCGTCGAGCGGTGAGTAGACCATCCGGATGTCGGCGCCGGCCGCCTTGGCGTCGAGGAACGAACCCTGGCCGCCCGGCACCCGCGTCATGTCGCCGAACGACGTCATGATCACGTCCGGCTGCGCGGCGATGTGGATCGCGTCGTCCACCCTGCCCATCGGGATCACGCACACGGGGCAGCCCGGACCGTGCACGAGCACCACGTTCGCCGGGAGGTGGTCCTCCAGGCCGTGCTTGTAGATCGTGTGGGTGTGCCCTCCGCACACCTCCATGAACGTGTAGCGCCGTCCCGGCTCGCACCGGGACGCGATCTCCGCCGCCAGGACCCGGGCCTTCCCGGCGTCGCGGTACTCATCGACGAACCGCACGCGTCCCCCTCATCGTGATGCCGCTCATCGTGATGCCGCTCATCGTGATGCCGCTCATCGTGATGCCGCTCATCGTGATGCCGCTCATCGTGATGCCGCTCATCGTGATGCCGCTCATCGTGATGCCGCTCATCGTGATGCCGCTCATCGTGATATCGCTCATCGTGGTGCCGCTCATCCGATGTCCGACTGTCTGAGCGCGTCGAGTTCGTCGTCGTAGGCCTGGCCGAGCCCCTCCAGGTAGTCGAGGACGGCCTGCGCCTCCGACTCCGAGATCTTGGACAGCGCGAACCCGACATGGACGAGCACCCAGTCGCCGGCCTTCAGGTCCTCGTCGGCGAGCAGGCCGACATTGATGCGGCGGCGCACGCCGCTGACGTCCACCAGGGCGAGGTCGGCGTGCTCCTCGTCGGTCCCGACGAGCTCACCCGGGATGCCCAGGCACATGCCCCCGCTCCTCCCGGTAGCTGACGGACTCGAGGACCAGCTCGTCGCCGCCCGTGAGGTCGACGTCGTCGCCGCCGCAGACCGGGCAGACGGCGAGCACGTCCAGTGACTCCGTCCGGCCGCCGCAGTCTCGGCAGATGACGGTCAGCGGGGTGACGACCAGGTCGAGCACGGCGTTCTCGGCCGGTGTGCCCTCGGCGGCGTGCGCGAAGGCCTGCTCGAACGCCTCCCCCACGACCGCGTGGCGGGTGCCGACGCGCACCCGCGCGCCGGTGATCCCCCGGTCACCGGCCTCTCGCCGGATCAGGTCGACCAGTCCTTCGCACATCCCGTGCTCATGCATGCGGCGCTACATCCATTTCATCATCAGATACCGCTTGATATCCGGCCATTGCAGGGCGATGACCGTTACGACCCCGCAGGCCCCGATCAACGCGGCTACACGCGTCTTACTCATGTCATGTCACCTCATTCCTGTTCCGAGGCCGGGAGCCAGGCCCGGCACTTTCCGCAATCATGCCCATCACCAGGCGCACCGCTTGGTCGACGGCCGCCAGCACCGGCTCGCTCAGTTCGGCGAGCACGTCCTCGTCCGGCGATCCCGTCAGCACGGTGGCGGGCTCGCAGCACACCACGAGCACGCGCTCCGGCACCCGGCCGAGCTCGCGGGCCAGCCGGAGCACCTTCACCGGATCCAGGCCGTGTCCCTCCAGGGCGACCACGCCCCCGCCGGGCAGGTCGGGTTCGAGCACGGTGAGCGTGCCCGGCGGCTCGCCGCGCATCGCGGCGTCGACCAGGATCGCCGTGTCGTAGTCGCGTTGCAGCGCATAGACCAGGTCCATGCCCCGGATGCCGAAGTCGACCACGTCCACGCCGGCGGCCCGCTCCTCCCGCGCCAGGCGGCGCGCCACCTCGACGCCGAACCCGTCGTCGCCGAGGAAGATGTTGCCGATCCCGGCGACGAGCACCCGCGCGGCACCCGGCGCGTCAGGCGGCGGCCCGAGCGGCTCGACCTCGTCGGGCGCGTAGAAGAACCGGTGGCCCGGCATCCGGGCCTCACCCAGGTCGCGCCCCGGGTCGTCGTCGAGGACGACGGCGACGTGGAAGGCGCCCGCGTCGTCCTGCTCGATCGACTCGACCACGGCCTCGCGGCCGGCGAGGACGAGGTCGAAGATGTCGGCGCGGGCCGCCGACGGCCGCAGCCGCACCCGGCTGCCCGCGCGCACCGGCACCCCGCCCACGAGCACCTCGTCGGGGCCGCGCCGCTCCATCCGGGTCCAGAAGTCCGTCTCGCTCATCCGGCCGGCTCCGCCCGTACGATGCCGTGCAGCCGCATGAGCTCCTCGGGGGTGAGCGAGGCGCACCGGTCGAGGATCTCCCGCCCGCGCGGGTCGCCGTCGCGGATCTCCCGTTGCTCCTCCTCGGTCAGGGCCAGCACGCTCAGCGTGAGGAGCTGGTCGATCTCCGTGGCGTCGAACAGGTCACCGGGGCTCTCCGGCGAGATGCGCGGGTGGTCGTACAGGATGATCGGCGCGGCCAGCATCGTGCGGCGGTCGCCCTCCTCGCCGAGCAGCACCGGCCAGACGCCGAGGTTGCGGCACTCCTCCGCGAGCGGACGCAGCTCGGCGGGCGGGTCCATGAGCGAGACGAACCGTCCGCCCTCGGTGCGCAGCACCGTGTGGGCCGAGATCAGGGTGTGCCGCATCGCCTCCGCGCGGATGTCGCCCGCCCAGGGGGTGGTGTTGACCACGCGTACGGTGAGCCGGAAGAGTCCCGGCCGCAGCGGCTCGGCCCGCGCCTCGACGTGGCCGCGCAGCGCCTGCCAGCTCCGCAGCACGGCGCCGGCCCGGCCGCCCGCGCCGTCGGCCAGCCATTCGGCCTCCTGACCGGCCGGGACGTCGATCTCGATCCGGGCCGGCCGCTCGGCCAGGCCGCCGAGGTCGAGCCCGGCCCGCGCGACCTCCCGCTCGACCGCCTCCTCCCGGGGCAGGTGGCGCCGGCCGGCGGCGGTCAGCTCCGGCACCAGGTCGAGCTCCGCGCCCCGCGCGCGGGCCACCTCACGGGTGACCGCGTGCAGGAAGCGCACGCGGACCTCGACCGTGTCGGCCGGATCCGCCTCGACGAGGCACTCGGTCCGCGCCTGCCACGGGTTGCCGTCGTGCGCCCTGCCGTACGGCTCGGGGTGGATGCCGCCGATCGTCCAGCGCTGCTGGTTCTTCAGCGCGGATCCGCGGTACGGCCACAGCAGGTAGCCCTCGTACAGCACGGCTCGCGCGATCTGTCCGGCCTGGTCCATCGTTCAGCTCCCGCCCGTCCTCAGCAGCGACTCGACCACGTCGTCCCAGCCGGCCAGGGTGTGGCTGCTCCGGTAGGCGTACAGGCGGTCGAAGGCGTCACGTCCCAGCCGCAGCCAGGCGCTCGCCGGAAAGTAGTGGTCCATCAGGTCCTTCCAGACCCGCACCGGCATGCGGAACTCCGCCTCGGTGTCCCAGGCGATGCGCGCGGCCTGCAGCAGGCCGTCCGCCAGGTAGAAGACAGTGCCGCTGAAGAGGAACTCCAGCGGGATCTCGCCGTCCTCGAGGCCGTGGAAGTACTTGGCCGCCGCGACCTCGAAGTCGTAGGTGCAGGGCACCGGGATGGCGGCGGTGGTGCCACCGGTGAACGCGGGCAGGTGCGTGACGGTCCGCGTCCACAGCAGGCTCGTCAGGCTCCTGCCCCACTGCTCGGGCGCGCCGAACAGCTCGGCGAGCCGCGCCTGGTCGGCTCCCCCATAGGTACGGCGGGTGGCGGCGATGCGGATCTGGGTGTCGAGCACGACGGAGCGCACCTCGACCCCGTCCGCGCCGTCGATCGTGAGGCCGAACTCC
Source organism: Nonomuraea sp. CX421 (assembly GCF_059358955.1). Classification (NCBI taxonomy): domain Bacteria; kingdom Bacillati; phylum Actinomycetota; class Actinomycetes; order Streptosporangiales; family Streptosporangiaceae; genus Nonomuraea; species Nonomuraea sp. CX421. Next base: position 307,006 of record NZ_JCADBK010000008.1, on the reverse strand, counting down.
AGGGTCGGCAGGGCGGCGAACTCCGCCACCCGCGCCTCGTCGACCGTTATCCGCAGGTCCGGCGGCCCGGATGTCATCGTGTGTGTCCCCCGGTCAGGCGGGTGAGAGGTTGGGCATGTCGGGATCGATGGGCTCGCGGTCGTGGGGGGCGATGCCGGTGGAGCGCGCGGCGGTCGAGCGCCCGCCGGGCAGATGGCCGGGCTGCCTGTCGTAGTTGCCGACCGCGTTGCCCTCGTGGACTCCCCTGACGTGCGACGGGGTGTCCGGGCGTACGTGGGAGTGCCCGGTCCTGATGTGCTGGTCCTTCTTCCTGCTGGCCATTTCCCTGGTCCCCCCTTGACTCAGCGGCGAAGCCGGTCGTCTGCCGCGGCCACGGTCGTGGACCGGCGGCGTAGTTCGGTGAAGAAGTGCGTGATCTCGGCCCAGACCTCGGCCCCTCCGGCGAGCCCTCTCCAGTGGGTGCGCAGCAGCCCGACCAGCGTGTAGCACTCGTCGACGGGCACGATCCAGTGCTCTGCGGCCCCGCCGGTCCGGTTCACGAGCAGGGCCTCGACATCGGGGACGAGCCGGCCGAGCACGGGGTTGGCCTCGGTCAGCTCCCGCCAGGTGTGCTCGTCCAGCGGCGATTCGACGGCCCCGGCGGGGCTGGGGTAGAACAGCGCGGTCCGCCCCGCCACCGAGTCCCGCAGCACGAACGCCATCCGCACGGGGATACGCAGGCCGGCCCAGGTCGCGTCGTCCAGCTCGAAGCCGTCCAGCAGCCACCGGCGGTCCGACACCAGGCGATGACTCTGGCCGCCGGCGGCCGGGCTGTCGAAGAGCACCGCGCAGGCCCGGCAGGCGCAGCGCAGTTGGCGGGCCGAGAGGTCGAGCACGTGGCGGTGGTCGGGCGGGACCGGGCCGGCGCACAGCTCGCACCGCTCCAGGACCTGCTCCTGCTCGGGCTCCTCCTGCCCGGGCTGCGCGGCCGACGCCGCCGCGCGCCGGGTGATGAGCCGGTGCAGGGCACCGCCCTCGATCTGCCGCGTCACGACGCCGGTGTCCCGGGACGGTCCCGCCCGGTGATGCGGCGCAGCGACTCGACGGGGACCACGACGGGCGGCGCCGGCGGGTCCTCGACCTCGATCTCGACCTCCTCGATCTCCGGCGCGGCGGCGCGTACCGCCTGTTCCAGGGCGGCGGTCAGCGTCGCCGCCGACGACCGGCAGCCGCCGCGCGCGGGCCGCAGGCGCAGCCGGACCACGTCCGGCTCGACGGACACGACGTCCGCGCTGCCGCCGCCGAGCCGCTTGCGCGCCACCCGCAGCGCCTGCTCGATGCGGGTGCGCGCGTCCAGCGGGTGCAGGCCGTGCAGCAGCAGCAGGTGCGAGACCAGCCCGTCGGCGGCCAGCCGCTCGGCCAGGCCCTCCCCGGCCGCCGAAGCCACCGTCATCACCCGTGACAGCGCCTCGCCGTACACGTCGAGCAGCGCCTCGACGAACTCGACCCCGCGCGCGTCGGTCACCTCGTCCAGCAGGGCGTCGACCCGGCTCAACCGGCCGGCCAGCTCCTGGTCGTCCATGGCGGCCTAACCGGAGATGCTCGTGCCGAGCGTCGGGGAGTGCACCTGTTGGAGCACCTTCCCGTCGCCGAGGTACATGTGGACCCCGCAGGGCAGGCACGGGTCGAAGCTGCGGACGGTCCGCATGATGTCGATGCCCTTGAAGTTCTCCGGCCCGTTCTCCTCGAAGATCGGCAGGCCCTGGACCGCGTCCTCGTACGGCCCCGGGGTGCCGTAGCTGTCCCTCGGGCTGGCGTTCCACGGGGTCGGCGGGTACGGGTGGTAGTTGGCGATCTTCCCGTCGCGGATCACCATGTGGTGCGACAGGACGCCCCGGACCGCCTCGTGGAAGCCGCAGCCGATCGCCTCCTCCGGCACCTCGAAGTCGGTGAAGACCTTGGTCCGCCCGGCTCTGATCTCGGCCATCGCCTGGTCGATGAAGTGGAACGCCATCCCGGCCGCGTAGGCGACGAAGTAGATGCGGGCCCGGTTGCGCTCCAGCGTGTTGGCCCACTTCGGGATGTTCCACTCCAACCGCATCTCCGGGAAGGCGGCGCTCTTGGGCAGGTTGATCTCCACGCTGTGCCCGGTGGCCCGGACGGTGCCCGTGTCGACCAGCCCGGCCAGGGCCGTCGACCAGAGCCGGGCGAGCGCCCCGCCGCCGGTGTCGAGCGCGAGATGGTCACCGGAGTTCGGGTCGAACCAGCGGGGACTCATGACCCAGCTGTAGTTGCCGTTCTCCAGGTCGCGTTTCTGCGGCTTGGGGAGCGTCGTCTGGTTCCACGGGTGGCGCTGGTCGATCGGGTTGCCCAGTGGGTCGTGGCTGACGAAGGTCTCCTCGCTCTGCCAGTCGTCGTAGTAGGAGCTGCCCAGCAGGATCCTGATGCCGAGGTTGATGTCGACCAGGCTGGTGGTGCGCAGCTGCCCGTCGAGCACGATGCCGGGCGTCACGAACATCCGCCGGCCCCAGTCGGCCATGTGCCGGTAGTCGTAGTCGACCACCTCGGGGTCCTGGAAGGCGCCCCAGCAGCCCAGCATGACGCGCCGCCGGCCGACCTCCTCGTAGCCGGGCAGCGCCTCGTAGAAGAAGTCGAAGAGGTCGTCGTTCATCGGGACGACCTTCTTGATGAAGTCGAGGACCCTGAGCAGGCGGGACAGGTAGTCGGTGAACAGCTGCGGGGTGGCCACCGTGCCGACGCCGCCGGGATAGAGCGTCGAGGGGTGCACGTGCCGCCCTTCCATCAGGCAGCACATCTCCCTGGTGACCCGGCTGACCTGCAGCGCCTCGCGGTACATCGAGCCGGTGAACGGGTTGAACGCGCGCATGACGTCGGCGATCGTCCGGCAGCCGTGCACGCCGCCCCGGGGCGCCTCGGTGGTCTCGGCCCGGCGCAGCAGGCTGGGATTGGTCTCCTTGACCATCTGCTCGCAGTAGTCGACGAAGACCAGGTTGTCCTGGAAGAGGGTGTGGTCGAACATGTACTCGGCGGCCTCGCCGAGGTTGAGGATCCACTCGGCGAGCGGCGGAGGCTTGACCCCGTAGGCCATGTTCTGCGCGTAGACCGAGCAGGACGCGTGGTTGTCGCCGCAGATGCCGCAAATGCGGCTGGTGATGAAGTGCGCGTCACGCGGGTCCTTGCCCTTCATGAACACGCTGTAGCCGCGGAACAGCGACGACGTGCTCTTGCACTCCACCACCTCCTTGTTGTTGAAGTCGATCTTGGTGTAGATGCCCAGGTTGCCGATGATCCTGGTGATCGGATCCCACGACATCTCCACCAGCTGGCGGGTCTCCTGCGCCTGTTCCATACGCGCGGTCACGTCGACGTTCCCCCTCTAGCCACTCCAGCGGGGGTCGTACCCGCTTGTCAGTTTCGGACCGTTGTGGTGCCACTTCGGCTCGGCGTTGGCCGTCTTGTTGGTGATGGCGCGGAGCCTGCGGATCAGAGCGCCGTAGGCCGTGGTCATCGTGGAGGAGACCATGCCTCCAGGAGGCTGGTCCATGAAGGGCATGAACTTGTCCGGGAAGCCGGGCATCGTGCAGCCGATGCAGATGCCGCCCACGTTGGGGCAGCCGCCGACGCCGTCCATCCAGCCGCGCTTGGTCACGTTGCAGTTGACGACCGGCCCCCAGCAGCCGATCTTCACCAGGCACTTCGGCGAGCTGTAGTCCTGGGCGAAGTCGCCCTGCTCGTAGTAGCCGGCCCGGTCGCAGCCCTCGTGCACGGTCTTGCCGAACAGCCAGGTGGGCCGGAGCTGCTTGTCGAGCGGGATCATCGGAGCCATCCCCGCGGCCTGGTAGAGCAGCCAGGTCAGGGTCTCCATGAAGTTGTCGGGCTGCACCGGGCAGCCGGGCACGTTGACGATCGGCAGGCCGCCCGCCGAGCGGAAGCCGGCGCCCAGGTAGTCGGAGAGCCCCATGGATCCGGTGGGGTTGCCGGCCATGGCGTGGATGCCGCCGTAGGTCGCGCAGGTGCCGATGGCGACCACCGCCCACGCTCCGGGCGCCAGCCGGTCGATCCAGGTGTTGAAGGTGATCGGGTCGCCAGTGACCGGGTCGTTGCCCATGGACGTCCAGTAGCCGTCACCGTTGATCTTCTCGTTGGGGATCGAACCCTCGATGACCAGGACGTACGGGCCGAGCCGTCCCTCGGCGGCCTCGTGGAAGGCCGTCATGAACTCGGCGCCGTTCTCCTTGGACAGCACCTTGTTGTGCAGGTGGACCTTCGGCAGGCCCGGCACGAGACCGAGGAGCACGTCCTCGATGCTCGGCAGCGTGGCGGCCGTGACGGAGACGGTGTCGCCGTCGCAGCTCATGCCCTCGGAGGTCCACAGAATGTGGACCTCGTCCAGCGCGGTATCCGGCTTGGCAGCGCTCATGGCCTGAAGCCCCCTTGTCGGCCTGGCATCGCCCTGACATGGTCGCGGGGCTCGCGCCCCGGTCACGGTTAGTATTCCCGCCTAACCCCATGTAGTTGCCTGTGGCGCTGACAAAGGTCGCAAACCCTCCCCAGACATGCCACGAGCCGGGCCCCCGCGGGGGACCCGGCTCGCGGTGTGCGCTGTGTCAGGCGGGCACGATGTTCTCGGCCTGCGGGCCCTTCTGGCCCTGCGTGATGTCGAAGGACACCTTCTGGCCCTCGTGCAGCTCACGGTAGCCCTGGGTCGCGATGTTCGAGTAGTGGGCGAAGACGTCGGCGCCGCCGCCGTCCTGCTCGATGAAGCCGAAACCCTTTTCAGCGTTGAACCACTTCACGGTTCCGGTGGCCATGCCGATCTCCTCTGGTTGAGCCGAGGCCGCACCGTGCGGCCTCTGCGCGGTCGTGATGAACCCATCCGGAGATGACCAGCAAAAACAAATGCACCTGAGGTCACGTCCCGTCAGGTGCACCGATGTTCATGGGTACCACAACTGCAACCACTCCACGCTAACACGTACGCCGCGCTACGGCACGTGCCCCCCGGTGCCGCGTCACCCATGTCCGGCGACACCGGGAGAAAGCACGTCCACCCAGGTCAAACGCGTGATCCCACCGCTGAAGAGGGCGACCTGGGCCGTGCCGTACGGAGGCTCAGGGCTTGCGGCCGACCCCGCACACGGCGCTCAGCGGGAGCGCGGGGTTGATCACACCGCCCTCGGGCCGCCAGTGCGGCGTCGGGACCACGCCGGGCTCCACCAGTTCGAGCCCCTCGAAGAAGGTCGCGATCGTCTCCGGGCTGCGCAGGTTGTACGGGAAGGCCGCGTTGGCGTTGTAGCTGGCCACCGCCGTGACGAGCGCCGGGTCGGTGTTGACGCCGTCGCTGAGGGCCAGGTAGCTGCCCGAGGGGAGCCGGTCGACCAGTCGCTGGACGATGCCCTTGGGGTCGTCGGCGTCGGTGACCTGGCCGGCGATGCTCAGCATGGTCAGCCCGATGGGCCGGCTGAAGTCGAGCGTCTTGGCCGCGCCCTCCAGGATGGTCTCGGGGTCGCGCACGTCAGCGTCGAGGTAGTCGGTGGCGCCCTCGGGCGTGCTGGTCAGCAGGGCGCGGGCGTGCACCAGGACCAGCGGGTCGTTGTCGACGTAGACGATCCGCGACTCGGGCGCCACGGCCTGGGCGACCTCGTGGGTGTTGTTCGCGGTGGGCAGGCCGGTGCCGATGTCGAGGAACTGGCGGATGCCGGCCTCGCCCGCCAGGAAGCGGACCGAGCGGATCAGGAACTCCCGCTGCAGTCGGGCCACCTGGGCGAAGGCGGGGAACAACGCCAGGATGGTGTCGCCCGCCTCCTTGTCCGGCTGGTAGTTGTTCTTGCCGCCGAGCATGTAGTCCCACACCCGGGCGGAGTGGGGCTTGGTCGTGTCGACGCGATCCCACGCGGACTGGGCGGTCTCGTCGTCCATGAGGGCTCCGTTCGGGAAGCGCTTGAGGCGTGTGTCGATTTTCGATCACCTTAGAGCACGATCCCCCATACCGGAGCACACATCCGATATCGCCGTTATCCCCTCAACCCCGACTTCAGGCGCGGGGTGTCAGTCCCCGGGGTTGCGGGCGGCGATCCACCCGTTCAGCGCCGTGGCGAACAACGTCCAGCCCGCGTACGGCAGCAGCGTCAGCCCCGCGCCCCGGTCGGCGCGCAGGCACCGGCTCACCAGCACCGCGTTGGAGGCGTTGAGCGCCAGCAGGTCCGCCATGGCCAGGCGGGGGGCGTGCGCGCGGAAGAACAACGGCGTCCAGGCGGTGTTGAGGGCGAGGTTGACGGCCAGCGCTCGGGTCACGCCGGGCCGGTCGTCGGAGGCCGCCAGGGCGCGGGCCCCGGCGTAGGCGATCGTGGCGTACAGCACCGGCCACACCACGCCGAAGGCCCAGCCGGGCGGCTGCCAGCGCGGCTTGCGCAGCCTGCGGTACCAGGTGGAGTCCGTGTCGCCGGCCATCCCTCCGGTCACGGCGGCGGCGGTGACCGCCGTCGCCGTGCCGAGCAGGGTCCGAGCGAAACCGGTCTTCTCTCGTGGGTTGCTCATCCGCCAGACCTACCCAGCCTCCGGGGGACATGCCGGGGCCCGCCCGCGGGCACGTCGGACGGGGGCCGATCCACCACCCCCACCCGGGGCGAATGTCATGATCTGGCACGATTGACGGGTGAGGGTGTTACTCGTCCAGCCCCGGAGCTGGTCCCCCGACGGTCACGCGAACTTCGACCAGGTCGAGGCGATGCTGGCGGCCGAGCCGCCCGCGCCGGGCGACCTGGTGCTGCTGCCGGAGCTGGTGGGGTCCAGCCTGCCCGGAGGGGCGTACCTGGAGAGGCTGCGCGGCCTGGCCGCGGCGTCCCGGGCGACCGTGGTGGGCGGCTCGCACTACGACGTGACGGCCTCGGGCACGGTCAACCGGGGCGCGGTCGTGGACCCGGCGGGTGAGGTGGTGGCCCGCTATGACAAACGGCACCCGTACGGGGTGGAGGCGCGGGACGGCGTGCTGCCGGGCGCCGGGGGCGCCGCCTTCGAGCGGGACGGGCGGCGACTGCTCGTGCTGCTCTGTGCCGACCTGTGGTACTCGGCCAGCCTGTCCCAGCACGCCGACGCGGTGCTGGTGCCGGCCTTCTCGGTGACCCAGTGGCCGACTCCCGGGCCGGCCCGCGCGCTGTGGCAGCACATGAGCGTGGCCAGGGCCTACGAGTTCATGACGTACGTGGCGGTGAGCGACTGGCACCACGAGGTGACCTATCACGGGCAGCCGTGCGCCGGGGTGACGGGGTTCGCCGACCCGTGCCCGCCGGACGCGGAAGGCTACTTCACCGGCCGGGCCGGGCACGCCGTCTCGGCCTGCGAACTCGACTTCGAACGGCTCGACGGCTTCCGGCTCAACCGTTCGGAACGCGGTTTCGCCCGACGGTCTCCCGCCTAGCGACGCTGTTTCGGACAGTGTAACGTCGTTCCACAAATCTTCGGGTGAGTGGAGGCACGCGTTGGGAGCCCATCCGCACGGCTGGTGGATCGTCCTCCACCTGGTGCTGTTCGTCTTCTGGCTCGGCGGCGACCTGGGCGTCTACTACTCCAGCAGGTTCGTGCTGCGCCCCGACCTGACCCCCCAGGCCCGCGCCACCGCGCTCGGCGTCATGAGCGGCCTGGACCTCGGCCCGAAGATCTGCCTGGTGCTGTTCCTGCCGAGCGGGGTCACCCTGATGGCGCTGGACCCGCACGGCGCGACCTTCCTCGGCGTCGCGCTCTTCCCGCTCTGGTCGGTGCTGCTGGTGTGGGCCTTCGCGCTCTGCTGGCTGGCGCTGACCGTGACCGACCACCGCACCCATGGACGCTTCCCGCTGATGCGCAAGGCGGACTGGACGATCCGGATCGCGCTGATCGCGGCCCTCGCCGTGTCGGCCGGCTACACGCTGCTGGCCGCGGAGCCGTTCGGCGTGCAGACCAACCCGCGCTGGCTGGGCGGCAAGCTGGCGCTCTACACCCTGGCCATCGCGGCCGGGCTCGGCATCCGGCTCACGCTGCGGCCGTTCGGCCCGGCCTTCGGCACCCTGGTGGCCTCGGGCTCGACGCCCGAGGTGGAGCGGACGCTACGCCGCTCGGTCGACGGCTGCCTGCCCTACGTCTGGACGATCTGGGGCAGCGTGCTGGCCGCGGCCGTCCTCGGAGTGCTCAAACCGGGTGCGATCCTGTAAGAGACAGGGATGACAGAGGGAGGCCCCCATGCCGATTCCGCGTTCCATCCTCACCAAGGCCGATCCGTCCGACCTGGAGCTCAGCGTCGTTCAGGGCGCCTGGCCGTCGGACGTCTCCGGGCACATGGTGATCAGCAGCTCCGACCAGCGCACCCACCCCGTGCACGCCTTCTTCGGCGACGGCGTGCTGGTGCGGCTCTCGCTCACGCCCGGCCCCGGCGGCCGGTTCGCCTGGCAGGCGAACGTGATCGACTCCCCCTCCGTACGGCTGCGCCGCCGCCGGCCCGACCTGTTCACGGCCGGCCCGGTCGGCACCAACTCCCCGTTCGGCGCCGTCAACGCGGCCAACACGGCCCCGCTGCCGTGGGGTGACCGGCTGCTGGCCACCTGGGACGCCGGCCGGCCGGTCGAGGTCGACCCGGTCACGCTGGGCTTCGTCGCCGAGGTCGGTCACCGCGACGACTGGGCGCCGGTGCTGGACGCCCCGGTGCTGCCGTCGATCCTGAGCACCGCCCACCCGGTGATCGACCCCGAGCGGGGCTGCCTGTGGTCGGTCACCCGCGACCCGATGACCGGCGTCCTGTCGGTGGTCCGCTACGACGGCGAAGGCGGGCACGTACGCCGCTGGCCGGTGGAGGGCGCCGTCTTCCCGCAGGCCACGCACACCATCACGCAGACCCGCGACTGGCTGGTGCTGGCCGACACCGCGTACAAGGTGGATCTGGACGAGGTGCTCGGCGCCGGCGACCGGACCGTCACCAACAACCCCGACGGGCCGCTGCTGCTGGTGCGCAAGGACACGCTGGACGCGACGCGGCCCGGCACGGCCGTCCACGGGACCGTCTTCCGGATCGCGCCGGAGGTCAACCACTTCTACGCGACCTACGACGACTCGGCGGGCGTCCGCGTCGTCATGGAGCACTCTCCCGGCGTCGACATCGGCCTCTACCTGCGCGAGGACGACGTCGACGTCTTCGGCAGGCCCGTCGACCCGGTGCTGCGCGGCATGTACTGCCACGGGGCGAGCCCGGCCGTGGTGACCGTGATGGAGTTCGCCCCCGAGGCCGGCACGGTGACCGACGTGGCCCGGCTGCGCGACCCGGGCCGCTACTGGCAGGCCGAGCTGTCGGCCATCGACTGGTCCTTCGAGGGGCAGCTCCGGCCCACCCGCCACCACCTGGTCTTCCAGGGCTTCCACCCCGAGGCGATCAGCGCGCGGCTGCTGCGCAACTACGGCGACCGGATCGACCGGTCGTTGTTCCCCCGCGAGGAGACTCCGTCGGTGCTCGCCTCGCTCGACCGCGACTCGCTCAAGCCGCTGGCGGAGTGGGCCTGGCCGCTGGACGACTATCCGACCTCGCCGATCTTCGTGCCCCGCGCGCCGGGCGGCCCGGGCAGGTCGAGATACGCCGGGTCCGAGCCGGGCGGTCACGACGGCTACCTGGCCGTGGTGGTGCACAACGACGCGAGGTTCCGGGTGGAGCTCTTCGACGCGGCCGACGTGTCGCGCGGGCCGGTCGCGACGCTCGCCCCCGCACCCGGCACGGTGATCCCCTTCATGATCCACGCCGCCTGGATGCCGGAGGCCCGGCCGCACGACCCGTCGATCGAGCGGCTGAGGTTCGCCGACGACCTGGACGAGCGGCTGGACCGGCTGGACCCCGAGCTGCGGGCGCTGGCCCGGGAGGTGGCCGCCGAGCTGTGAGCCGCCTCAGCCGTGGTGGCCGAGCTGGGCCGACAGCCGGGCCGCCGACTCGACCACGAGGGGCGCCTGTTCCTGCAGCCGCTGCTTGAACCTGGAGCCGGGCCCCGACACACTGACGGCCGCGATCACCAGGCCGTCGTGGTCGAAGACGGGCGCCGCGATCGAGACCGACCCCTCCTGGCGCTCGCCGAACGAGGTGGCGTAGCCCCTGCGCCGGATCGCGGCCAGCTCGGCGCGCAGCTTGGCGGGGTCGGTGATCGTGCGCTCGGTGAGGCGTTCGAGGCCGTGCCTGAGCAGGTAGCCCTCGATGTCGTCGGGACGCAGGAAGGCCAGGATCGCCTTGGAGGAGCTGCCCGCGTGCAGCGGGTAGGGGATGCCGAGCGAGACCTCCATGCGCAGCTCCTGGTCGGGGACGACCTGGTCGACGTAGAGCCGGGTGTCGCCGCGCCGTACGGACAGGGTGGCGGTCTCCCCCACGCGCGAGGACAGGCGGCGTAGCTCGGGGCCGGCCATCGCGCGCAGGTCGGTGCGCGCGAGGTAGGCGCGGCCGAGCGCGATGGCCGCGTGGCCGAGCGAGTAGCGCCGGGTGACGGGGTCGAGCGCGATCAGCTCGCGGCTGCGCAGGGCGGTGAGGATGCGATGCACGGCGGCCTTGGTCAGGTCGAGTTCGGTGGCGATCTCGGTGACCCCCAGATCGGCTCGCGTGCTGCGGCCGAACAGCAACAGAACGTCCATCGCCCGCTCCACTGCGGCGATGGAACGGCTCTGGGTCTCGGACTCCGCCTGAACTGGCACCTGGCCCCCTCGCAAGGTGAACGTTCCCTGTCAGAGCCAGTCTAGGGCGCGGCATTTCCCCACGGGAAACAACGTCACATTGACACGACACAACCAGGTCGTTACCTTCAGCGTTACAGTGTTTCCATGAATGGAACAGTGAGGAGCAGTGGCGACTGACGGCGAGACCTTCCGCGCGGTGCTGGCCCAGTGGCCCAGCGGCGTGGTGATCGTGACCACCGGAGCGGGGGACGGCTGGCACGGGATGACGGCCAGCTCCTTCTCCAGCGTCAGCCTGGACCCGCCGATGGTCCTGATCTGCCTGGCGCGCGACACCAGGACCCACCGGCTCGTGAGCGAGCACGGCGCCTTCGCCGTCAGCATCCTCGGCAGGGACCAGGCCGCGATCGGCCGCCGGTTCGCCGGCCGGGGCGACGCCGCCGACCGGTTCGCCGGCGCGCGGTGGGAGCCGGGCCCGACCGGCTCGCCCGTGCTGGCCGACTCCATCGGCTGGCTCGACTGCCGGGTGGAGCACGCCTATCCCGGCGGAGACCACACGATCTTCGTCGGCGAGGTGCTGGCGGCGGCCACGCCTCGCCGGGTGGCCCCCGTCCTGTTCCACTCGCGGACCTGGAGCCGGCTCGCCGACCCGCTGCCCGACCGGATCACCGTCGCCGACATCGGGCTGCTCGCCGCGCTGCGCGCCCGCGACGCCAGCGGCGCCACGCTGGCCGGCGCCGCCCGGATGCTGCGCGCGGCCGGGACCAGGGTCCGCCTGTTCGACGGGTACGGCGAGCCGCCGCCACCCGAGGACCTCGACCCGGCCACCGCCTCGGCGCTGATCACCGACCCCGCACAGGTGACGACGGTGGCCGAGGCCGGCGTGGGCGTGGCCGAGTTCGCCGTCGGCGACTCCGCCGACCGGGCCGCCCCGATCCTGGAGGCGGCCCGGCGGGCCGGGCTGACCACGGTCGGCTACCTGCCCGACGCGTTCGCCCCCGAGCACACCGGCCGGACGCTCACGGCCGCCGCCCGCCTGGCCGAGCTCGGCTGCGACGAGATCGGGCTGCGGGACGGGCCCCAGCCCGCCACCCCGGTCCGGGTCCGCGACCTGCTCCAGGACGCCTGCGCCGCCGCCGAGCCGGCCGCCGTCCGCGTCGCGCTGCGCGAACGCCGCGGCATCGGCCTGGTCAACGCGCTGGTCGCGATGAAGAGCGGGGTGCGCCACTTCGACACCACCCTGGGCGGCGTGGACGGCGCGCTGCCCGCCGAGGACGTGCTGATGCTCGCCGGGCAGCTCGACGTCGCCAGCGCCGTCGACCGGGACACCCTGATCGCCGGGGCCGCCCGGCTGGACCTCCTGCCCGTGCACACCTGCGGATTCGCCAGCTGAAGGGATGAACGTGACCGACCGACTGACCGGCGAGCGTCTCGTCGACGACATGACTCCGGCCGAGCGGGCCCGCGCCGAACGCGTCGAGTCCGTGCTGCCCGCGCTGCGCGCCGCCGCGGCCAAGGCCGACGAGGAGGCCCGCTTCCCCGTCGAGCACGTGGCCCTGCTGCGCGACGCCGGGCTGCTCGGGCTGGTGGTCCCGGAGGAGCACGGCGGCCTCGGGGGCACCCTGCGCGACCTGGCCGCCGCCACCTTCGCGATGGGCACCGCCTGCCCCTCCACGGCGCTGGCCTACTTCTTCCACAACACCAGCGCCTCGCGCGGCCTGCTCCCGCTGGAGGCGATCGAGGCCGGGCTGTTCGACGAGGGCGAGATCCCGGTCGTCCGCGCGTTCGCCGAGAAGGTGCTGACCCGGATGGCGTCCGGCACCTGGCTGGCCAACTTCGCCTCCGAGTCGGTCAAGAGCTCCAGCGCCAACATCACCATCGCCACCACCGCCCGCCGTACCGAGGGCGGCTGGATCCTGGACGGCGAGAAGTCCTTCGGCTGCGCCACCGGGGTGGCCGACCACTACCTGACCACGGCCAAGCTCGACGGCTACGAGACCGCCGAGGGGCTGGCCACGTTCTTCGTCTCGCGCGACGCGGCCGGCGTCTCGGTGCGCGCGCCGTGGGACGGCCTCGGCATGCGGGCCACGGCCAACAACGGCATCCGGCTGGACGGGGTGTTCATCCCCGACGACGAGGCGATGACCATCCCCGGCGCGTTCACCCGGATGCTCCAGATGAGCCGAGGCAGCTTCGTCGGCAACCAGCTGGCCATCGCCGCCGTCTACACCGGGTGCGCGCAGAACGTCTACGACGTCGTGATCGAGCAGCTCACCCGCAGGACGTTCGCCGACACGGGCCGGCCGATCGCCTCCTCGCCGATGCACCAGGTGCTCATCGGCGAGATGACCAAGGACCTGGAGACCGCCTACCTGTGGCTGCGCCGCCAGCTGCTGCTGGAGACCTCCGAGCCGCCGCTGCGGCCCAAGCCGGAGGTCTTCCGGCAGTGGCGGCTGGGCAAGGGGGCGGTCACCGAGGCGTGCTTCCAGGTGGCGCTCGGCGCGTTCAAGGCCTCGGGCACCTCCGGCGCCATGATGGGCGGCGTCATCGGCCGGGCGCTGCGCGACCTCGCGATGGGCCTGGTGATGACGTTCCCGGCGGAGCGCGGCCGGCTGGAGGTCGCCCAGCTGGTGACGGAGGCCAGGCAGAACGAGCTGTTCGCCACCGCGGAGCGGTCGTCGTGATCCGGCTCCCCGAGCCGGCCGACCTGGTCGACGGCGGCTGGGCGGCGTGCGCCGACGACCTCGGCTTCGACCTGGAGGCGCCCGCCACCGGCGAGGCGGCGAGCCGCGCCCGGGGTTCGGCGGCCGGGCGGATCGAGGCGGCGCTCGCCACCGCCGACCGCGTGGCCGCCTCGTGGGCGGCCACCACGCCCGAGCACCGCGCCAGCCTGCTCGACGCCGCCGCCGCCGCGCTGGCCAGGCGGGTCGAGGAGATCGTCTCCCTGGAGTCCTTCGCCACCGGCGTGCCGATCCGGCAGACCGGCCCGCTCGGCGTGATCGTGCACGGCGCGTTCGCGCTGGCCGCCGCCCAGCTGCGCGAGGGGCTGCTGCTGCGCACCGCGACCCGCGAGGACGGCCGCCCGGTCGAGGTGCACCGGCTGCCGTGGGGGCCCGCGCTCTGCCTGACGCCGTGGAACGCCCCCGCGCCGATGGCCGCGCACAAGACCGCGAGCGCACTGGCCGCCGGCTGCCCGGTGATCCTCAAGGTCAGCGAGTACGCCCCGTACGGCACTCAGCTGCTGGCCGAGACGCTGGCCGAGGTGCTGCCATCCGGCGTCTTCCAGCTGGTGCAGGGCGGCGCGGAGACGGGCGCCCGGCTGGCCGCCGACGCGCGCGTCCGCGCGGTCTCCTTCACCGGGGGCCTGGCCGGAGGCCGGGCCGTCGCCGCGGCCTGCGCCACCACGCTGCGCCCCGCGCAGCTGGAGCTCGGCGGCAACAACCCGCTGCTGGTCATGCCCGACGCCGAGACCGGGGCCGCCGCCCGCGCCGCCGCCGAGCTGCTCACCTCGCTCAACGGCCAGTGGTGCCGCGCCCTCGGCCGGCTGCTCGTGCCCCGCGCCCGCCTGGCCGAGCTGGTGGAGGCCGTCGGCGAGCGGCTGACCGCCCTGCGCGTGGGCGACCCGCTGGCGGCGGACACCGAGTTCGGGCCGCTCGTCCACTCCGCCCACCTGCGGCGGGTCCGGGCGGCGACCGAAGCGGCGGGCGGCCTGGCCACCGCGTACGGGAGCGTGCCGGACAAGGGCAACTTCCTGGCGCCCACCCTGATCACCGGGACCGACCTGGCGGAGGAGATCTTCGGCCCCGTCGCCGCCGTCGTGCCCTACGACACGGTCGACGAGGCCGTGGCGCTGGCCAACGGCACCCCGTACGGGCTGGAGGGGTACGTCGTGGGCGGCGACGAGGAGCGGGCACTCTCGGTCGCCCGGCGGATCCGCGCGGGCGAGGTCAAGGTCAACGGCTCCAGCGTGCTCAGCCTGCACCTGTTCACGCCGCGTCCGGCGTGGGGGCTGTCGGGGCTGGGTGAGGAGGGCACGGCCGAGACGATCCTGTTCTTCACCGGGGCCAGGGTCGTCGGCGTCGAGGGCGGGCTGTGAGCCGCGTCCTGATCGCGGGGGCGGGGCCGGTCGGACTGACCGCCGCGCTGACGCTGGCCCGCGGCGGCGTGCCGGTCACCGTGCTGGAGGCGGGACCGGAGCTGGCCGCCGAGTCGCGCGCCTCCACCTTCCACCCGCCGACGCTGGAGATGCTCGCCGGGCTGGGAGTGCTGGACGAGCTGATGGAGCGCGGCCTGGTCGCGCGGACCTTCCAGTACCGCGACCGGTCGGGCGGCCCGATCGCCACTCTCGACCTCGGCGTGCTGACCGGCGACACCCCCTATCCGTTCCGGGTGCAGTGCGAGCAGAGCAAGCTCACGCCCATCCTGCTCGACCACCTGCGGCGGCACGGCGGCGAGGTGCTGTTCGGGCAGCGGGTGACCGGCATGCCGGCATCCGCCGGCGGCGTGGCCGTGACGACGGACGCGGGCGATACCTTCACCGGCGACTGGCTGATCGCCGCGGACGGCGCCCACTCGGCGGTGCGGCGGGCGCTGGACATCCCGTTCGAGGGCCTGACCTACCCCGAACGCTTCCTGGTCGCCTCCACCACCGAGCCGGTCGAGCGGCTGCTGCCCGGGCTGGAGCCGATCAACTACGTCTTCGACCCCGGAGAGTGGCTGGTGCTGCTGCGCACGCCCGACCACTGGCGGGTGCTGCTGCCCACTCCCCCCGGCACCTCCGACGAGGCGGAGCTGGCCCGGCTGCCCGCGCGGCTGCGCGCCGTGGCAGACCCGGGGCGCGACTGGGAGGTGGCGCACGCCTCGCTCTACCGGGTGCACCAGCGGGTGGCGGCGACCTTCGCGACCGGCCGGGTGCTGCTCGCCGGCGACGCCGCGCACGTCAACAACCCGCTCGGCGGGCTCGGCATGAACAGCGGCATCCACGACGCCGTCCTGCTTGCCGCCTCCCTGCTCGGCTCGCCTTCGCCCGGCTCCCCCACGCCCGGCTCCCCCACGCCCGGCTCCCCCGCGCCCGGCTCCTCGCCGCTCGGTGACGGCTCGCCGCCGGAGGTCGCGGCCCGGCGGCGGCGGGTGGCGCTGGACCACGTCGGCGCCATCAGCCACGGCAACTGGGAGAAGCTGCGCTCGTCCGATCCGGCCGCCCACCATGCCGAGTTGCGCGCGCTGGCCGCCGACCCGAAGGCCGCCAGGACCCACCTGCTGCGCGCCTGCCTGATCTCCTCGCTCCGGGAGCCGAAGTGATCTCCCGCGAGAATCCCGCCCGGATCACCGAGATCGTCGGCCACGTACCGGTCACCGGCCCGGACGGGGTGGACGCCGTCGTCCGCCGGGCGGACGCGGAACGCCGCGACTGGTCGGCCCTGCCCGTCGCCGCCCGCGCGGAGATCCTGCGCGAGTGCGGCGAGACCCTGGCCGCGCGGCAGGAGGAGCTGGCCACGCTGCTCGCCCGCGAGTCCGGCAAGCCGCTGGCCGACTGCCGGGGCGAGATCGGGTTCGCGCTCGCCTACCTGCGCTGGGTGTGCGACCACGCTCCCCGCGTGCTCGCCCCTTCCGAGGTGGACGACGGGGCGGGCCGGCTCGTGCTGAGCCGCGAGCCGTACGGGGTGGTGGGGTGTGTCACGCCGTGGAACGCGCCGGTCATCCTGGCGCTGCTCAAGCTGGCTCCCGCGCTGGTGGCGGGCAACACGGCGGTGCTCAAGCCGTCGCCGCTCGCGCCGCTGACGGTCGGCGAGGTCGCCGGCGCCCTGCCCGTCGTGTTCGCCGTGCACGGCGGCGCGCAGACCGGCCGGGCGCTGTCCACTCATCCGCTGGTGCGCAAGGTGGCCTTCACCGGCGGCGACGTGGCGGGCCGGGAGATCGCGGCGAGCGCGGGGGCGATGCTCACGCCCTCCGTCATGGAGCTGGGCGGCAACGACCCGGCCGTGTTCCTGCCGGACTTCTCGCTGACCGCCGCCGACTACGAGCGGCTGGTGATGGCGTCGTTCGCGACCAGCGGGCAGGTGTGCATGGCCGCCAAGCGGCTGTACGTGCCGCGCGGGCGGGCGGTGGAGTTCGCCGAGGCGTACGTGGCGGCGGCGGAGCGGGTCCTGGTGACCGGCGATCCGCTGACGCCCGGGGTGTCCATGGGCCCGGTCGTCTCCGCGGCCGCGGCCGACCGGATCCGCGCCCTGGTGGCCGCCTCGGCCGAGCGCGGCGGGACGGCGGTGCCGCTCGGACAGGTGGCGCCCGGCCACGACCCCGACGCCGGATATTTCGTGACCCCGGTGCTCGTGACCGATCTGGACGACGCGGCTCCGCTGGTGGCCGAGGAGCAGTTCGGCCCCGCCGTCCCGCTGCTCGTGTACGACACCGAGGAGGAGGTCCTGGCCCGGGCCAACGCCGGCGAGCTGGGCCTCGGCGCCTCGGTCTGGTCGCCCGACGAGGAGCGGGCGTTCGCGCTGGCCGGGCGGCTGGAGGCTGGGTTCGTCTTCGTCAACACCCACAACCGCACCGGCATGTCCCTGCGCGCCCCCTTCGGCGGCGTCAAACGCAGCGGCTACGGCCGCGAGTACGGCGAGGAGGGGCTCCTGGAGTACGTCCAGACCAAGGTCGTACACGCCCCGGCCGCCTTCCGGTCCGGCGGCCAGGGCATGGCCCCAGGCGCCTACCCGGGCACCGGCTGACCAGCCCGTCTCAGGGCCGGCCGACCCGGCGAGGCAGTCCGCCGAAGCCGACGCCGACGCCCGTGAGGGGCGCACCCCGGGCCTTCGACAGCATGGACGACCTGTTCGCCGAGATCGACGCCCGGCGGCCCGGTCAGGTGAGGTGGTCGACGACCGCGCGGGCGGCGAGCCTCGGCCGGAGCCAGGCCGCCACCTCCAGGTGAGCCGGGTGCTCCTGGTAGCCGCGCAACTGCTCGGCCGACGCGTGCGTGGTGGTCAGGCACAGGTCGTAGGAGACCTCTGACCCGATCACGTCGAGGCCGACGGACAGGTCGCCGATCTGCTCGACCCTTCCTTTCAGCCCTTCGAGCAGCTTCTTGGCCTCCGGCGCGTCGCCGGGGTCGGAGAACTTCATCAGCACCACGTGCGTCAGCACGACCGCCTCCTATGGACATCCGCTCCTGTTTCGCGAGATCCTAGTTCTTGGAAACGCTGTTTCTCCAGACGTAACGGAGGCCGCATGGCGCGCGTCGCGGCGGTGCAGTTCGAGGTGGGCCAGGATGTGACCGCCAATCTCGCGACCAGCCTGCGCATGATCGATGCGGCCGCCGGGCAGGGGGCGGAGCTCGTCGTGCTGCCCGAGTTCTGCAACCACCTGTCGTGGTACCGCGACCGCGAACACGCCCGGGAGCTGGCCTGCCGCCACGGTGACGCCTTCCTGGGCGCGGTCGCCGGGCGCGCCGCCCGGCACGGCGTACTCGTCAAGATCGGGGTGACACTGGCCCGCGAGGACGGCCGCACCACCGGCGCGTCCCTGCTCTACGGCCCGGACGGCGCCCTGCTGGGCGAGGCCGACAAGCAGGTGCTGATGGGAGCCGAGAACGACCATCTCGACCCGGCCACGAGCGTGGGCCCGGTGGTCGCCACCGCGGCCGGGCGCCTCGGCCTGTACGCCTGCATGGAAGGCGTGATCAACGAGATCACCCGCGGGCTGGCGCTGCGCGGCGCCCAGGTGCTGCTCAACAGCCTCAACTCGTTCGCCACGGACGAGGCCTCGCTGCACATCCCGGTCCGCGCGGCCGAGAACAAGGTGTGGGTGGTCGCGGCCAACAAGGTCGGCCCGCTGATCCCCGCCGACCGGCTGCGCGAGGTCGGCGCCGCGCTGGGCGTGCCACCCGAGTGGCTGCACGGCGCCGGTGAGAGCCAGATCGTCGCCCCCGACGGCACCGTCGTGGCCAGGGCGCCGCGCACCGGCGAGGCGGTGGTGGTGGCCGACATCGACCCGTCGGCCGCCGACGCCGAGCGGGCCCGCCATCTGGCGACCCGCAGGCCGGAACGCTACGGCCCGATCGCGCGGCAGCCCCGCGAGCGCACCGCTCCGGCCGGGGCGCCGTCGCTCCCGGTCGCGGTGGTGCGGGGCGACGCCTCGCTGCTGCGCCGGGCCGTCGCCGAAGGGGCCCGGCTGATCGTGCTGCCCGAAGGCTCGCCGGTGACGGCCGAAGAGGCCGCCCAGGCTTTACGGGACGCCGCTCCGGCCGCGGAGGAGGCGTCTGCCGCCGTACAGGGCGCCGCTCCGGACGCACGTGAGGGCGGGGCGCACGTGGTGCTCGGCACCGGGGCGCTGGTCGGGCCGGACGGCGAGCTGCCGCCGCGCGAGGTGCACCGACTCCCGTGGGGCAGGCTGGCGATCGTGGCCGGCGAGGACTCCCGGCATCCCGAGGAGTTCCGGCTGGCGGCGCTGGCCGACGCCGACGTGGTCGCCGTGCCCTTCACCGCCCGCGAGCCCTGGGAGCTGCGGCTCGGGCTGCCCGAGCGGGCGGCGGAGAACCGGCTCAACATCGTCGCCGCCGGGCCCGACGGCCCGGACGGCCTGGCGGGCGCGATCCTCGACCTGCCCTCCGACTTCACCCTGTGGACGGCCTGGAAGGGGCCGTTCACCGGGCAGATCAGCCATCCCGTGATCACGCCCGTCAAGAACGCCGACACGCTCGTGCTGGGCACGGTGTCGCCCGCCCAGAGCGTCAACAGGTTCGTGTCCCGGGGCACCGACCTGGTCGGCGGCAGGCCGTGGCGACTGGCCGGAGCACTCCTGGAAGGACCCCAGTGAAGGAAACGTTGCAGCACGTGGAGCAGATGCTCGACGAATCGCCGGTGATCGACGTCACCGAGACGTTCGAGCAGCTGCGGAGCATACTCGCGGAGCTCAAGGCCAAGATCGACGCGAGGTTCGAGCTGACCCCCGAGCCGAGCGCGCCCGGCGACTACGGAACCCACCCGGACGGGCCGGGCGGGCGGCTCGACGCCTACTCCGGCCCCGAGATCGACTGGATGGTCCACTCGTGGCTGGGCAACCCCTCCGCGAGCTTCGCCAACCTGCACCTGACGGTCTGGCTCGGCCCCCAGGTGAACGTGCCGCACCTGGGCATCGCCCTGCTGGTGTGGCCGGAGGGCTGGTTCTACCAGGACTTCATTCCCCGCGCGAGCCTCGTCCAGGACGGCGACTACTTCGACCGCCACTACGCGCCGCTGGACGCCGACTGGCTGGCCTTCAAGGAGAAGAACCCGGACTTCACCTGGTTCACCAGCCGCACCGGGTTCATCCGGGCGAGCCTGTCGCCCAACGCCTACTGCTACTCCTTCCCCCGCGCCCAGCCCAACATCGACACGGTCCGCGAGCTGCTGCACGCCCGCGTGGACCGCTGGCTGAGCTGGGTGGACGAGGCGGAGCCCGTGCCCGCCGAGGAGCGGCCCGCGCTGGCGGCGGGTGACCTGGCGATCCGCCGCAACATCGCCGAGCGCGACCCCGCGAACGTGATGGGCGTGCGCTACTTCGGCCAGGAGCTGACCGACCGGCTCGTTCGCGGGCTCTGGGGCGGCGACCGGACACTGCCGAGGCCGGCGTGATCAGGTCCCTGTGGTGGGCCGCCGCGACCGGCGGGGAGCCGCCGTTCGGCACCTCCCATCTGAAGGTCCACTACCCGGCCGCCGAGCAGGGCGACCGGCTGACCGGGGTCTTCCCGCCGGAGGGCGGGCCGTACCCGGTGGTGCTGTTCCTGTCGGGGATCAACGTGGGCCAGGACGCCTACCGGTGGCTGGCCGTCGAGATCGCCTCGGCCGGGTTCGTCTGCGTGACGTTCGACCGGGTGGGTGAGCTGTTCGGCGGCGAGTACGGGCTGACGCCCGGCGTGGACCTCGACGCGGCCCGGCCGCAGACGTACGGCACCCGCGCGACCTGCCCGGCCATCCCGGCGATCCTCGCGTCGCTGGCGGAGATCGAGCTGCTGAAGGGCGTCCTCGACCTCGACCGCGTCGCGCTCGGCGGCCACTCGGCGGGCGGGACGCTGGCCCTGCAGTCGGCCGCGCACGTCCCGTCGGTGAAGGCGGTGTTCGCCTACGGCGCGCACACGATGGTCGCGACCATGCTCGGCTGGCCGGCCGGCACGGTGCTGCCCGCCCAGGTGGACTGCCCCGTGCTGCTGTCGGTCGGCACCCGCGACGGCGTCATCATGGGCAGCTCCGACCGCTACGGCCAGGAGAGCCACGAGCGCGACCCGGTCACCCGCACGTTCGAGGAGGCGCTGTCCGACCGGGACGGCGAGCACCTGCTGGCCGTGCTGGAGGGCGCCAACCACTTCACGATCGCCGATCCGGTCGACCGGACGGCCGCGCGCGCCTTCCTCGACCTGCCCGCCACCGCCGAACCACGCCCCGAACTGGCCGGTCTGATCACGGCCTTCCTGGGCACGCATCTGCACGAGGACGCGCGGGCGCGGACCGTGCTGGACGGCCTGCCGGACATCCGGCGCCGTTAGGAGGAGACATGCTCAAGAACTTCTGGTACGCGGTCGAGTTCAGCGAGGCCGTCGGGCGGCGGCCACGCAAGGTGACCTGCCTGGGACAGGACTTCGTGCTCTGGCGCCGCCGCGACGGGCAGGTGGCGTGCCTGTCGGACCTGTGCGTGCACCGCGGCGGCGCGCTGTCGCTGGGCACGGTGATCGAGGACCGGGTCGTCTGCCCCTATCACGGCTGGGAGTACGAGCCGGACGGCGGCTGCGTCAAGATCCCGGCCAACCCGCCCGGCCGGGGCATCCCGAAGAAGGCCCGGATCGACTCCTATCCGGTGGTCGAGAAGTACGGGATGGTGTGGACCTTCCTCGGCGACCTGGCCGAGGAGGAACGGCCGCCGATCCCGTACATCCCGCAGCACGACGACCCCGCCTTCCGCGTCATCCACTGGGAGACCACGCTGGAGGCCAACTACGAGCGGGCGCTGGAGAACGTCGTGGACGCGGCGCACACGCCGTTCGTGCACGGCACCGCCTTCGGCAACCCCGACAAGCCCGAGATCCCCGACTACGAGATCACCCAGACCGACTGGTACGCCGAGGCCGACATCCTGCTCAACCCGCCGCCCCCGAAGGGCCTGTGGGGGATGCTGGCCAAGGCGCGGATCGACCCGGTGATCGTCACCAACGGCTGGTACCTGCCCAACATCGTCAAGCTGCACGTCCGGCTGCCGTTCGGCGACCTCATCCTGTACGACTTCAACATCCCGGTCAGCCAGAACCGGACCCACGTGAAGATCCTCGGCTACCGCAACTTCTTCACCGGGAAGTGGGCCGACGCCAACGCGGCCAAGCGGATCACCCGGATCTTCGAGCAGGACCGGCTGGTCGTCGAGTCGCAGCGGCCCGAACTGCTGCCCTTCGACCTGTCGGCGGAGCTGCACCTGCGCAGCGACGCGCTGCAGGTGTCCTACCGGCGGCGCCGTCAGCAGCTCATCGACCGGGGCTGGTGGGTCGGCGGTGACGACATCGTGACGGGCGACGTGCCGCGCCGCGAGGCCACTGTCATCGCCTCCCCCGCCCGCCGCGACAACCCCGACCTCGCCCGCGCCTGGGTGCACAAGACCCGAGGAGAGAGCCTCAATGAGCCTGCCCACAGCGCTGAGTGACCGCACCCTGGACCGGCTGGTCACCGCCCTGGACCTGACCGCCGGCGCGGACGTGCCGCTGACCAGCCAGATGTCGCCGGAGCCGGTCGGCCGGTTGCGGGTGCTGCGCGGCGCCGGCGCCGGTGACGCCCAGGTCGACAAGGTGGTCGCCGTCAGCCTGGTGGTGCCGATGATCGGGCTGGACAGCCACATGATCTTCGCGTTCACCCCGGCCGGGTCGGCGGTGCCGCACTTCACGCTCGACGCGGTGGCCACGCCCGCCTACCACGCCATGCACCTCGACCTGATCCCCCGCGTCGAGCTGGCCACCCACCTGGCCTACCTCGACGCCTGCTACCTGCCGCTGACCGAGCCGCTGGAGCAGGCCTGGACCCTCGACGGGCTCTCGGCGGCCGACATCGGCCCGCGCCAGAAGGCGATGATGTCCCCCTGGATGCTGGTCTGCCGGGCCGGCGAGGAGGCGTTCGAGAAGCTCGGCGAGACCGTCGACACCTACCTCGGTCACTGGCTGGCCCTGACCGAGGCGGGCGTGCCCGATCCCGGCGACACCGACCTGGCCGCCCGTGACGCCGCGAACCGGGACAACCTGTTCAGTCCCGACGTGGACCCGGTCTGGCACCAGGTCACCCGCCTGCTCGGCGAGGAGCAGTCCGAACGCGTACGAGGGGAGC
Source organism: Nonomuraea sp. CX421 (assembly GCF_059358955.1). Lineage (NCBI taxonomy): Bacteria > Bacillati > Actinomycetota > Actinomycetes > Streptosporangiales > Streptosporangiaceae > Nonomuraea > Nonomuraea sp. CX421. The sequence continues at coordinate 284,015 of NZ_JCADBK010000008.1, read as the reverse complement.
TGCTGCGTTGAGCGAGCCGAGCACCTGGCAGAGACGCATCGAGGGCGAATGGTTCGGCAGGCCCTCCCTGTTCGACGCCACCGGCACCTGGCAGGGGTACGAGGACATCCGCCGCTCGTCGGTCTTCGAGGACGGCGTCACCACCTACTACATGGACGGCGGGCTGGAGGGCGGCGGACCGATGGCCGGCCGGTTCCGGCTGGGCGCGCCGTTCGCGTTCGGGGTGGTCGACTCCGACGCGAGCCGGCTCTACACCGGCCCCGACTTCTACGGCACCGGCCAGCCGTACGGGTCGTTCGTCGACGCCCACTACTACGGGCCGGGCTGGCAGGTGGACCTCAACACCTGGAACCAGGTGCTGACCGACCGCGACACGCAGGTCTACTCCTCGGTCCTGTTCCAGGGCCCGGCCGTGGTCGGCTGCTTCAACGGCCTCTACACCCGCGACCCCGCCAAGGTGGAGGGCTGGCTGGCCGAGGAGACCAGGAACGGGCCGGTGCCGTACATCCTGCCGACCAAGGCCGCGGGCGCCTTCAGCGGCGAGTGCGAGGTCTACGGCGCCGACCAGAAGCCGCGCGGCACCGTCCAGGTCACCATCGAGCTGGAGCCGCTCGACCTGCTGCGGACCCGGCAGCGGGTCACCTGGTCGGGCGCGCTGGACCGCGCCTACACCGTGGACGCGCGGCGCGACGGCTTCCGCTCGTTCTACGAGGGGCCGGACGCGTGGGGCAACGCCCAGGCGTTCGGCCGGGCCAACTATCCCAGCCTGCACTTCGCCGACGTATGGAAGCTGAAGGGCCGGGAGTTCATGCTCGACGCGACGCCCGGCATGGGCGCCGGGACGGAGCTGGCGGTCGCCTACGAGCTGTTCGACGGCAACGTGCTGGGCGCCGTGGTGCACGGGGTGCTTCGATGGTCATCGTCGTAACGGGCGGCACCCGGGGCATCGGCCACGGGCTGGTCGGCCGGTTCCTGGAGACGGGCCACGAGGTGGCGTTCTGCGGGAGCCGTACGGAATCGGTGGAGAAGGCCGCGCTGGACGGCGCGCTCGGCGTGGTCGCCGACGTCGGCGACCGCGAGCAGGTGCGCGGGCTGTGGGACGCGGCGGTGGAGCGGTTCGGCCGGGTGGACATCTGGATCAACAACGCCGGCATCTCGCACGCGCGCCGGCCGCTCTGGGAGCTGCCCGAGGCCGAGGCGGCCGAGGTGGTCCGCGTCAACCTGACCGGTGTGATCAACGGCTGCGCGGTGGCGCTGGCGGGCATGGCTGCTCAGGGTCACGGTCACGTGTGGAACATGGAGGGCCTGGGCAGCGACGGCCGGGCGGTGCCCGGGCTGGCCGTCTACGGCTCCACCAAGCGGGCGCTGCACTACCTGACCAGGGCGCTGGCCAAGGAGGTGCCGGACGGTGTGTCGGTGGGGCTGCTCAGCCCTGGGATGGTCGTCACGGACCTGCTGCTGCACGACGAGGTCAGCCCGGAGTCGCGGCGGATCTTCGACATCCTGGCCGACCGGGTGGAGACCGTCACGCCGTGGCTGGCCGACCAGGCGGTGCGGCGTGTCGGCAACGGCGCCCACGTCCGCTGGCTCACCGGCGGCAAGATCCTCACCCGGTTCGCCACCGCCCCCTTCACCAAGAGGAAGGTGCTCCCGTGACCGACGCACTCGGCTGGCGCCGTAAGTTCGGAGTGATCGCCCCGTCCACGAACACGATCGTCGAGCCCGACTTCTACCGGATGACCGTGCCGGGGGTCACCTCGCACTTCAGCCGGATTCACATCAGAGATCAGAACATGTCCGGAAATGAGGGCATGGAACGCTTGCTCGATCAGATCCGTGAGGAGATCGGCGCCGCCTGCGAGCGAGTGCTCACCTGCGAGCCCGACTACATGGTGATGGGCATGTCCGCCGAGACGTTCTGGGGCGGCGTGGAGGGCAACCGGCAGTTCGTCAGGCAGATCCACGACCTCACCGGACTCCAGGTGGCCACCGGAGCCGAGTCCTGCGAGCGGGCGCTGAACCTGTACGGCGCCCGGCGGATCGGCGTGGTCACCCCCTACCAGCCGGTCGGCGACGACAACGTGGTCCGCTTCTTCACCGAGATCGGCTTCGAGGTGGCCGCGATCCGCGGGCTGAAGTGCCCGACGGCGGTGTCGATCGCGCACGTCACCGAGGACGAGCTGCGCGAGGCCCTGATCGAGGTCGACTCCCCCGACGTCGACGCGCTCGTGCAGTGCGGCACCAACCTGTCCATGGTCGGCCTGGCCGACGAGGCCGAGCGCTGGCTGGGCAAGCCGGTCATCGCGATCAACGCCGCCACCTGGTGGATGGCGCTGCGCGACAACGGCATCGAGGACAAGGTCTACGGCGCCGGCCGCCTGCTGCGCGAGCACTGATCGGCGCGGGACGTGTCCCGTCCGGGCTGATCGGCGCCGACGTGTCCCGTCCAGGCTGATCGGCGCCGGCCGCCTGCCGCGCCATGCTGGGCGGCGCCGGCCGGCGCCACGCGTCACCGCTGGGCCAGCGCGGCCTGGCGGTCGGCGTCGAAGCTCGTCCGTCCCCGGTAGGCCAGCAGCGCGCCGACCAGCAGCGGGACGGCGAGGATGGCGTAGGCGGCGCGCAGCGAGCCCGTGGCGTCGGAGAAGGCGCCCACCAGCAGCGGGCCCGCCGCGCCCGCCAGCGAGACGAGGAACTGCAGCAACGCGAACCCCATCCCCCGGCGCGCGGCGGGCACCACGTCGGCGGTGGCCGCGGTCAGCGCCGGGATGGCCACCAGGAACGCGATGGACGACACGGCGAGGCAGGCCAGCTGGACGGGCAGCATCAGGACCGCCACCGAGCCGGCCAGGCTGAGGCCGCCGACCATCAGCCCGCCGGCGCCGAGCGCCACCCGCCAACCGGGGCGGGTCAGGTGCCCCCGGTCGCCCAGGCGGGCGCCGAGCAGGCTGCCGACGATCATGCCGAGCAGCCCGACCCCGCCCGCCAGGCCCGCCGCCATGCCGCTGGGCATGTCAAAGGTGCGCTGGTAGAACGTCGGCAGCCAGAACATCAGCCCGCCGAGGCCGAAGAACAGCGTGCCGAGACCGGCCACGACCGCCCGCAGCGTCCTGATGCCGAGCAGGTCGCGCATCTCCTTCAGCACCGGGCCGCGCGGCGGCGCGGCCCCCGCGGGTGCCACGGGTGCCACGGGCGTCGCGGCCGGCGTCTCGCCGGTGCGGAGCAGCTCGATGCGGTCGCCGGTGCCGCGCACCGGCTCACGCAGGCTCAGGCAGAGCATGGCCACGATCATGCCGGGCACCGCGATGAGGAAGAACATCGTGCGCCAGCCGTACGCCTCGGCCAGGGCGCCGCCGACGATGATGCCGACGGGCTGGCCAGCGAAGTAGCCGAACCGTTCCAGGGAGAACGCCCGCGACCTGCTGCCACCGGGGAAGTAGTCGGCCAGCAGGCTGGAGGCGGCGGGGTTGTAGAGCAGCCCCGCCCCGCCGAGCAGCACCCGGACGGCGAACAGCATCGCGTACGACATGACCAGGCCGCTGCCGAGGGTCAGCAGCGACCAGACGGCGACGACGGTGGCCATCGCCCAGGTCCGGCGGCCCCGGTCGGCCAGCCGGCCGGCCGGGATCAGCAGGATGACGCCGGCCAGCGCGGCGGCGGTCGCGATGGCCCCGCCGGCCGTGTCGCCGAAGCCCAGCTCGCGCTGGATGGCCGGCAGCGCGCCGGCCATCAGGTTGTACTCGACCCGGTCGATGAGCGCGACCAGGGCGATGCAGAGCGCGGGCCACCAGCCGAACGGCGCGGCGGCGTTCAGCCGCACCCGCAGCGGCGGCCGCCCCGCCATCTGAACCTCGACATGCTCGTCCGTGGTCATCCGCTCTCCTCGAGTCGATCGACGACCGCGACGGCCTTTCCCGCTCCGAGATGCTCCTGCGCGGTTGGGCACATCGTTATGGAAACGGCGTTTCCCGTCAATGGATCTCCGCTCTACCTTGACGAAAACGACGTTTCCCACACGGAAGGCCCCGTCGGTGGACTATCCCCTCGCTCTGGCGCTCGTCGATTTCCTGCCGGTTCTCGCCATGACCGCCGGTATCAGCCTGCTCGTCCCCTTCGTCCGCCGGACCGCCGGACCCGCGATCGCCACCGCCGCGCTGGCGGGCGGCGCGCTCACGGTGCTCGGCGGCGCGCTCAAGGCCGTCTGGAAGCTCATCGTGGCCTCCGGCGGGCCGGACATCGTGTGGATGGCGAAAGCCCAGTTCTTCCTCCTCGGCCCCGGGTTCACGCTGCTGGCCTGGGCCCTGGTGAGCACGGCGCTGAGCACGGCCGGAAGACGGCCGCCGCTCTGGGCGTTCGCCGCCTTCGCGGCGGCGGGGCTGGCCGCCGCGGCGGCCCTGGGCGGCACCTGGCCGCTGCTGATCGTGACCACCGTCTCGGCCACGATCCTCGGCGTGCGGCTGCTGCTGCTCGCCCGCCGCGCCCAGCAGGTCGCGGCGACCTTCCTGTTCGGCTTCAACCTGCTGGGGACGTACGCGATGGGCATCCTGGCCGGGCAGCCCGAGCAGACGATCGCCCTGCAATGGGTCGAGGAGTCGCTCAACACGCTCACCTGGACGGCCTTCGCCGTGGGAGTCTGGCGGCTCACCCGGACGAAGACGTTATTGACTGAACAGCTCTTCAGATGATTGATTGTGGAAACTCCGTTTCATTCTGAGGAACATCCGTCCGAGGCACATCCGTGGAGGATCACTTGGAGTCGCTGATGCGGCCCATACGCGGCCCCGTCCTGCTGTCGGTGCTCGGCACGTGGCTCCAGGCACTGGCCACCACGGCGCTCCTGCTGCTGGTGGGGACCGCGATCGGGCAGATCCACCGGGGCGGCGCCCCCGAGACCGCGGTGATCGCGGGACTGTTCGCGGCGGCGGCGGCCCGCGCGCTGCTCGCCGCCGCCGTTCCGGCGATCACCGTCCGCGCGGGCGGCCGGCTGGAGGTCGGGCTCCGCGACCGGATCTACCGCCACCTGCTGAGGCTCGGCGCGCCGCTGCGCTCGCGGGAGCAGACCGGCAGGCTGGTCTCCACCGGCACCGAGGCCGTGGAGCTCGTCTCCACCTACTACGCGACCTTCCTCGGCCCGATCCTCGCCTCGATGACCGTGCCGATCCTCGTGCTGGTGGCCATCGGGGTGTTCGTCGACCCGTGGACGGCGCTCATCCTGGCCATCGTGGTCCCGGCCATCCCGCTGACCGTCGGCGTCTTCCAGCGCGGCTTCGCCAAGGTGAGCGACGGCTACCGCGACACGGCCAACCACCTCGCCGCCCGCTTCCTCGACGCCCTGCAGGGGCTGTCGACGCTCAAGCTCTTCAACCAGGGCACGGCGCACGGCAGGGCCCTGGCCAAGTCCTCGGAGGAGCTGCGCCGCGCGATCATGCGGCTGCTCGCCGGCAACCAGGTCATCCTGTTCGTCGTCGACACGGTGTTCTCCCTCGGCATGATCACCACGGCGACCGTGCTGGCGATGGTCCGGATGCGCGAGGGCGCGATCGACGCCGGCGAGGCGGTGGCCCTCGTGCTGCTCACCACGCAGCTCGTGGAGCCGCTGGACAAGGTCGGCCAGTTCTTCTACGTCGGCATGGGCGGCGCCGCGGCCGCCAAGGAGATCAGGGCCCAGCTGGCCGAGGTGCCCACCGTCGCCGACCCCGAGACGCAGGCGCCGGAGCGGGCCGGCTCCGATGTGTCCTTCGAGGGCGTGAGCTTCGCCTACCTGCCGGACACGCCGGTGCTGCGGGAGGTGGGCTTCACCATCGCCCCGGGCGAGAAGGTCGCGCTGGTCGGGCCGTCGGGCTCGGGCAAGACCACCGTTGCCGCGCTGCTCCAGCGCAACCTCGACCCCGGCGCGGGCGTGATCCGCGTCGGCGGCCACGACATCACCTCGGTGCCCGCCGCGTGGGTGCGCGAGCAGATCAGCGTCGTGGCGCAGAGCACCTACCTGTTCACCGGCACGCTGCGCGACAACCTGCTGGTCGCCGCGCCGGACGCCGACGACGAACGGCTGTGGGACGCGCTGCGCACGGCCAACCTGGACGAGTTCGTCCGGGGACTGCCGGAGGGGCTGGACACACCGACGGGTGAGCGGGGCCTCATGCTGTCCGGCGGGCAGGCGCAGCGCACCGCGATCGCCCGCGCCGTGCTGAAGGGCTCACCCATCCTCGTGCTCGACGAGCCGACCTCCAACGTGGACCTGGAGTCCGAGGCGGCGATCCTGGCCGCCCTCGACCGGCTGACCGTCGGCCGTACGGTGCTGATGATCGCGCACCGGCTGTCCACGGTGCGCGACGCGGACCGGATCGTGGTCCTGGAGGACGGCCTCGTCACCGAGCAGGGCTCCCACGACGAACTGATGACCGGCGGCGGGCACTACGCCCGCGCGGTCCGGCGGACCGAGGTGGAGACGCGATGACCCGGACCCAGATCAGCCTGCGCCTGCTGCGCTTCGGCCGCCCGCTGATGACGCCGCTGGCCGTCTCGGTCACCTTCCGGGTGCTGCAGATGTGCCTCGGCATCGCGTTGTACGGCGTCGGCGCGTGGGGCGTGGTCCACGTCGCGTCCGGCGACCCGTCGGTGATCATGCCGGTGGCGGTCGCGATGGTGGTCATGGCCTTCGCCAAGGGCCTGTTCCGCTACGTCGAGCAGTACGCCGGCCACTACGTCGCCTTCAAGCTGCTGGCCATGCTCCGCGACGACTTCTACCAGCGGATCGAGCCGCAGGCCCCGGCGGGGATCGAGGGCAGCAGAACCGGTGACCTGCTCGCCCGCGTCATGAAGGACATCGACCGGATCGAGGTGTTCTACGCGCACACGATCGCGCCGTCGCTGGCCGCCATCATCGTCCCGGTGATCTCCCTGTCGGTGCTCGGCGCCGAATACAGCCCCGTGGTGGCCCTCGTGCTGGCGCCCTTCCTGCTGGGCGTGGGCGTCGTGGTGCCGTGGCTGAGTCACCGCGCCGCCGCGACGGCCGCCACCGATCTGCGGCGGGCGCGCGGCGAGATCTCCCAGCACCTCACCGACGGCGTCCAGGGCGTCAGGGAGGTGCTCGCCTTCGGCTACGGCACCCGCCGCCTGGCCGAACTCGAGGCGCTGGGCTCGTCGGGTGCCTCGGCGATCGGCCGCCTGGGCACGCTGATCTCCATGCGCCGGGGCCTGAACGAGTTCCTGGTCGGCGCGGGCGTGATCGCGGTCCTGTTCACCGGCTGGGGACAGGGGCTGTCCTGGCAGGACATCGCCGTCACGGTGGCGATCGGGCTGGCGACCTTCGGGCCCGTGCTGGGCGTCGAGGAGTTCATGGCCGACCTGGAGCAGGCCTTCGCCGGCGCGCGCCGCATCTGGGAGATCACCGACCGGCCGCCGCTGGTCACCGACCCGCCCGCGCCCGAGCCCCGGCCCGCCACCGCCTCGATCGGCTTCGATTCGGTCACCTTCGCCTACCCCGGCCAGAGCCCGCCCGCGGTGTCCGGCGTCTCCTTCACCGTGCCGGCCGGCAGCCGCTACGCGGTGGTGGGCGCTTCGGGCTCCGGCAAGTCCACCCTGGTCTCGCTCCTGCTGAGGTTCTGGGAGCCGCAGTCCGGCACGGTGCGCGTGGGCGGCACCCCGGTCGACCGGCTCGGCCTGGACGACCTGCGCGACCTGATCGCCGTCGTGGGCCAGCGCACCTACCTGTTCAACGACACCGTCGCCGCCAACCTGCGGCTGGCCCGGCCGGACGCCACCCAGGAGCAACTGGAGGCGGTCTGCCGCCAGGCCGCCCTGCACGACACGATCATGGAGATGCCCGAGGGCTACGACACCGTGGTCGGCGAGATGGGCGAGCGCCTGTCGGGCGGCCAGCGTCAGCGGCTGGCGATCGCCCGCGCGCTGCTCAAGAACGCCCCCATCCTCGTCCTGGACGAGGCCACCTCCGAACTCGACGTGCACACCGAGGCCGAGATCCAGCGGCAGATCGACGACCTGGCACAGGGCAGGACCCTGCTGGTCATCGCGCACCGGCTGGCCACGGTCACCGACGCCGACCGCATCCTCGTCATGGATCGCGGCCGGCTGGTCGAGCAGGGTTCCCACCGGGAACTGCTGGCTCGCCAGGGCGCCTACGCCCGCCTGTACGCCCGCCAGGCCGACGACCTCGACCGGGCGGCGGGATAGAGAAACGGCCGTGAGAGGGATGCAGCCCCTCTCACGGCCAGAACCTTCGCGAAGGAAGGCCCGCCCATGCTACGTCCCCCCTCCCGCAAGCTGTCTCGGATCCTCACCGTGACGATCGCCACACTGCTGGCGATGATCGTCGCCCTGCCGGCGTGGGCTCATCACACGGTGATCCTCACCAAGGCCAACACCCCGGGCAACGCGCCCCGGGTCGTCGACGGTGCCGTCTCCTTCGCCTTCTACGGCTGGATGAACAAGCCGCTCGACGTACGGTCGTTCAAGCTCACCTTCACGGCCGGGCAGCGACTGTACTTCGAGGCGATCATGCCCGACCTCGCCCCCGAGAACACGATCCCCAACCACCACCTCCCGCAGATCCTGATCACCACGCCCAGCGGGAAGCTGATCAGCGTCCCGCCGACGCTCAGGGAGCCCTTCTACGAGGAGCACAGCCACACCACGCTGATCCGCTTCGCCAAGCTGGACCGGGTGGCCGAGGCCGGCACCTACCAGTTCGTGGTGATCGGGGCGCGGCAGCAGCGCTTCGCCCTGGCGACCGGGCTGCTGGAGGTCCCCGGACAGCTCGAGAACGGCACCATCGGCAACTTCTACGACGTTATTCACTGGTACCAGACCCCGGCGCCCTACGACCCCGCCGGAGTCTGACCCCGAGACGGTGCGGCGGGTCCGAGGGGTCCCGCCGCACCCCGCCTGTGCTGGGGTTGGACCAACGGGACCCTTCCGAGCATGGCGCGAACCGAGATACGGTCAGAGTCATGATTCGTGTGTTCCTGCTTGACGATCACGAGGTGGTCCGCCGGGGCGTCGCCGCCCTGCTCGGGTCCGAGGACGACATCGAGGTGATCGGCGAGGCGGGCACCGCCGAGTCCGCGATCGCCCGCATTCCGGCGCTCAAGCCGGACGTGGCGGTGCTCGACGTACGGTTGCCCGACGGCAACGGCGTGGACGTCTGCCGGGAGGTGCGCTCCAAGCTGCCGGGCCTGGCGTGCCTGATGCTGACCTCGTTCGCCGACGACGACGCGCTGTTCGACGCGGTGATGGCGGGTGCCTCGGGCTACGTGCTCAAGCAGATCCACGGCTCCGACCTGGTGGGCGCGGTGCGCACGGTCGCCTCGGGCCAGTCGCTGCTCGATCCGCAGACCACGGCCGCCATGTTGCAGCGGCTGCGCGACCAGGCGGCCCGGCAGGACCCTCTGGCGGCGCTGTCCGACCAGGAGCGGCACATTCTCGAGCTGATCGGCGAGGGGCTGACCAACCGGCAGATCGGCGAGCGGCTGTTCCTGGCGGAGAAGACGGTCAAGAACTACGTGTCCAATCTGCTGGCCAAGCTCAACATGCAGCGGCGCACCCAGGCGGCGGCCCTGTCGGCGCGGCTGAGGGCAGATCGGCGCGAATAGTCGGGACCTTCGGCCCTGGGTGGCCCACCGGCCGAGCCGCGATGCTGGACGTATGCAACTGGATTCGTCTGGCCTGCGGGTTCTCAATCGTGAGGAGTGCCTGCGCCTGCTGTCAGTCACGCCGATCGGGCGGATCGTCTTCACCGACCGGGCACTGCCCGCGGTGCAGCCGGTCACGTTCGCCCTCGACGGCGAGACCATCGTGATCCGCACCGGCGTCGGGTCCAAACTGGCGGCGGCCACCCGGCACGCGGTGGTGGCGTTCGAGGTGGACGAGTTCGACACCGAGCTGCGCACCGGCTGGTCGGTGACCGCGGTGGGCAAGGCGCGGGCGGTGCAGGACCCGGCCGAGATCGGCCGGCTGTCCGAGCTGCCGCTGGCCGCGTGGGCGCCCGGCAGCCGCGACCACTACATCGTGGTCGAGGCCGAGCAACTGACCGGCCGCATGATCACCCGCGTGCCCGCCGCCGAAGCGTGCAGATAGCCGGTGAGTGACGTCGTGTCCGGAGCCAGAGCCCGCCTCATGACCGCACAACCGGTCATGACCCGAGAGGTTGGCCGGATCCCTCAACGTGATCGTGGTCGGCAGGGCTGAGCTCACAGGTCGCGGCGCTGGAAGGCCATCCCCGCGAGCCCTAGTACGAGGACGACCCAGAGGCCGGCCCAGGCGAGGTAGGTGGTGGTGAGCGGGGCCTGGCTCAGGAACGGGGAGGCCCCGAATCCGGAGCCAGGCCCTGGTCCTGGAAGGCGTACATGGCCCCCTGCCACAGGCCATCCGTTGGCAGCATCCGGGAGACGGCGCCGACCCGCGCCACGCTGTCGTTGTCGCCTCCCGCATGGGCGAAGCAGTACACCCGCGCCGGGAAGGGAGCCGCCCTCCATCATGATCGTCTTCTGGAGACGCAGCGTCTCCGCGAGGCGGTGAAGGCCCTGGACTCGCAGAGATTCGACCTCGTCATCTCCGACATGCACCGGGTCGAGGACGGCACCGAGGAGCCACGGGCGGGCCTGAAGCTGCTGCGCGAGATGCGTTCGGGTCGCCGGCGGCCCCCACCGGTCTTCTACACCTCCAATTCCGTGCTGTTCACCGCGTACGAGGAGATCTCCGCGTACGGGGTGGTCGTCACCGACACCGCGAGTGACCTGTTCGCCGAGGTCAGGCAGGCACTGCGGCGACATTCCGCGGAAAGCTGATCCGGCTGCGACGCCGCCACCTCAGGAGGTCGACGACCTAAGAGCTGTTTCTTGGATCAGGTGCGGAGCCAGATGACCAGGGCGGCCAGGGTGACGGTGCCGAGAAGATGTAGGCGCGTTTGTCGTAGCGCGTGGCCACGGCCCGGAAGTTCTTCAGCCGGTTGATTGCCCGTTCGACAACGTTGCGCGCTTTGTAGCGTTCGGTGTCGAAGCCGGTGGGCCGTCCGCCGCTCGAGCCGCGCCTGCGGCGGTGGGCGCGTTGATCGCGGGGTTCGGGGATGGTACGGCGGATCTTGCGGCGGTGCGGGTAGACACGGTTGGCACGGGAGGAGTACGCCTTGTCCGCGGCCAGACTGTCGGGCCGGGTGCGGGGACGTCCCGGCCCTAGCCGGGGGATCCGGATGGCCTCCAGCACTCGCCGGAACTGCGGGCTGTCGCCGTACTGGCCCGGTGTCAGCACCAGCGACAACACCCGGTAGCGGCCGTCCGCCGACAGGTGGATCTTGGTGGTGAACCCGCCGCGGGAACGGCCTAAGCACTCCCCAGTCTGACCGCCTCCGCCAGCCGGGCGGCCAGCGCGGCCAGCACCGGATCGCCCCGGTTTGTCCTGGCGGCGTCCCTCTTTTGCCGCTCCTGCGCGGGCGGGGGTGGTGTGCGGGGGGCGCCTACGGCGTGCTGGTGCGCCCGGACCGTGGTGGAGTCCACGGCGATGTCCCACTCCACCCGGCCCTCGGCGTCCTGCTCGGCCTGGATCGCGGTCAGCAGCATCTGCCAGGTGCCATCAGCCGACCAGCGGCGGTGCCGTTTGTAACCGTGATCCAGGAGCCGAACCGTTCGGGCAGGTCACGCCATGGCAGCCCGGTACGGGCTCGGTACAACACGCCGTCGATCGTCCTTCGATGGTCATTCCACCGCCCACCCCGCCGGCCACCCTCAGGCAGCAGCGGCTCGAGTCGTTTCCCACTCCGCGTTGGTCAGATCACCACGGCCCATAAACCAATCGTGACAACATCACCACGATTAGTCAGCAGATCTAAGAAACAGCTCTCAACGCTGATCGATGCAGACCATGTCCGCCACGTTCTGGTAGCGCGTGTTCCACTTGGCGCCGCGCGAGATGTTCTCCAGATACGCCCAATGGCCCTCCCAGTTGTAGAGATGAACCTGTCCGTTGCCGCCGTTGTTGACGGAGGAGATCCGGTCGTTGAGGGGCGGGTTCATGCGTCCGAGGTCGAAGCAGCCCGCACTGGGCGCGATCCAGATCCTGTTTCCTCCTTCCTTGTTGTCGTAGTAGCAGGAGTAGCCTGCGGGGCAGTCCCAGGCGAGGGTGCCGGCCTGGGCCGCGGAAGCGCCCGTGAGAGAGAAGACGGCAGCGAGTGCTGCGACCGCGAGCGAATTGGTCAGTCGCCTCATTTTGTAGCTCCCCTTCTGTTTGATTGACGGCATGACTGGTCTCGGGTCGGAACTCCGACAGGTGTATTGGTCGCCGATTTCGATAAGGGGTCCCGTGGGGGACTAGTGCGAGAATCAACCGTAATGAACTTTGCCGTCTATGCCTTTCAGGCACTATACATCGTAGATCGCGCGGTAATGGGTCGCCTCGTCGGTAGTTGCTGATCAGGGCGCGGGTTTGGTGGGTTTGCCGGAATCTGGACCAGGCCAGGACGTGCTCGATGGTGCTGGCGGCGGGCACGATGAGGCGGGCGAAGACACGGCGGATCTCAGCCATCGATGGCCGGATCAGCCGGCCTGCATTCAGCTGAGAATCTCCTGGTGATGCGGGTCTTTCCCTGATCGGCGGCGGGTGGGACCGGCTCGGGGGCGCTCTGGCCGTCCAGGTGGGCGCGGCTGACGGCGAGGAAGGCCAGGGCGAGCATGGCCGTGGTGACGTGGCGGTGCCAGCCGTCCCATTTGCGGACCTGGTTCTCGGTCAGGCCGAGCAGGTCCTTGCCGGTCTCGTTGTTCTCCTTGATCTTCCAGCGTAGCCCGGCGATGGTGATGAGTTCGGTGACGGGCGTGCCGGCCGGGGCGTGGGCCAGGAAGAACTCGACGTCGGCGGGATCGCTGACGCTGCGGCGGATCAGCAGGGTATGCGTGTGGCCGTCAGCGGGGAGTTGCCCCGCGGGTGCCGCCGCGACCGTCGCCCAGTCGTAGGCGCGTCGCCCCTTGGTGCCCTCGCCACATGAGCGGCGCTCCCACAGACCCGGGACGGCCTGGGCCAGCAGCCGGTCCAGCACATGCCCGGCCGGTTCCTCCGCCGGGGAGTTCCGCGCGTGGGCGGGGCCGCGTGATCAGATGGGCACCTGCCAGCGGAGCGTGGTGCCGCCGGTGTCGGGAGTGGTGATCTCAAAGGACCCGCCGAGCCCGGTGGCGCGTTCCTCCAGGTTGCGCAGCCCGCTGCGGCGCCCGTCGGCGGACAGTCCCACGCCGTCGTCGCGGACGATGAGGGTGAGGATCTCGCCGGCCACCTCGACCGACACCTCGGACTTGGACGCCCTGGCGTGACGCACCACGTTGGACAGGGCCTCGCGCAGGACCGCCAGCAGGTGCTCGGCGATGGCCTCAGGGACGCGGTTGTCGAGCTGCCCCTCCATCCGCAGGCCGGGCATGAAGCCGAGGTGGCCGCGGGCGCCCTCGACCAGCTCGACGACCTGGGCGCGCAGGCTGGGGCCGCTGGCCTGGTGGGCGCCCTGCAGGGCGAAGATGGTCGAGCGGATCTGCCGGATCGTCTCGTCGAGCTCGTCGATCGCGTGCTGCAGCCGCCCCGAGGCCTCGGGATGCTCGACCAGCCGGACCGTGCTCATCAGCGTCATCGCGATGGCGAACAACCGCTGGATGACGACGTCGTGCAGGTCCTTGGCGATCCGGTCGCGGTCTTCGAGCAGGCCGAGGCGTTCGGCGTCCTTGCGGGTGTCGGCCAGCTCCAGCGCGATCGCGGCCTGGCCGGCGAACGACTCCAGCATCCGCATGTCGGCCAGGCTGAACGGGAGCCGGCCCGATCTCTTGGCCAGGGCCAGCACGCCGCGCACGGAATGCCCGGCGCCCAGCGGCAGCAGCAGCTCGGGGCCGAAGCCCAGCTCGCGCAGCGGGGAGTCGGCGGCCGGCAGGTCACGCTCGGACATCGCCTCACCCCGGCTGAACACCTGCCCGACGGCGGTGGCGCCCACCTGGAAGACCAGGCCGCTCACGTCGTCGGCGTGCTCGCCCTCGGCGAACTCCACCGTCAGCCACTCACCCGACCGGTCGGGCAGCAGGACCTTGGCCAGGTCGGCGTCGGCCATCTGCCGGGCCCGCCCGGCCATCATGGTGAGCACCTCGCTCCGGTCGGCGCCGGACAGCAGGCTCGTGGTCACCTCGGAGGAGGCGTGCAGCCAGGTCTCGCGCCGTCGTGACTCCTCGAACAGGCGGGCGTTCTCGATGGCCACGCCGGCGGCGGTGGCCAGCGCGATGACGATCGCCTCGTCCTCCTCGTCGAACTCGCCGCCGCCGCGTTTCTCGGTCAGGTAGAGGTTGCCGAACACCTCGTCGCGCACCCGGAGCGGGACGCCGAGGAAGGTGCCCATGGGCGGGTGCCCCGGCGGGAAGCCGTAGGACTCGGGATGGTCGGCGATGCGGCCGAGGCGCAGTGGCCGGGCGTCCTTGATGAGCAGGCCGAGCAGGCCGAGACCGTGCGGCCAGTGCTCGATCTTGGCGATCTCCTCCTCGGTCAGCCCGACCGGGATGAACTGGATGAGAGTGCGCTCCTGGCCGATCACGCCGAGCGCGCCGTAGCTGGCGTCGACCAGCTTGGTGGCGGTCTCCACGATGCGGCCGAGCACCGTCTCCAGATCGAGGTCGCTGCCCACCAAGACCACGGCCTCGAGCAGCGCGTGCACCCGGTCCCGCGTGGCGAGCACGGCGTTCAGGCGGACCTGGAGCTCAGCCAGCAACTCGTCCAGCCGCATGTTGGGCATCAACGGGTTGCGCTCGCCTTCCGTCATACGAGCAGTCTCGCATCAGCGGAGACCACTTGCCCACCCAGGTTGGCGGTTCGCCCGCCCGGTTCCGGATCTTCGTCCGGTCTCCGGGCGGGCGAGCCGGCTACGCGGGGCCCGAGCGGACGACGGCGACCGCGCAGCGGGCATGGTGGAGGATGCCCCGGCTGACCGAGCCGAGCAGCACCGAACCCATGACGCCGCGGCCGTGTGAGCCCACCACGACCAGGTCGGACCGGTCCGAGGCGTCGGCGAGCGCGTTCACGGGGTGCGCGGACCGCACGTCCTCGACGACCGTCACCTGCGGGTACTCCTCGCGGAACGCCGCCAGCCGGTCCGTGACGAGCTGGTGCTGTGCCCTACGGACCTCGTCCATGTCGTACGGGATGTCGGGCGCGAAGGCGTGCACCGGCAGCTGCCAGGCGTGCACCACCCGCAGCGTGCCGCCCCGCAGCCTGGCCTGCTCGAAGGCGTAGGCCAGGGCCGGTTCGCACTCGGGAGAGTCGTCGACGCCCACGGTGACCTCGCCGAAGGTCTCACGGCGCTCGCCGCGCACGACCACGACGGGGCACCGCGTGTGCCCGGCGACGTTCACGCTGACCGAGCCCAGCAGCGCGCCGGCGAATCCGCCCAGCCCGCGGCTGCCGACCACGACCTCCGTGGCGTCCTTGGACTGCTCGCGCAGCACCACGGCGGCGGGACCCTCGACCAGCTCGGTCGTCACCTCGACGTCCGGCTGGCGCTCGTGGGCCAGCGCGACCGCCTCGGCCAGGAACCGGTGCCCGGTGCGCACGAGCGCGTCCGGCCAGTCGTCGCTGGGGAACCTGGCGATCTGATAGGGCGAGTGGTCCACCGCGTGCACGATCCGCAACGGCTGGTGCGCGCGGAACGCGTCGTTCGCCGCCCACTCCACCGCCGCCCGCGAGGCCACCGAGCCGTCCACACCCACGATGATCATGATGTCTCCTCCTCCTTCGTCACCTCTATGGGACCTCTTCGCACCGGGTCGCCTGCAGGGCCGTAGGTCCCGTCCGGGCAGGGCCAAGGGCCATGTCTGCCCTGGTGACCTGGGGGTAGCTCGTGCGCATGGCCGTCATCGATCCCTGGACCCGCCCGGAGTACGCGCCGCAGCGCGCGAGCCGTCCCGGTGAGCCGCCGGTGAACCCGTGGACCCTGGACTTCGAGGGCTTCGACCCGGCGGCCGAAGGGCTCCGGGAGGCGCTGTGCACGCTGGGCAACGGCCGGTTCGCCACCCGGGGGGCGACGCCCGACGGCGCCGGCCGGACACCCGGCACCTACGCGGCGGGCTGCTTCAACCGCCTCGACTCCACGGTCGCCGGGCGCGTGGTGTCCAACGAGGACATGGTCAACCTGCCCGACTGGCTGCCGGTGGCCTTCGCCACGCCCGGCTCCGACTGGTTCGACCCGGCGACGGACGGCCTGCTCGACTACCGCCACGAGCTGGACCTGCGTCACGGGGTGCTGCTGCGGCTGCTGCGCTGGCGTGACGCGGCGGGCCGCGTCACGCGGGTGCGGCAGCGCCGCCTGGTGTCCATGGCCGACCCGCGCCTGGCCGCGCTGGAGACCGAGTTCGTCCCGGAGAACTGGTCGGGCCCGA
Source organism: Nonomuraea sp. CX421 (assembly GCF_059358955.1). Lineage (NCBI taxonomy): Bacteria > Bacillati > Actinomycetota > Actinomycetes > Streptosporangiales > Streptosporangiaceae > Nonomuraea > Nonomuraea sp. CX421. The sequence goes on along the minus strand of NZ_JCADBK010000008.1, from coordinate 267,621 downwards.
TGCGGGTGCGGACCGTACTCGACGGCCGGGTGGCCAACCGGGGGGTCGCCCGCTACCGCGAGCTGCGTGGCGACCATCTGACCGGCCACGCCACCGGCATCGAGGACGACCTGGCCTGGCTGACCGCCACCACCCGCTCCTCCGGCATCACCGTCGCCTTCGCGGCCCGCACCGACTGCGCCTTCCCCGCCCGCGAGGCGACCCGCGAACCCGACCGGATCACCGCGGAGTACCGGCTCGACCTGATCGAAGGCGAGCCGGTGACGCTGTCCAAGGTCGTCGCCCTGGTGACCTCGCGCGACCCCGCGATCAGCGACGCCCGCTCCGCCGCGGTGCGGGCCGTGCGGCTGGCGCCGGGCTTCGACACGCTGCTGGCCCGGCACCGGGCCGCCTGGGACCGCCTGTGGGAGCGCGCCCGGCTCGACGTCGACGGGCCGGAGACCTCACAGATCGTCCACCTGCACGTCTTCCACCTGTTGCAGACGCTCTCCCCGCACACGGCCGACATCGACGCGGGCGTGCCCGCGCGGGGCCTGCACGGCGAGGCGTACCGGGGGCACGTGTTCTGGGACGAGCTGTTCGTGATGCCATGGCTGAACCTCCGCTTTCCCGACATCTCCCTCGGCCTGCTGCGCTACCGGTGGCGGCGGCTGCCCGAGGCCAGGGCGGCGGCCCGCGCCGCGGGGTTCGCCGGCGCGATGTTCCCGTGGCAGAGCGCGAGCGACGGCACTGAGCAGACCCAGACCCTGCATCTCAACCCCGAGTCCGGCCGCTGGCTGCCCGACCACTCCCACCTGCAGCGGCACGCCGGCCTGGCCATCGCCTACAACATCTGGCAGCACTACCTGGCGACCGGCACGATGCGGCCGTGGTGCGCGGAGCTGCTGATCGACATCGCCAGGTTCTTCGCCTCGCTGGCCGAGGCGGACCCGGAGTCGGGCCGCTACGAGATCCGGGGCGTCATGGGCCCCGACGAGTATCACGACGGCTACCCCGGGGCCGAGTCCCCCGGCCTGGACAACAACGCCTACACCAACGTGATGACCGTCTGGCTGCTGCTGCGCGCCGCCGACACGCTGGAGCTGTTCCCCGAATTCCAGGGCACGGCCGAGGAGGCGGATCGCTGGCACGACATCACCCGGCGGATGCGGGTCGACTTCCACGACGGCGTGATCAGCCAGTTCACCGGCTACGCCGGCCTGGAGGAGCTCGACTGGGAGCGCTATCGCGGCGTGCGGCGGCTCGACCGGGCGCTGGAGGCCGCCGGCGACGACGTCAACCGCTACCGGGCGTCCAAGCAGGCCGACACGCTGATGCTCTTCTACCTGCTGACGGCCGACGAGCTGCTGGCGCTGCTCCTGCGGCTCGGCTATCCGTGCGAGCCCGGCCTCATCCACCGCACGATCCACTACTACCTCGCGCGCACCAGCCACGGCTCGACCCTGAGCGCCGTGGTGCACGCCTGGGTGCTCGCCCGATCGGACCGGGCCGGCTCCTGGCGGTTCTTCCACGAGGCCTTGATCAGCGACATCCAGGACGTCCAGCACGGCACCACCGCCGAAGGCATCCACCTCGGCGCCATGGCGGGCACGCTCGACCTGCTGCAGCGCTGCTACCTGGGGATGGAGCTGCGCCGCGACGGGCTGCGTCTCAACCCGGTGCTGCCCGACCGGCTGGGCACGATGTCGCTGACGATCCGCTACCGGGGCGCGCGGTTCTTCATCGACGCCGACCGCGAGAGCGCGTGGATCAACGACAACATGCTCAGGTGCGGCGCCAGCCGTACGTTCACGAGCGATCAAGGGGGGACCAGCATGGCCGCGACGGGCGACCTCGGACGCCGCATCATCTACCACCGCGAACGCCTCGGGCTGACCCGCGAGCAGCTCGCCGAGCGCACCGGCATGGCCGCCGGCTACGTCAAGTACCTGGAGGAGAACCCCGAGACGCTCGCCACGGGCGCGCTGGGGCGGCTCGCGGCCGCCCTGGAGACGACCGTCGAGAGCCTGCTCGGCGGCGGCCTCGACCGGCCGCCGGGACGCGGCCCGGCGGCCGCCCATCCGATGCTTGAGACCCTCGACCGTGACGAGTGCCTGCGCCTGGTCGCGCCCGGCGGCGTCGGCCGGGTCGCCTTCAGCGGCCTGTACGGGCCCACCGTGCTGCCCGTCAACTACCGGCTGCACGAGGGCGCGATCGTCTTCCGCACGGCCCACGGCGGCCCGATGGACCGCGACCTGCGCACCGGCGTGGAGGGCATGGACATCAAGATCGGCTTCGAGGTCGACCGGATCGACGAGGCCAGGCGCGAGGGCTGGAGCGTGCTCATCCAGGGGCCGGCCCACCATGTGCCACCCGACGAGATCGAGCGGGTGATCGGCTCCGGCGTGACCCCCTGGGCGGGCGGTGAGCGCGAGCTGTACATCCGCATCGTGCCGCAGCGGATCACCGGCCGCCGCGTCCACGGGCTCTGACGATCCGCGCGCGAGGTCACTCCCGCTCCCGGCGAGCACGCCCCGCGCCGAGCCGGAGCAGGGCCCGCGCCGCGTCACAGAGCACCGGCGTGAGCAGCGCGGCGCCCACGGCCATCGCCCAGCCCAGCGGCGGGACCGGCGCGAGCGCGAGGAACGTGCCGAGGGCCGGCACCAGCGTCACCAGCACCTGCAGCGCGGCCGCGGCCACGACGGCGAGCAGCACCGCCCGGCCGTGCCACCAGCCGCGCTCGAAGGTCCAGCGCCGGGCCCGGGCGACGTAGGCCAGGGTCAGCCGGGCGAAGACGAGGGCGAGCACGGCCTGGGTGCGCACCTGCGCCTCGTCCCAGCCGAGCCGCCGGGCGACCTCCACCGTGGCGAAGACCAGCAGCCCGACGATGAGCGAGCGGATCCCGATGCGGGCCAGCACGGCGCCGGACAGCAGCCCGTCGCGGCGCGGTCTGGCCGTCAGCGGGTCGCCGGCCGGCCGGTCGACGCCCAGGGCGATGGCCGGGATGCCGTCGAGCACCAGATTGATCCAGAGCAGTTGCACCGGCAGCAGCGGGATGACCAGGTCGGGCCAGGCGAACAGGCCCACGAGCACGAGGAAGATCTCGGCCAGGTTGCCGGCCAGCAGGTAGCCGATCATGGATTCGACGTTGTGGTGCAGGCGGCGGCCCTGCCGCACCCCGGTGACGATGGTGCCCAGCTCGCCGTTGGTGACCACCACGGCGGCGGCCTCCCTGGCCACGTCGGTGCCCTCGTCGCCGGCCATGGCGATGCCGACGTCGGCGTGCCGCAGCGCGGGCGCGTCGTTGACGCCGTCGCCGGTCATCGCGACGACCTCGCCGCCCGCGCGCAGCGCGCGGACCAGGTCCAGCTTGGTCGCCGGATCGACGCGGGCCAGCACGTTCGCCTCGCGCAGCCGCTCCTCGCGGTCCTCGCCGTCCAGCGCGGCCCCGGTCACCACCGGGTCGGGCTCGATGCCGACCTGCTCGGCCACGGCCCGGGCGGTGCCGGCGTGGTCGCCGGTCACCATGATCACCCGGATGCCGCCCCGCCGGCAGTCGGCGACGGCCTGCCGCGCCGACTCGCGGATCTCGTCGCTCAGCGCGAGCAGCGCGACCGGCCGCAGCCCGGTCGCGTCGAGGTCGTCGGTGTCGCGCTCGGCCAGCGCCAGCACGCGCAGCCCCCGGCCGGCCAGCTCGGGCACGGCCCGCTCCAGCCGGTCGACCTCCGGGCCGGGGGCGCACCGGGCCAGTACCACCTCCGGCGCGCCCTTCACGGTCAGCACCGGCCCCTCGGTGACGACCGCCATCGAGCGTACGTCGGCGTCGAAGGGCCTGGTCGACAGCCTGGCCCCGCCGTCGTGGGGCGTCGTCCCGTGGCGGGCGGCGGCGGCCAGCAGCGCCACGTCCACCGCGTCGCCCACGCCGTCGTGGGCGTCGTTGCAGCGTACGGCGGCCCGCCAGACGTCCGCGCCCGGCACCGCGACGTGGTCGGCGACGGTCAGCCGCCCGGTGGTCAGGGTGCCGGTCTTGTCCGAGGCGATCACGGTGGTGGCGCCGAGCGCCTGGATGGCCGGCAACCGCCGCACGATGACCCCGCGCCGGGCCATCCGCTGCGAGCCGAGCGCCAGGGCGGTGGTGACGGCGGCCGCCATGCTCTCGGGCACCGCCGCGATGGCCAGCGCCACCCCGGCGAGCGCCAGGTCGAGCGGCTCGATGCCGCCCCGGGCCAGCCCGAGCGCCACCATCACCACGCCCGCGGCGAGGGCCAGCAGGCCGATGCGCTTGGAGACGGTGGCGAGCTCCACCTCCAGCGGCCCCCTGACCTTGCCCTGCAGAGCGGAGGCGATGTGGCCCATCTCGGTGCCGGCACCGGTGCTCTCCACCACCGCCACGCCCGAGCCGCGCACCACCATGCTGCCGGAGAACAGCTGCCCGTCACGGTCTCCCAGGGGCCCCCGCGTCGTGCCCTCCGCCCGCTTGCCGGCCGAGTTCGACTCGCCCGTCAGCATGGACTCGTTCACGGCCAGCGAGACCGCCTCCAGCACGCGGGCGTCGGCGGGCACCCGGTCTCCGGCCGCCACCTCGATCAGGTCGCCGGGCACCACCTCCGCGGCCGCGATCCGCCGGACCACGCCGTCGCGGCGGACCTTGGCCATCGGCGCCGACAGCGTCCGCAGGGCGCGGACGGCCCGCTCGGCCTTGACCTCCTGGGTGACGCCGATCACCACGTTGACCGCCAGGATCGCCATGATGGCCGCGCCCTCGGGCGCCTCGCCCAGCACGACCAGGGTGACCAGGCCGGCGACCAGCAGCAGGATCGACAGCGGATCGGCCAGCTGGCGGACCGCTCTGAGCGGGATCGACGGCTGCCGGGGCTCTGGTAACCGGTTCGGCCCGTGCTCGGTCAGCAGGCGGGCCGCCTCGTCGTCGCCGAGCCCCCGCCGGGCATCCGTGATCGCGTCCATGGCCCCATCAGATCATCCAAGACACCCGCGTCGCGGGAGCCGAAAGGCCGTTGTCCGCTGTGACCTTCGTCCCACTCCGATCGGCGATGGCGCCGATCGTCCCCTGGGGGCGACAGGAGGCCCGCGCCGACCGTCACCTGCGGGGTGTGACGGGACCGCACCGATCGTCACCTGTGGCGTGCGAGGGCTGCCGCGCGGGTGTCAGCTCGTGGGGATGGCGAAGCGACCGGCGAGGGTTTCGCCCCAGCGGCGGGCGCGGTCCAGCTCGCCGCCCGCCAGCGGGCCCCGGGAGTCGGTGACGAAGAAGCTCTGGGCGGGGGCGACGAGCCGCAGGCCGAGGCGGCGCAGCCGTTTGGCGGCGGCGCGGGCGGCCGAGCCCGGCAGGTGCGGCTTGGCGACGCGGGTGTCGAAGGCGGCGACGGGCGTGCCGCGCGCCACCCGCAGGGCGGCCAGCCATTCGCGGATGCCGGGCCCCTGCGACACCAGAGGTTCCCGGGCCTGCTCGGCGGCGGACCTGCGGGTGGACTCCCGGCTCATGCTGAAGGCGTGGGTGGGGCCGCCGACCACCAGCAGCGCGACCTCCTCCGGTGGTGACACCGGCGCGGCGGCGACCTCGACGACCTCGGTCCTCATCGCCCTGGCGAGTCCCTCCGCCACGGCCTGCGCGATCTGCCCGGTGTTGCCGTACATGGACTCGTAGACGATCAGCGCGTACATCACACACCTCTTTCTGGGGCGGGTCAGCCGTGGCCGGGCAGGATGGGCTCCAGGTGGAACATCCCGGTGACGATCTCGCCCGGCCCCTCCTCCCGGAGATCGGTGCGGCCGGCCACGGCGGACAGGACGTCGCGGGCCGTGACCAGCCCGACGAGGCCACCGCGGGACACCACGGGCACGGCGTCGCAGCCGCTGTCGACCATGACGGCCGCGACGCGGGTGAGCGGGGTGTCGGGCCCCACGCGCGGCCGGGGCTCGCGCCCCAGCAGGGAGCCGACCTGGCGGTCGGACTGCTCCTGCGGCCCGCCGGACCAGGTGACGGCCACGTCCTCGCGGGTGAGGACGCCCACGACGTGTCTCCCCTCGACGACCGGCAGGTGGTGGACATCGGACCGGCGCATCAGCTCCCAGGCCATCAGCGGCGACTCGTCCGCCCTGATCGCCACCAGGACCCGGCTCATCACGTGCCGGGCGGTCAGGTCCTCGATCTTCATGACGCCTCCTCTCGCGGCCGCACCACCGCGACCGGGCGGCTCACGTGGTGCAGCACACCGTGGCTGACCGAGCCGAGCACCGCCGAGGCGAACCCGCCCAGGCCGCGCGAGCCGACCACCACGAGGTCGGCGGTCGCGGCGGCCTTGATGAGCGCGGACACGGGGTGTTCGCAGAGCTGTTCGTCGGTGATCAGGACGTCGGGGTTCGCCTCCCGCCAGGGGATCAGCCGTTCGCGGGCCGCCTGGGCCTGCTGCTGGAAGGCCTCCTGCAGCAGGTCGCTGAAGGCGACGGCGTACGGCGAGTAGACCGGCAACTGCCAGGCGTAGACGACGTGCAGTTGCGCGTCGCGGCTGCGGGCCTGCTCGATGGCGTACGCCATGGCCGCCACGGACGGCTCGGAGCCGTCATAGCCGACGACGATCCGGCCATGCGTCACCACGGCGGGTCCGCGCACGATCACGACCGGTCCGGCGGCGTGCCCGGCGACGGCCATGCCGATCGACCCGAGCACCATTCCGGCGAACCCGCCGTGTCCTCTGCTGCCGAGCACCACGCTGTCGGCGGTCGCGGACTCGGCGACGAGCGCGCCGGCCACTCCCCCGTGCAGCAACTCGGTGCTCAGCTCGACGTCCGGCGCCAGGTCGCCGGCGTGGGCGGCGGCCGTCTCCAGGGTGCGGGCGCAGTGCTCGGTCGCGCCGTCGGCGTGCCAGGGCTCGCACACGTGCACGATCCGCAGTCCCAGCGCCCGGTGCCGCGCGTCGGCGGCGGCCCACTCCACCGCCGCCGTCGCCGGCGCGGAGCCGTCCACCCCCACCACGATCCGTCCGGCCATCACGCTCTCCTCCACGATGGGCCCTTCCACCTCCACCTTTCCGAAATGGGCGGCCGGAATCCGGAGGACGAAGTCCCCGATCCGGGTGCCGTTGGTCCCTATGGATTTGCGAATATTCGCAATTGCCTACATAGTTGAGCCATCAGCTCGCGGGAAGCCGGCCGGCCGGCCGCGACGGGCTCTCACGGAAAGGCGGAGACGGCGTGCCGGTCCCCCTGTACCAGGCGAAAGCCGAGTTCTTCCGGATGCTGGGGCACCCGGTCCGCATCCGCGTGCTGGAGCTGCTGCAGGACGGCCCGGTGCCGGTGCGCGACCTGCTGGCGGCGATCGACGTCGAGCCGCCCAACCTGTCGCAGCATCTGGCGGTGCTGCGGCGCTCGGGCATCGTCACGTCGGCCCGCGAGGGCTCCAGCGTGGTCTACCAGCTGGCCGGCGGCGACGTGGCCGACCTGATGCGCGCCGCGCGCCGGATCCTGACCGCCATGCTCACCGACCAGCACGACCTGCTCGAGGAGCTGCGCTCGTCGGAGGTCGGCACCCCGTGAGCCGGTGGCTCCACCGGGCCTGGGGCTCGGCCGGCTCGCTGCTGCCCGCCCGGAGCGACCTGGCCGCGATGCGCCGTCACCCGCGCCGCGACCTGCTGGCCGGGCTCACGGTCGCGATCGTGGCGCTGCCGCTGGCGCTCGGTTTCGGCGTCTCCTCGGGGCTGGGCGCGGAGGCGGGGCTGGCCACCGCGGTCGTCGCGGGCGCCGTCGCCGCCGTGTTCGGCGGCTCCAACCTGCAGGTCTCCGGCCCCACCGGGGCCATGACCGTGGTGCTGGTGCCGATCGTCGCCCAGTACGGTCCCGGGGGCGTGCTGACGGTCGGCCTGATGGCCGGCGTCATCCTGCTGGCCCTGGCTGTGGCCCGGGTCGGGCGATACATGCGTTATGTCCCCGCGCCCGTGGTGGAGGGCTTCACCCTGGGCATCGCCTGCGTGATCGCCCTGCAGCAGGTCCCCTCCGCTCTGGGCGTGCCCCCACCCGAGGGCGACAAGGCGGTGGCCGTGGCCTGGCAGGCCGTGCTGGACTTCGCCGCGGCGCCCGACTGGACGGCGATCGCGCTGGCCGCCGGGGTGGCCGTGATCATGCTGGGCGGAGCCCGGCTGCGGCCGGCCGTCCCGTTCTCCATCGTCGCCGTGGTCGCGGCGACCGTCGCGGCGACGCTGCTCGACCTGGACGCGACCCCGATCGGCGCCCTGCCGGCGGGTCTGGCCGCCCCCTCGCTGGCCTTCCTGGACCTGTCCGCGATCGGCTCGCTGCTGACGCCCGCCATCGCGGTGGCGGCGCTGGCCGCGCTGGAGTCGCTGCTGTCGGCGTCGGTGGCCGACGGCATGACCGTGGGCGAGCGGCACGACCCCGACCGCGAGCTGTTCGGGCAGGGCCTGGCCAACATCGCCGCGCCGCTGTTCGGCGGCGTCCCGGCGACCGCGGCCATCGCCCGCACCGCCGTCAACGTCCGCAGCGGCGCCTCCTCCCGGCTGGCCTCGCTGACCCACGCCGCCGTGCTGGCCGCCATCGTCTACACCGCCGCGCCGCTGGTCTCGCACATCCCGCTGGCCGCGCTGGCGGGGGTCCTGCTGGCCACCGCGATCCGGATGGTCGAGGTCGGCTCGCTGCGCGCGATCGTCCGAGCCACCCGCTCAGACGCTCTCGTGCTGGTGCTGACCGCCGTGGCCACGGTGGTCCTCGACCTGGTCTACGCGGTCATCATCGGCCTCGTCATCGCCGGGGCGCTGGCGCTGCGGGCCGTGGCCCGTCAGGCCCGGCTGGACCAGGTCGACTTCAAGCCCGACCTGCCCGGCGAGCACGGCGACGAGGAGCACGCCCTGCTCGCCGAGCACATCGTCGCCTACCGGATCGACGGCCCGCTGTTCTTCGCCGCCGCCCACCGGTTCCTGCTGGAGCTGTCCGAGGTCGCCGACGTGCGCGTGGTCATCCTGCGGATGTCCCGCGTGACCACCGTGGACGCCACGGGGGCGCTCGTGCTCAAGGACGCCGTCGACCGGCTGCACCGGCGGGGCATCCTCGTGCTGGTCTCCGGCCTGCGGCCCGGCCAGGTGCCGGTGTTCGACTCGGTCGGCGCCCTGGACCAGGCGGGCGGCAGGCACCCCGGCACCCCGGAGGCCATCGAGCACGCCCGCGCGCACCTGCGGCGGGCCGGGCTGCTGCCGGCCGCGCCCGCGCCGGCCTGACCGCGCGGGGTGGGCGGCGGGGGCGCGGAGTGCGGCGGGGCTCAGGGCCGGTTGCTCGGCTCCCAGCCTCGCGCCGGGCGGCCCGGCCGGTCGTCGCGGGAGCGGTAGACGATGTACGGGCGCGTGAGGTAGCCGATCGGCGCGGTCAGCATGTGCACCAGCCGGGTGAACGGCCAGATCGCGAAGAGCAGGAGCGCGCTGAGCGCGTGGGCCTGGAAGAGCGGCGGCGCCCCGGCCATGAGCTCCGCCTTCGGCTGGAAGGCGAAGACCGACCGGAACCAGGGCGAGATGGTGGAACGGTAGTCGTAGCCGCCGCCGATGACGTTGGCGGCGACGGTCGCGGCCAGGCCCAGCACGATCACCAGGACCAGGACGGCGTACATGAGCTTGTCGTTGCGGGTGGTGGCGGTGAAGACGGGGCCCACGGTGCGGCGGCGATAGACGAGGATGGCGAGGCCGGCCAGCGTGCACACGCCCGCCACGGTGCCGAGCGCGACGGCCGCCAGATGGTAGGCCTCCTCGGTGACGCCCACCGCCTCCGTCCAGGACTTCGGGATCACCAGGCCGCCGACGTGGCCGAGGATCACCACCAGGAGACCGAAGTGGAACAACGGGCTGCCGACGCGCAGCAGCCGCGACTCGTACATCTGGGAGGAGCGCGTCGTCCAGCCGAACTTGTCGTAGCGGTAGCGCCACACGTGGCCGAGCACGAACACGGTGAGGGCCACGTACGGGGCGGCCACCCACAGGAGCAGGTCCAGCGCGTTCATCGGGAGTCTCCGGGGATCGTGAAGGGTTGCAGGCCGACCTCTTCGACCGGCGGCCCCTCGGCCGCCAGCCGGGCCACGGCGGCGCGCTCGCGCGCGGTCGGCGGCGGCAGGGTGGCCAGGACGGCGGCGACCACGTCCTGGTAGGGCGAGCGTTCGTCCCGCAGGGCGGCCAGCAGCGTCTCCAGGCCCGCCCGGTGCTCGCGGAGCAGCCGGGTCGCCTGCTCGGTCGCGCCCCGGCCGGACAGCTCGCAGACGGCGGCCAGGTGGTCGGGCAGCTCGCCGTCGGCGAGCTCGAACCCGGCCTCCCGGAAGGCGTGCTTGAACCGCAGCAGCGCCATCCCGCGCTTGCGGGTGTCGCCGTAGGCGTAGTAGCTGAGGTACAGGCAGCAGCGGCGCTTGAGATCGAACGTCGCCACGTAGTGCTCGGCCAGCTCGGCCACCGGGGTGACCGCCAGGTGGTCGAGGAAGGCGGTCAGCCGCCTGGCCGGCTCGCCCGAAGGCAGCCCGGCCACGGTCTCGGCCAGCAGCGGCACCGCCCCGGCCAGCCGCTCGTCGGGGTAGCCGAGCAGCACCGAGGCCGTCAGGTGCACCGCGCGGTCGCTCATGACTTCTCCTCGCGCTTGGGGAACAGGCCGTCGGGCATCCCCTTGCCGTCCCAGTTGAGCAGGTTGACGCGGCCGGAACGGTCGGCCGGATCGACCAGGGCGCCGCTCCCCTGGCGGTCCTTGAGCGCGTGGAAGTTCTCCACCGCCACCGGCGCGGGCACGCCGCTCCCCTCGCCGAACGGGCCGCCCATGCCGGGGCCGCCCTCGTAGTCGAGGCTGCACCCGGCGAACGACTCCTCCAGCTCCCCGGCCTGCTCGGCGTGCGCCTTGGGGATCACGTAACGCTCGGCGTAGGGAGCCAGGGCGAGCAGCCGGTGCATGCCCTCGACCTGCTCGCCGGTCAGGCCGGCCGACGCGGCGATGCTCTCGTCGGGGCTCTGGCCGAGGTTGAGGCGGCGCATGTAGGAGCGCATGGCGGCCAGGCGGCGGAGCGAGGCCCGCACCGGCTCGGGGTCGCCGGCCGTGAACAGCTCGGCCAGGTACTCGACCGGGATGCGCAGGGAGTCGATCGCGCCGAACAGGTTGCCCGCGTCCTCGCCGTCGTGGCCGGTGCCGGCCAGCGCGTCGACCATCGGCGACAGGGGCGGGATGTACCAGACCATCGGCATCGTGCGGTATTCGGGATGCAGCGGGAGCGCGACGCCGTACTCGAAGATCAGTTTGTGGATGGGCGAGCGGCGCGCCGCGTCCAGCCAGTCCTCGGGGATGCCGGAGGCGCGCGCGCCCGCGATCACCTCGGGGTCGTCCGGGTCCAGCAGCACGCTCTTCTGCGCCTCGTACAGGTCCTTCTCGTCGGGCACCGAGGCCGCGTCCATGACGCGGTCGGCGTCGTAGAGGATGAGGCCGATGTAGCGCAGCCGGCCCACGCACGTCTCGGAGCAGACGGTCGGGATGCCCACCTCGACCCGGGGATAGCAGAAGGTGCACTTCTCGGCCTTACCGGTGCGGTGGTTGAAGTACACCTTCTTGTACGGGCAGCCGGTCACGCACATCCGCCAGCCCCGGCAGCGGTCCTGGTCGACCAGCACGATGCCGTCCTCCGCGCGCTTGTACATCGCGCCGGACGGACAGGAGGCCACGCATGACGGGTTGAGGCAGTGCTCGCAGATGCGCGGCAGGTAGAACATGAACGCCTGCTCGAACTCCAGCTTCACCTGGTCCGACAGCTTGCGCAGCACCGGGTCGGCGGAGGCCAGCTGCGGGGCGCCGGCCAGGTTGTCGTCCCAGTTGGCACTCCAGGTGATCTTCGTCGGCAGGCCGCTGATGAGCGATCTGGGCCGGGCGACCGGCGTGTCCTCGGTGGCGGGGGCGGAGAAGAGCCGGTCGTAGTCGTAGGTCCACGGCTCGTAGTAGTCGCCGATGGACGGCATGAGCGGGTTGGCGAAGATGGTGAGGAGCTTGTGCAGCCGGCCTCCGGCACGCAGCTTCAGCCGGCCGCGCCCGTTCAGCTCCCAGCCGCCCTTCCACTTCTTCTGGTCCTGGTAGGTGCGGGGATAGCCCTGCCCGGGACGGGTCTCGACGTTGTTGAACCAGACGTACTCGGTGCCGGCCCGGTTGGTCCAGGCCTGCTTGCAGGTGACCGAGCAGGTGTGGCAGCCGATGCACTTGTCCAGGTTCATCACCATGGCCAGCTGGCCCATGACTCTCATCAGTAGTCGACCTCCTGGGAACGGCGCCGGATGACGGTGACCTCGTCGCGCTGGTTTCCCGTGGGCCCGAGGTAGTTGAAGGCGAACGACAGCTGGGCGTAGCCGCCGATCAGGTGGGTGGGTTTGACCAGCAGGCGGGTGAGCGAGTTGTGGATGCCGCCGCGCCGCCCGGACGCCTCGGTCTTGGGCACGTCCACCACGCGTTCCTGCGCGTGGTACATGTACACGGTGCCCTCGGGCATGCGGTGCGAGACGACGGCGCGGGCGACGACGACCCCGTTGCGGTTGACCGCCTCGATCCAGTCGTTGTCGTCGATGCCCGCCTTGGCCGCGTCCGCCGGGCTCATCCAGATGGTCGGCCCGCCGCGTGACAGGGTGAGCATGAGCAGGTTGTCCTGGTATTCAGAGTGGATGGACCACTTGGAGTGCGGGGTGAGGTAGCGCACCGTGATCCCGTCCGCCCCCGACTCGCCGACGCCCGGCTCGCCGAACATCGCGGTCATGTTCAACGGCGGCCGGTAGACCGGCAGCGCCTCACCCGCCTCCTGCATCCAGTCGTGGTCGAGGTAGAAGTGCTGGCGGCCGGTGAGGGTGTGCCAGGGTTTGCGATGCTCGACGTTGGTGGTGAACGCCGAGTAGCGCCGCCCGCCCGTCTCGCTGCCCGACCACTCGGGCGAGGTGATCACCGGCACCGGCCGCGCCTGGGTGTCGGCGAACGTGATGCGCCGGTGCTCATCGGCCAGGCCGTCGAAGGACGTCCCGGTACGGCGGCCCAGCGTGGCGAAGCCCTGGGCGGCCAGCCGGCCGTTGGTCGTGCCCGACAGGGCCAGGATGGCCTCGCACATCGCGATGTCGGTGGCCAGCGACGGCCGCCCGTCCGCCGTCGTGCCGTTGGTCCGGCCCAGCCGTTCGACCTCGGCGGCCAAGTCGAAGGTGAGGCCCTTGGTGGTGGCGCCGAGCCGTTCGGTCAGCGGCCCGAGCGAGGCCATCTTCGCCGCGACGGCGCCGTAGTCGCGTTCGACGGTGACGAGCTTGGGGAAGTCGACGCCGGGGGTCGGCCGCGTGCCCGTGGTCCGCCAGTCGCGCACCCGCCCGTGCGGGGTGGCCAGCTCGTCGGGCGTGTCGTGCAGCAGCGGCACGGCCACGACGTCCGTGCGGGTGCCGAGGTGCGTCTCGGCCAGCGCGCTGAAGGACGCGGCGATGGCGTGGAACGCGGCGAAGTCGGTGCGGGTCTGCCAGGGCGGGTCGATGGCCGGGGAGAAGGCGTGCACGAACGGGTGCATGTCGGTGGACGACAGGTCGTGCTTCTCGTACCAGGTGGCGGCGGGCAGCACGATGTCGGAGAACAGCGTGGTGGAGGTCATCCGGAAGTCCAGCGACAGCAGCAGGTCGAGCTTGCCCCTCGGCGCCTCCTCCGGCCAGGCGAGGCTCTCGGGCCGCTGCTCCGGCCCCGCCTCCTCGGCCCGCACCGACGAGTCGGTGCCCAGCAGGTGGCGCAGGAAGTACTCGTTGCCCTTGGCCGACGAGCCCAGCAGGTTGGCCCGCCACACGGTCAGCACGCGCGGCCAGTTGGCGGGCGCGTCGGGATCCTCGCAGGCCCAGCCGAGGCCGCCGGAGGCGACCTGCTCGGTGATGTACGGCCCGGCCTCGCGCCCCGCGGCGGCGGCCTCGTCGGCCAGGTCGAGCGGGTTGCGGTCGAACGTGGGGTAGGACGGCATCCAGCCCATCCGCGCCGACTGCGACAGCAGGTCCGCGGTGGCCTTGCCGGCGAACGCGCCGCCGCCGAGCGGGGAGGAGACGACGTCGGCGGAGTAGGTGTCGTAGCGCCACTGGTCGGTGTGCAGGTACCAGTAGGCGGTGCCGATCATCTGCCGGGGCGGGCGCGACCAGTCGAGGCCGCCGGCCAGCTGCGCCCAGCCGGTGACCGGCCGGCACTTCTCCTGGCCGACGTAGTGGGCCCAGCCGCCGCCGTTGACGCCCTGGCAGCCGGTCAGCGTGGTCAGCGCCAGGAAGGAGCGGTAGATCGTGTCGGAGTGGAACCAGTGGTTGGTCCCCGCCCCCATGATGATCATGGAGCGGCCGTTGGACTCCTCGGCGTTGCGGGCCCACTCGCGCGCGATGCGGATCGCCTGGGCCGCCGGGACCGAGGTGACGCGCTCCTGCCAGGCCGGGGTGTACGGCTCGTCCGCGTCGTCGTAGCCGGCCGGCCACCTGCCGGGCAGGCCCTCGCGGGCCACGCCGTACTGGGCGAGCATCAGGTCGTACACGGTGGTGACCAGATGGCCGCCGATCCGCCGGACCGGGACGCCGCGCTCCAGCACGCCGCCGTCGTCGCCGGTGTCGAAGCGGGGCAGCGCGACCGTGACGGCCTCGCCGCCGTAGACGGTCAGGGCCGGGTCGAGGTCGCCCAGGTCGAGGTTCCAGCGGCCCTGCCCCTGCTCGGCGAAGCGGAAGCCGAGCGAGCCGTTGGGCACCGCCGCCTCGCCGGTCCGTGAGTCCAGCACGACCGTCTTGAACGCCTCCTCCTTGCCCTCCTGCCCCAGGTCGGCCGCGGTGAGGAACTTGTCCGGCAGGTACGAGCCGCCCTCGTGCTCGCGCAGCCGCACCAGGAACGGCAGGTCGGTGTGACGCTTGACGTAGTCGGTGAAGTAGGGCGTCGGGCGGTCGGTGAAGAACTCCTTGAGGATCACCTGGCCCATCGCCATGGCCAGCGCGCCGTCGGTGCCCGGACGCGGGGCCAGCCACTCGTCGGCGAACTTGGCCGCGTCGCTGTAGTCGGGCGAGAGCACCACGACCTTCTGGCCCCGGTAGCGGGCCTCGGCCATGAAGTGCGCGTCGGGGGTGCGGGTGACCGGCACGTTCGAGCCCCACAGCATGAGGTAGGACGCGTCCCACCAGTCGGCCGACTCCGGGACGTCGGTCTGGTCGCCGAACACCTGCGGGGAGGCCACCGGCAGGTCGGCGTACCAGTCGTAGAACGACAGCATCGCCCCGCCGATCAGCGAGACGAAGCGGGAGCCGGCGGCGTGCGAGGCCATCGACATGG
Organism: Nonomuraea sp. CX421; assembly: GCF_059358955.1. Lineage (NCBI taxonomy): Bacteria > Bacillati > Actinomycetota > Actinomycetes > Streptosporangiales > Streptosporangiaceae > Nonomuraea > Nonomuraea sp. CX421. The sequence goes on along the minus strand of NZ_JCADBK010000008.1, from coordinate 252,330 downwards.
CCGGGATCGGCGAGAAGCCCGCCACCCGGTCGGGCCCGTACTCCTTGATGGTGTGCACGTGCGCCGCCGCGATGATCTCGGTCGCCTCGTCCCAGGTGATCCGGACCAGCCCGCCCTTGCCTCGGGCCGACTGGTAGCGCCGCCGCCTGACCGGGTCGGAGGTGATCTCCGCCCAAGCCGCGACCGGGTCACGCAGCCTGGCCTTGGCCTCCCGGTACATCTCCACCAGCACGCCGCGCGCGTAGGGGAAACGCACCCGGGTGGGCGAGTAGGTGTACCAGGAGAAGGCGGCCCCTCGCGGGCAGCCGCGCGGCTCGTACTCCGGCCGGTCACCGCCCACGCTGGGATAGTCGGTCTGCTGCGCCTCCCAGGTGATCACGCCGTCCTTGACGTACACCTTCCAGGAGCAGGAGCCGGTGCAGTTGACGCCGTGGGTGGAGCGCACCACCTTGTCGTGGCTCCACCGGTCGCGGTAGAAGGCGTCGCCCTGCCGGCCGCCGATCTGGTGCAGGGTGCGCAGGTCGTCCGAGACCCGGCCGGGACGCAGGTGCCTGCCCAGTTGGAGCAGTGCGTCACTGACAGGTCCATCCATACCCGACATGTAGGGTCCTTCTTTCTCGATCGGTGGTTCAGTCGCGTGCGCGCAGGACGAACCAGCAGTAAACGAAGGCGCCGAGCGCCATGGCCGCCAGCAGCATCAGGCCGATGGAGTAGGAGCCGGTGGCCTGGAAGATGAGCCCCATCACGATGGGCGGCAGGAACCCGCCCAGGCCGCCGGCGGCTCCCACCACGCCGGTGGCGCTGCCCACCATCGTGCCGGGCACGGACCGGCCCAGGATGGCGAAGACCGCGCCGTTGCCGAGGCCGAGCGCGGCGGCCATGGCCAGGAAGCCGACCGTGGCCAGGAGCATGCCCGGGGCGAACGAGACGACGATCGCGCAGCCGAAGACCGCGGCGAGCACCCAGCTCAGCACCAGCGGCCCGCCCACCCGGTCGGCCAGCCAGCCGCCGGCCGGGCGGGCCAGGGTGGCCAGCACCACGAATCCGGCGGTCCGGGCCGCCGCGTCGGCGACGGTCAGGTCGTAGACGGCGCCCAGATACAACGGCAGATAGACGCCGAACGCGACGAAACCGCCGAAGGTCAGCGCGTACATCGCGGCCAGTTCGCGGGTGACGCGCAGCCGGGCGGCGGCGGTGAACCTGGTCAGGAACGGCTCCGTGGCCGCCTGCGTGCCGGGGGCATTGCGGCCCATCGTGAGGAAGGCCAGCCCAACGGCCACCAGGGCCACCGCGACCGCGAAGAAGGGGGCGGGCCGGCCGAACTCGGTGGCCAGCCACGGGGTGGCGAACCCGGAGACGGCCGTGCCGATGTTGCCCATCCCGAAGATGCCCAGCGCCAGGCCGCGCCGCTCCGGCGGGAACCAGCCGTTGACGTACGGCACGCCGATGGCGAAGGTCGCGCCGGTGATGCCCAGCAGCAGGCCGCCGGCCAGCAGCGCCGGGTAGCTCTCGGCGAAGGCCAGGAAGAGCACGGGCAGCACGCCGATCAGGCTGCAGACGCCGAACACCAGCCGTCCGCCGTACCTGTCGGTCAGCGCGCCGAGCACCATCCGGCCGAGCGAGCCGACGATCACCGGGACCGCGACCAGGAGGGAGACGGCGAACGCGCTCAACCCCAGCAGTTCCTTGTAGACCGGGCCCAGGGGGCTCAGCAGCGCCCAGGCCCAGAAGTTCACCGCGAAAGCCGCGGTCGCCAGGGCGAGTGCCGTGGTCCGGCCACGGGTCTGCTCGCGGGTCAGGGGAACGGCAGCCATCGTCAGGTCCTATCCCTTCGTGCCGTACGTGGGCCCTGCCAGCTTTGTGGGGATCAGGGTGATCCTTTAAGGGTCTTTGGTCCCCTCTTTCTGGGCCCTAAACCGTTCCCTCGGAGCCCTGAACCGCCGGGCGCCCGAAGATCGGGCTCAGGTGGCGGGCAGAGCGGTCGCCAGCAGGACGATCCCCACGGACCCCACCAGGGAGATCACGGCCAGTGCCCGGGCGACACCAGGCCGCCGCCCCGTGGCCCACCCGTGCAGCGCGGCGGCGGCCATGACCACGCAGAACAGCAGCAGCTTGGCGGCGAGGGTCCGGCCGTAGCCGGGCTCGGCCAGCGACGCCCAGGTGACGCCCTTGTGGACGGCGATGGCGACCCCGGTGGCGAGTTGCACCGGCAGGAACACCGCGCCGGTGAACATGCCGAACCGCCTGCCGACCGCCCGCAGCACGTCCGCGCGCCGGTCGGTGTCGAGCATCCGGCGGGCCAGCGGCAGCACCACGAGCGACACCGTGAGCTGCCCGCCGACCCACAGGGCCGCCGACAGCACGTGCAGGAACCTGACGACCGACCACCACGTCATGGCGCGCTCACCTTGAAGATCCCGGAGGCGCCCGTCTCCGCTCTGCGCATGTGGTGGTCCACGAACGGATAGTGCCCGGCCTCGGGGAACACCAGCTCGGCGAAGCCGCCCTGCGCGGGCGCCAGGTCCAGCACCTGGGCGCCGCCCGGGTCGTCCTCCCGCAGCAGGTAGGCGCCCTCCTTGTAGACGGTGTCGAACGGGGCGCCCACCACGTGGAACGCGGTGCCCGTGCCCGGCCCGGCGGTCACCACCCAGATCCGGGCCCGCTCACCGGCTTCGGCGGTGAGCGGGGCGTGCCTGTAGCCCGCCACGGCGCCGTTGAACATCCAGCCGTCCGGGCGGCCCTCGGTGACCGCGGCGGCCCTGGCGTCCGGCGTGCCGAGGTAGAGCTCGCCCTGGACGAGCACGTACTCGCGGTCCACGGGCGGCAGGCCCGGCGGATCGATGATCACCGCGCCGTACATGCCGTTGGCGATGTGCTGGCTCATCGGCATCGTCGAGCAGTGGTAGAGCCACGCTCCGGCGTGGGCGGCGCGGAAGCGGTAGGTGAGCCGCTCCCCCGGGTCGATCGTGCGCATCGGCTCGTCGGGGGCGAGGGCGCCCGCGTGGAAGTCGACGCCGTGCCCCATCGCCCCGTCGTTGACGAACGTCACCACGAACAGGTCGCCCACCCGGCCGCGCAGGACCGGGCCGGGGAGCGTGCCGTTGAACGTCCACATCCGCTGCCGGACCCCGGGGGCCACGTCCAGGTCGGTCTCCTGCGCCCGGATCTCGACGTGGTGCTCGGCCCCGGAGGGCGCGGGTGCCAGGGCGGCCTCGAACGGCTTCCAGCCCGAGGGCATCGGCGCGGCCGGATCCAGCCGCGCGCCCGGGGTGTGCGCGTGGTCGCCGCCGGGCGGCGAGGACTGTGCGGAATGCGCTGCCGCCGCCGCGGTCGTGGGCACGATCCGCATGGTCATGCCCGCGGCCCGGTGCCCGGCGAGCGTGCACCAGCCGTCCACCGGCCCGGCGAGCGGGGCCAGCTTGAGCACGGCGCTCTCGCCGGGCGCCAGCTCCGGGGTGCGCTCTCCGGTGGACAGCCTCAGGTCGTGCCGCTGGGCGTCGGCGTTGACGACCTTCAGGGTCAGCACGGTGCCCGGCTCGGCCTCGATCACCCCGGGTTGCACGCGCATGCCCCTGAGCGTGACCTCCACCGTCCGCTCGGCGCCGGGCGCGACCCGCGTGCGCGCCGGGCCGCCCGCGCCGGACATCGCGCCCACCACGGCCAGCGCGGTCAGCAGGCACCCGATCAGCACGCCGACGTGGGCGGGCGACACCCGCGACCGGCGGCCGTCGCTCGGCGGGCCCGCGTCCGCTCCGCGCGCGGCCGGCCCCGTTCGGGCTGCTCCGGTCCCGGACGGGCCCGCGTCGGCGGCGCTCCTCCCGGCTGACACCGTGCTGGCGAGCGCGGTCACGGCCAGGACGACGAAGGCCGCCGCCGGGGCGAGGACGAGCGCCCAGCCGAGCAGGCGCAGCGGTCCGGGCACCGGCAGCGCCAGCAGCGGGACGCCGAGGTTGGTCGCCGCCAGCCGGTACGCCCAGCCGCGCTCGACCAGGGCGGCGTTGCGCTTGAACCGGGGCGGCCCGCCGCCGAGCACCGCCGGCAGCAGGTGCGTGAGCGAGCCGACCAGCACCTGGCCGGCGAACCCGGCGAGGATCAGCGGCAGCAGCGGCTCCAGCCCGGCCGCCACCCGCTCGACGGGACGCGTGGCGACCACGACCACCTCGGCCACGAGCGCGACCTCGAACCAGACCACGCCGGCCGCCAGCGTCCAGGACGCCGCCGTGTGCGGACGGCGCCGCCGCAGGGTCTCGACCGGCGGGGCCAGCGCCACGGCCACGGCCACGGCGTACGTCACGAGCCCGGCGACGGCGACCCAGCGCAGGCCGGGAAGGAGTCCGGCCACCGTCACCGCGAGCCCCGCCACCGACAGCCACAGCGCGGCGCGCGACCAGCGCCGGGTCAACTCGGAGATCCGCGTGCGCAGCACCGTCGGCCACAGCGTGAACAACGTGCCGAGCACGGTCAGCCCCACCCAGCCGAGCAGGTTCGCCTGGGCGTGCGCGGCCTGCGCCCGCTCGTGCAGGGCGCCGCCACCGGGCTGCGCCGCGAGCAGGCCGCCCAGCACGCCGCCCGCCACCAGCGCGCCAGCCGCGGCGAGGTACCAGCCGACGACATGACCGAACCGGCCGGGCAGCGCCCGCCTGACCATTCCGGCGAGCACGACCGCGTGCCAGGTCACGGCGGCCACGACCAGGGCGGCCCCGGCCGCCGCCACCGGCCACGGCCCCGCGGCCACGCCGTACAGCACGGCCACGGTCCCGGCGTTGAGGGCGCCGAGCCGGGCGACGCCGCCCCGCGGCTCCGGGGTCCGGGCGCGGAGCAGCACCGTGGCGAAGTGCTCGCTCCAGATGAGGATCGCGGTGCTGATCGCGCCGAGCAGGAAGACGTGGACCACCAGCCAGCGGGGCGCGGGCAGCTCGCCCTGGGCGAGCGCGGCCACGATGGTCAGGGCCAGCCAGGCGAGCACGACGGCGTTCGCCCGGACGTGCCACGAGGCACGGGAACGCGCGGGCGGGACGGGCGGCCGGTTCTCCGGTCTGGCTCCGATCATCACCTCGACGGGTGGCATCCAGCGCCTCACTTCCGGCCCGGCGAATCTCGTCCGGCCTGGCTTGGTCCGGCGGGCATGTGACAGCCCGCTCGTGGACGGAACGGCCACGACAGGCTAGGCCCCGCCTCCCGCCCCGCGCAGGGGCGCAAAGTCCGTGATCGGTGGGACCAAAGTCCTCGGTCGCCGCGGCTCGGGCCCGCCCGCCCCGAGGCGAAGGTACCCGTGCGGTGGGACCTTCGCCCCTACCCGGCCCCGGCCGGCAGCGGAGAGCGTGGGAAGGAGGAGAACCACGAGGAGGCCACGATGAAGGCACTCATCTATCACGGACCAGGGCGACGCTCCTGGGAAGAGGTTCCCGAGCCGCGGCTCACCGCGCCGACGGACGCGGTCGTTCGCGTGGACGCGGTCACCATCTGCGGAACCGACCTGCACATCCTCAAGGGCGACGTGCCGGCCGTGACCCCGGGCCGGATCCTCGGCCACGAGGCGGTCGGCACCGTGACGGCGACCGGCGACGCCGTCACCACCGTCAAGGAGGGCGACCGGGTGCTGGTCTCGTGCGTCTCGGCGTGCGGGCGCTGCCGCTACTGCCGCGAGAGCATGTACGGGCAGTGCCTGGGCGGCGGCGGCTGGATCCTGGGGCACCTGATCGACGGCACCCAGGCCGAGTACGTACGCGTGCCGTTCGCCGACACCTCGACCTACCTGCTGCCCGAAGGGGTGGAGGACGAGGCCGCGCTGATGCTGGCCGACATCCTGCCGACCGCCTACGAGGTCGGCGTGCTCAACGGCCGGGTGCGCCCCGGCGACACGGTCGTCGTCGTGGGCGCCGGCCCCATCGGCCTGGCCGCGATCGCCACCGCCCAGTTGTTCACGCCCAGCCACATCGTGGCCGTGGACCTCGCGCAGTCGCGGCTGGAGGCCGCCAAGCAGTTCGGCGCGGACGTGGTGGCCGGCGCCGGTGACGACGCGTCCGCCGCAGTGGCCGAGCTGACCGGCGGGCTGGGCGCCGACGTCGCCATCGAGGCGGTGGGCGTGCCCGAGACCTTCGAGCAGTGCACCCGGCTGATCCGGGCCGGCGGCCACGTCGCCAACGTCGGCGTGCACGGCGAGTCGGTGCCCCTGCGTCTGCAGGATCTGTGGATCCGCAATGTCACGATCACCACCGGCCTGGTCGACACCTACTCCACGCCGGCGCTGCTCGACATGATCACCGCCAGGCGGCTGGACCCGGGGAAGTTCGTCACGCACCGCTTCCCCCTGGACGAGATGTCCGCCGCCTATGACACCTTCTCCGACCCGGCGGCGACGGGAGCGCTCAAAGTCGTCCTGACCCGCTGACGCGCGTCAGGACGGGAGCTCTGGAGCCGGTGGCGCCTCCGGGGCGGGGGGCGCCGCCGGAGCCGGGGGCGGCACCGGAAGCGGAACCTGCACGTCCGCCGATCCGGCCGCCCCCACCGCCACGATGAGCACCGTGGCGGCGAGAATCGCCCTGCTGATCTTTCCGGTTGCCATGGTGATTCTCCTTCTCTGCCGACAGGTCGTCGTGGCAGCCAGACAAGCCGGGAGCCGGTTACGGGGCGGGAACGGCGGTGGTTACCCCGCTGTTACCGGGCGCGGGGCATCCTGGGGGATCGTGAGAGTGCTGGTGGTCGAGGACCACGAGGAGCTGGCCCTGACCGTGGCCACGGGGCTGCGCCGCGAGGGCATGGCCGTGGACGTGGCGCTGGACGGTGAGGCCGCGCTCGATCGCACGGCGGTCAACGACTACGACGTCGTCGTCCTCGACCGCGACCTGCCGGGCCTGCACGGTGACGACGTGTGCGGGGCGCTGACCAGGGCGGGCTACCCGGCGCGGGTGCTCATGCTCACCGCCGCCGCGACCATCGACGACAAGGTGACCGGGCTGGGCATGGGCGCCGACGACTACCTGCCCAAGCCGTTCGCGTTCGCCGAGCTGGTCGCCCGGATCCGGGCGCTGGCCAGGCGCTCACGGCCGGCCCTGCCTCCGGTGCTGGTCCACGGCGATCTGCGGCTCGACCCGGCCACCCGGATCGCCACCCGCGACGGGCAGCGGCTGCCGTTGAGCCCCAAGGAGTTCGCCGTGCTGGAGTTGCTGCTGTCCGCCCGGGGGGCCGTGGTCTCCGCCGAACAGCTCCTGGAACGGGGCTGGGACGAGTTCGCCGACCCGTTCACGCAGACCGTGAAGGTGACGGTCAGCCGGTTACGCCGCAAACTCGGCGACCCGCCGCTGATCGAGACGGTCCCCCAGGCCGGATACCGGATCTGATGGCCGCCCCGGTCAAGGAGTCTGCATGAGGTGGACGGTCCGGCTGCGGCTGACCCTGCTCTACAGCGGGCTGTTCCTGGTCGCCGGGGCGCTGCTGGTCGCCCTCATCTATCTCCTCGTCGAGCACTCCCCCTTCCCCGGCCCGCCGACCGCCCCCGACCCGCCCGACCCGCCCAGCCCGCTCAGCCCGCTCAGCCCGCCCGACGGGCTCGAACCTCCGGTCACGACGCCGGGGATCGAGGCGGAGCAGGCCGCGAGCCTGCGCCGGCTGCTGGTCAACTCCCTGATCGCCCTGGTGGTCATGGCCTTCGCGTCGATGCTCCTGGGCTGGCTGATGGCCGGGCGGGTGCTGCGGCCGCTGGGCGACATGACCGCCACCGTACGGCGCATCACGGCCGACCGGCTCGACCGGCGGCTGGCCGCGCCGGGGCCGGACGACGAGCTGAAGGAGCTGGCCGACACCTTCGACGAGCTGCTGGACCGGCTGGAGGCCGCGTTCACGGCGCAGCGGCGGTTCGTCGCCAACGCCTCCCACGAGCTGCGCACGCCGCTGACGTTGCAGCGGGCCATGGCCGAGGTCGCGCTCGGCGATCCGGAGGCCGACGCCGGAGCGCTGCGGGCCGTCCTGGAACGGCTGCTGGCCGCCGGGCGGCACCAGGAACGGCTGATCGAGGCGCTGCTCACCCTGGCCCGGAGCCAGCAGGGCCTCCAGCACCGGGAGCCCCTGGACCTGGCACTGATCACAGCGCAGGCCCTCGATCAACGAGAGCCCCCGCCCGAGGACCCGAACCAGGACCCGAACGTCGAGCGCGCACTCGGCCCCGCCCCCGCCTCGGGAGATCGCGCCCTGCTGGAGCGGCTGGTCTCGAACCTGCTGGACAACGCCGTGCGGCACAACGTGCCCGGCGGCTGGATCTCGGTGTCGACCGCCGTGCGGTCCGGCCGTCCCACTCTCAGGGTCGCCAACAGCGGCCCGGTGATCCCGCCCGACCGGGCCGGCACGCTCCTGCAGCCCTTCCAGCGCCTGGAAACGCGCCGCAGGGCCGACGGCGACGGTCTGGGGCTGGGCCTGTCGATCGTGGCCGCCATCGTCCAGGCCCACGACGGCGCTCTGAACGTCCGTCCTCTCCCGGAGGGCGGCCTTGAGGTGACCGTCACCCTGTGACCCGGGGGTCAGCCGCGGCGGCGGGCGCGGTAGGCGCTGGCCTTGGCGCGGTTCTGGCACGACAGCCCGCAGAACCTGCGCGAGGCGTTGCGGGTGACGTCGAAGAACACCAGGTCACAGCCGTCCGCCTGGCAGGACCGGAGCCGCGTCCCCTGCCCCACCCCGATCACCATGGCCAGGGCCGTGCCGGCGTCGGCCGCCCAGGCGTCGACCAGGCCGGCCTCCGGCCGATGGAAGCCCAGCTTGGGCGGATCGCCGTACAGGGTGGGGACCGCGCCGTGCCGTACCAGCGACTCGTTCAGGCCGGTGACCGGCGGCGGACCGTCGGCGAACAGCGGCCGGAGCTCGGCCGCCACCTCGGCCAGCCGGTCGGCGTCGTCGGCGGTCAGCGGCCCGGCGGGTGGGGGGAGGGCGGCGAGCAGGTGGCTGAGCCGGTCGGCGCCGTCCGCGGGCGGAGATACGGGACGGCCGTGGGCACGGTCCACGGCCAGTGTGTTCACCAGCAGCACGGCGATCTCCACCCACCGCCCGACATAACTGTCTATTTGAGATTGACCAGTGATGCGCCATGGGTCTATCGTCACCGTCGTACCTTATCTAGACAGTGAGGATCTCGACGACATGTCCACCTATCGCAAGCTTGCCCGTCACCTGTGGCACCACCTTGAGCCCGTCCACGCCGCGCTGTACTTCTCACCCCAGGGGTTCGAGGAGGCCGCGGCGCTCGGCTACGACGTGGAGTCACGCTGGCCGAGCTACTTCGCCTACCGCACCGCCCCGCTGGGGGCGGTGGGCTCACGCCTGGCCACCGCCACCTACTACAGCTTCGCGCCCGGAATGATCGCCGAGCACATTCCGGCGATCTGGGACACCGCCTCCCCCGAGCAGGTGCTGGCGGCCCGGTCGCGGGCGGTCGACCGGACCTATCGCGACCTGCTCGGGGAGAAGGTGGCGGCCCCCGAGGTGAGCGAGGCGGCCGAGCTCGCCAAGCGCGCCGCGGAGAGCGTGACCGTGGCGCACCGGCCGTTCGCCGCCGCCAACCTCGACCTGCCCTGGCCCGACGAGCCGCACCTGGCGCTCTGGCAGGCCGCCACCGTGCTGCGCGAGCACCGCGGCGACGGGCACCTGACGGCGCTGCTCGCCGCGGGGCTCGACCCGTGCGAGTCGCTGGTGTCGTTCGCCGCCGTCGGCGCCGCTCCCGTGGCGAGCTTCGCCGGACGCGAGTGGAGTGAGCAGGAGTGGGCGGCCGCCCGGGACCGGTTGGCCTCGCGCGGCCTGGTCGGCGCCGACGGCCAGGCCACACAGGCGGGCCGCGAGCTGCGCGACCAGGTGGAGCGGATGACCGACGAACTGGCCGCCGAGCCGTGGCGGAAGCTGGGCGAGGAGCGCGCGGAGCTGCTGGCGCGGCTCGTCCTGCCGTTCATGGGCGCGGTCTTCGAGGCGGGCCTGCTGCCGATGACCAGCACCCTCGGCATCGCCACCGTCAAGGCTCCCGACTGACGGGCGCCCGCCGGAAGGGAGGCGACGGCACCGCCACGGTCAGGCCTCGGCGAACGCGGTCAGTCGAAGCCGGGAGCGGGCTCCCACAGGCTGAGCTCGGTGCCCTGGTCGTCGACGCAGGCACAACTGCGTCCCGACTTGCTGTCCATCACCTCCCCGGTCGTGCCGCCCAGCTCGCGCACCTGCTTGACGGCGGCGCCGATGTCGTCGACGCGGTAGTAGAGGTTGGGCTGCGACGACGGCCCGGTCGAGGTGAGGCCCATCGGCACGGCGGTGTTGGTGACGTGCAGGGAGCTCTCGTGCTCGCGCCTGAACTCCCAGCCGAACAGCGCACCGTAGAAGGCGGCCGCGCGGTCGAGGTCCCGGACGGACAGCGTGTAGTAACCCAGCTGGACAACCATCGGCGAACCTCCGCAATAATCAGCGCTATCGTTAACGAGTCAGAGTATAACGAAAGCGGTTAAAGATTAACGCCAACATGAACGATGTGGACGCGACACTGGCCGCGCTCGCCGACCCCACCCGGCGCAAGGTGATCGACCTGCTGCGCGACGGGCCCCGGCCGGCCGGCGAGCTGGCCCAGGCCGTCCAGATGAGCCCGCCCGCGCTGAGCAGGCATCTCCGGGTGCTGAGGGCCGGCGGGCTGGTTCAGGCCGAGGCGGGCGGCGAGGACGCCCGCCTGCGGCTCTACACCCTGCGCCCCGAGCCGTTCACCGCCCTTCAGGCCTGGCTCGACCAGGTGCAGGCGTTCTGGGCCGAGCAGCTCGGCTCGTTCAAGGACCACGTGGAGCGCGGCCGGTGAGCTCCTCCGTGCGGGCCGGCGTCACGGTGCCGGTCGACCCCGCCACCGCGTTCCGGATCTTCACCGACGAGATCGACAGCTGGTACGTGCGCGGACCGCACAGCTGGGTCGACCCCGCCCGCGCGTCCGGCATCCGGTTCCAGGACGGCTACCTGCGCGAGCTGTGGTCCGACGGCGGTCACGTCGACACCGGCCGGATCCTCATCTGGGACCCGCCGCGTCGCCTCGTCTGGGCCGACCTGCTCAACCCGACCGGCCGGATGGAGATCGAGGTGGCCTTCGCGCCCGTCGGCGACGGCACCGAGGTGCTGCTGGAGCACCGCGGCCTCGACACGCTGCCGCCCGGCGTGGCCGGGCGGATCAGGCGCGGCTACTCGTGGAACATCGCGCTCGGATGGTACGCCCGCCAGTGGTCCTGAGCCTCGCTCAGCCCCGCCCGTACTTCTTGTGCACGGCCTGCTTGCTCACTCCGATGGCGTGGGCGATCTGCGCCCAGGGCAGCCCCGCCACCCGGGCCCGGCGCACCTGTACCGCTTCCATCCGCTCCAGCTCGCGGCGCAGCGCCGTGGTGGCCTCCAGAGCCCGCAGCGGATCGTCGTCCTGAGCCTGCCTCATGAGGGTCGCCAGGTCGTTCGTCATAGGTCAAAGGTAGTCCAGCAGCAGGGCGGCGATCTCCCTCGGACGTTCGAGGGCCGGCAGGTGCCCGGCCCAGCCGAGCTCCAGCAGCTCGGCCCGTGGCAGTCCGGCGGCGACGTGGCGGGCGCTGCGCTGGAAGTACGGCAGGTCGTGCGCGCCGCCGACGACCAGCGCGGGCGCCTCGACGGCGGCCAGGGTGTAGTCGGGCTCGAACTGCGACGGCTCCGGGTCGGCGGCCAGCTGCATGGCGAACGCGTGGGCCTGCATGGCCACCAGCCGCTCCCGGGTGGCCGCGTCGGCCTCGGGCCCGAGCCAGGTGCGGGCGTTGAGCTCGGCGGCGGCGGCCACGTCACCCGCCTCCAGCAGCCGGTTCTCCTCCGCCCCGAACTCCTTCAGGTCGGACGTCGCCGGCAGGTCCGAACCGGGGTTGAGCAGCACCAGCCGGCTGGCCAGACTCGACAGCTGCAGCGCGACCTGGCACCCGTAGGAGGAGCCGACCAGCGCCGCCCGGCGCACGCCCAGCAGGCGGAGCACCTCCCGCACGTCGCCCGCGTCACTGTACGGCTCCGCCGCCTCGTACGGGGTGCGGCCGAAGCCCCGGTAGTCGGCCCGGATGACCCGGAACCGCCCGGCCAGCGCCTCCCACTGGCCGTCCCACATGCCGGCGTCGGCCGCGCTCGACGCCAGCAGCACCACCGGATCGCCCGAGCCCGCCTCTTCGTACCAGATCGTCATCGGGACTCCACCGCCAGCCGGACGCCCAGGCCGATGAGGACGACGCCGGAGAACCGCTCCAGCCGTCTCCGCACCCGTGGCCTCGCCAGGAACGCCTTGGCCGCGCCGGCCGCCCAGACGAGCAGGCCGTACCAGAGCGTGTCGACCAGCACCCAGACGACGGCGAGCACGACCAGCGTCAGCGGAATGTTCTGCCCGGGCGGCACGAACTGCGGCAGGAAGGACATCGCGAACACCGCGGCTTTCGGGTTGGCCAGGCAGGTGCCGAGCCCGGTGAGGTAGGAGCGGCGCCACCCGTCGACGCCCGCGTCCGCCGGCTCGATCCGGGGCGCGCTCTGGCGGGACTGCCAGAGCGACTGCGCGCCCATCACCACCAGGACGACCGCGCCGGCGATCCGCATCACGTCGTAGGCCAGCTGCGAGGCCAGCACCATCGCGGACAGCCCGAAGGCGGCCGCCAGTGCCCATGCCAGGATGCCGGTCTCGTTGCCGAGCGTGGCCGCCATGCCGGAGCCCCTGCCCGCGCGGACGGTCTGGCGCAGGATGACCGCGGTGCTCACGCCCGGGGCCATGGCCACCAGGACGCAGGCCCCGATGAACGCTATGAGGTACATGACCGGAATGGTGGCAGAAGTCTGCCGCGATCACCCGTACATTTTCCCGAGCTCGGCGACCGTCTCCGCCATCGCCTCGCGCAGCTCGGGCGGCCCGAGCACCTCCACGCCGGCCCCCATGCGCAGCAGCAGCCAGCGGGCGTGGGTGACCGACTCGATCGGCACGGTCAGCGTGCGCCACCCCTCGGCGTCGGCCTCGCCGGCGGCGGCCAGAGCCGCGGCCACCACGTCGTTGCCCATGGTGTAGGCGAGCAGGCCGTCGCGGCCGGGGGCCAGCCTGATGACGGCTTCGGCGGTGTACATGCGCTCGCGGAACTCCTGGGAGTAGGAGCGCCAGAACCGGGCCAGGTCGAAGCCCTCGGGCCGGTCGAAGCGGCCGGGCAGCGTCTCGAGCGTCAGGACGCGCGAGACCCGGTAGGTGCGCGGGTTCTGTCCCTCGGGCGCGGCGACCAGATACCACGAGCCGCCCTTGAGGACCAGGCCGTAGGGGTGGACCACCCGCTCGACCTCCTTGCCGCCCCAGCGGCGGTAGGTCATCCGGAGCGGCCGCCGCTCCCACACCGCCTCGGAGACCTCGCCGAGGCGCGGCACGTCGTCGGCCTCGCGATACCAGCCCGGCACGTCCAGCAGGAACCGCTCGCGCAGCCGGGAGACGTGGGAGCGCGGCTCGGGCGGCAGCGCGGCCAGCAGCTTCAGCTCGGCGTTGGCCGCCACCTCGGCCAGCCCCAGCTCGGCGGCCGGGCCGGGCAGCGCGGCCAGGAACAGCGAGGACGCCTCCTCGGCCGTCAGCCCGTTGAGCCGGGTGCGGTAGCCGTCGAGCAGCCGGTAGCCGCCGGCCGGACCGCGGTCGGCGTAGACGGGCACCCCGGCCGCCGACAGCGCCTCCACGTCGCGGTAGACGGTGCGGACCGACACCTCCAGCTCCTCGGCCAGGTCGGGTGCCGTCATGCGGCCGCGCGTCTGCAGGAGCAGCAGGAGCGAGAGCAGGCGGCTGGCGCGCATGCCGCCATTGTAGGGATCCCGCGGTCAGCCGAACGGCCGGCGGTCACGGGGATTCGTCCGTCAGCCGAACGGCCGGCGACCGTGGGGATCCCTCGGTCAGCCGGCCGGCCGGCGGTGGCGCGCCGGTGGAACCCCGGCGCGCCACCTCAGGTCGTCAGCGGGCCGGGACCAGGGTGCGCTTTCTCGACGCGTAGATGTCGTCGATCAGCCGGTAGGAGCGGGCCTGCTCGGCGGTGAAGATGCGGTCGCGCTCAAGGTCGTGCCTGATCTCCAGCGTCGTGCGCCCGGTGTGCCGGGCCAGGATCTCCTCCTGCTGGTCGCGCATGCGCAGGATCTCGCGGGCGTGGATCTCCAGGTCGCTCGACTGGCCGCGCGCGCCCTCGGTGGCCGGCTGGTGGAGCAGCACCCGCGCGTGCGGCAGCGCGGCCCGCTTGCCCGGGGTGCCCGCCGCCAGCAGAACCGCCGCCGCCGAGGCGGCCTCCCCGATGCAGACGGTGTGGATCTCCGGCCGGACGAACTGCATCGTGTCGTAGATGGCGGCCATCGCGGTGAACGACCCGCCCGGCGAGTTGATGTAGATGTTGATGTCCTGGTCGGGGTCGATCGACTCCAGCGTGAGCAGCTGCGCCATCACGTCGTTGGCGGACGTGTCGTCGATCGGGGTGCCGAGGAAGATGACCCGGTCCTCGAACAGCTTGTTGTACGGGTTCATCTCCTTGATCCCGTAGGAGGTGCGCTCCGTGAAGGAGGGCAGCACGTAACGTCCGCTCATCTCAGTTGAGCCCTTCGGCGATGTGGTCGACGAAGCCGTACTCCAGCGCCTCCTGGGCGGTGAACCAGCGGTCGCGGTCGGAGTCGGCCTGGATGCGCTCCAGCGGCTGGCCGGTGTGATGGGCGATCAGCTCGGCCAGCCGGCGCTTGGTGTAGAGCAGATTCTCGGCCTGGATCTGGATGTCGGCCGCCGAGCCGCCGATGCCGCCGAGCGGCTGGTGCATGACGATCCGGGAGTTGGGCAGGGCGTAGCGCTTGCCCGGCGCGCCGGCGCACAGCAGCATCTGGCCCATGGAGGCGGCGAAGCCCATCGCCACCGTCGCCACGTCGCACGGGACGAACTGCATCATGTCGTACAGTGCCAGGCCGGCCGACACCGAACCGCCCGGCGAATTGATGTAAAGCGTTATGTCACGCTTGGGATCCTCGGCCGCGAGCAATAGCAGCTCGCCGCAGAGCCGGTTGCAAATGTCGTCGTCGACCTCCTGGCCGAGAACGAGGATTCGTTCCCTCATGAGCCGCTGACTGAGCTGGTCGGGCCACTGGGTGCGGGTGGTTTCGCTCACGGATCGCCTTTCTCCCGGACTATTTCTCCGACGCTAGACCCGGGCCGTACGCGTGACCCCGCCTTTTCGCTGGGGGCGCATTTCTCTAAAGGCGCATTCTTCCGTGAGCGAATAACCGTCGACAGGCGAAGACGAATGTGAGAAAGGCGCCCATCGAAAAGGGTGAGGGTCAGAGCGGCGGCTCGTCGCCCTGATCGTCGCCGGGAGAGCGGCCGGGGGTGCCCCCGCCACTGTCGGTGGGCGACGGCGTGGGGCTGGGCGAGGGCTGGCGCGGCTCCGGGCTGGCGGGGCTCGGCGGCGGCGACGGCTCGAAGTTGGTCGGCGGCAGCGGCCTGGGCATCGGGTCGGCGTCCTGCCGGCCCAGCAGCAGCAACAGCAGGATCGTCACGAGCAGGAGCACCAGCACGGCGAGCGCCAGCGCGGCGAACAGCACCCGCCGCGCGGTCTCGGTCAGCGGGCGCCGGCCCGGCGGCGGGGCGGGCAGCGCGGGCGAGCGGTCGGTCAGCCAGTAGGGGACGAAGTCGGGGCCGTGCGCCAGGCCGATGAACGTCCCGCCGACCATGACCGGCTCCAGGAACCACTCGGCTCCCGGCCGGCCCGGCACGTACGGCACCGCCACCCAGGGCGCCCGGCCGGTGTCCATGGCGAGCACCTGGGGCGCCCCGTCGAGCACGGCGGCCCGTGACCGGGTGGCCCGTTCGAGCCAGCCCCGCACGCCGCCGTGCGCGGTGGCCTCCCGGATCGCGGTGACGAACCGCTCGCGCGCCGCCGCGTCCAGCGCCGCCCCCCGGGTGAGCACCGCCAGCGAGACCGCGCGCCCGTCGGCCGCATGGGCGAGGTACACGAAGCCGGCCGAGCCGGTGTGCAGACGCGCCTGCACCAGGAAGGGCCCCAGCCGGGGCGGATCGCCGTACTGCAGCGGAACTGCCACGTTTGCCATGAAAGCACAGACGTGGCGTCGTGCACGTTTGCGGCACGTTTGGTGGAATGGGCGTCATGAGCGTCGCCGAAGAGTTGCCAGGCGGAACCGACGCGGCCGTGCTGCGTCAGACCCTCGACGAGGTCCGGCGGGTCATCGTCGGGCAGGACCACATGGTCGAGAGGCTGATCGTGGCCCTGCTCGCGCGCGGGCACTGCCTGCTGGAGGGAGTCCCGGGCGTCGCCAAGACCCTTGCCGCCTCCACCCTGGCCACCGTGGTGGGCGGCACGTTCGCCCGCATCCAGTTCACCCCCGACCTGGTGCCGAGCGACATCGTCGGCACCAGGGTGTTCCACCCGTCCAACGAGAAGTTCGACGTCGAGCTGGGCCCGGTGTTCGTGAACTTCCTGCTCGCCGACGAGATCAACCGCGCCCCGGCCAAGGTGCAGTCGGCGCTGCTGGAGGTCATGGCCGAGCGCCAGGTCACGCTGGCGGGCGTGACGCACGAGCTGCCCAGGCCGTTCATCGTGCTGGCCACCCAGAACCCGATCGAGTCCGAGGGCGTCTACCCGCTGCCCGAGGTGCAGCGCGACCGGTTCCTGTTCCGCGTCCGGGTGCCGCATCCCAGCGCCCACGAGGAGCTGGAGATCCTGCACCGGATGAGCGTCACCCCGCCCTCGCCGGAGCGGGTGCTCGACCCGCAGCGGCTGATGGCCCTGCAGGAGGCCGCCGAGCAGGTCTCGATCCACCAGCTGGTCGCCGACTACGTGGTGCGGCTGGTGATGTCCACCCGGGCCCCGGCCGAGTACGGCGTGCCCGACCTGGCCGAGACCATCGAGATCGGCGTCAGCCCGCGCGCGACGCTCGGCCTGGTCGCCGCCGGGCGGGCGCTGGCGCTGCTGCGCGGCCGCGACTACCTGCTGCCCGACGACGTACGGGACGTGGCCGTCGACGTGATGGGGCACCGTCTGATGCTCACCTTCGACGCGCTGGCCGACGGCGTCGATCCCGAGCAGGTCGTCCGGCAGATCCTGCAGGCCGTGCCGCCGCCTCTCGTCGTCTGGAACCAGAGCCGTTGACGGCCACCGCGGAGCAGGCGCTGCGCCGGCTGGAGCTGCTGGTCACCAGGAAGCTGGACGGCCTGCTGCACGGCGCGCACCAGGGGTTGCTGCCCGGGACGGGCAGCGAGTCGGGCGACAGCCGCGTGTACGTGCCGGGCGAGGACGACGTGCGCCGGATGGACTGGGCGGTGACCGCGCGCACGACCGTGCCGCACGTGCGGGATCTGATCGCCGACCGGGAGCTGGAGACGTGGGCGCTGGCGGACCTGTCGCCGAGCATGGACTTCGGCACCGCCGACACCGACAAGCGCGATCTGGTGGTGTCGGCGGTCGGCGCGATCGGGTTCCTGTCCAGCCGGATGGCCGACCGGTTCGGCGCGCTGGTGATCCACGACGAGTTCCTGCACCGGATGCCCGCGCGCACCGGCCGTCCCGCGCTGTACGGGCTGCTCCACTCGTTGATGGACGCGCCGCGCGGCCGGCCCGTGCCCGACCCTCCCGACCTGGCCGAGGGCATCGAGGTGCTGGCGGCGACCCGGCGCAGGCGCGGCATGCGGGTGATCGTGTCGGACTTCCTCGACGCCCGGCCGGAGCTCGACCCCGACGCCGAACGCCCGTGGGAGCGGCCGATCCGCCGGCTCGCGTCCCGCCACCAGGTGCTGGCGGTCGAGGTGATCGACCCCCGCGAGCTCGAACTGCCGGACGTTGGCCGGGTCGCGTTCGCCGACCCCGAGACCGGGAAAGTACGCGAAGTGCATCTTTCGCCCAAAGTCCGCCGTGACTACGCCGAGGCGGCCGCCCTGCAGCGGGAGGGCACCAGGGCCGCGCTGCGCCGGGCCGGCGTGGCGCACCTCGTGCTGCGCACCGACCGGGACTGGGTGTTCGATGTGGCACAGTTCGTGCTACGCCAGCGCCGCATCGGCCACCTCGCCCGCCGGAGGGTGACGTGACCGAGGGCGCCGAGGCGACCACCGGACCCGGCGACGTGGCCACGAAGGAGGCGTCATGACGTTCCTCGCCCCCGCCTGGCTGTGGTTGTTCCTCCTGCTGGCCCTGCTGATCGCGGGCTACGTGGCCGCGCAGCTGGCGCGGCGCCGCTACACCGTCCGCTTCACCAACCTGGCCCTGCTCGACCTGGTCGCCCCCGCCGGGCCCGGCTGGCGGCGGCACGTGGCCCCGCTGCTGTTCCTGGCCATGATGTCGCTGCTGGTCATCGGCGCGGCCAAACCCGCCGACCAGGTCAAGGTGCCGCGCGACCGCGCCACCATCATGGTCGCGCTGGACGTGTCGCTGTCGATGGACGCCGACGACGTCCAGCCCGATCGCATCACCGCCGCCAAGGCCGCCGCCCAGGCGTTCGTCAGCGAGCTGCCCGACCGGTTCAACGTGGGCGTGGTCTCCTTCGCCCGCTCGGCCAACGTCGTCATCTCCCCCACGACCGACCACCAGGCCGTGGTCACCGCCATCGGCAACCTGTCGACCCGCCCCGGCACCGCGATCGGCGAGGCGGTGTTCAACGCGCTCGACTCGGTGCGCTCCTTCGACCAGGACGCCGCCACCGACCCGCCGCCCGCGGCGATCGTGCTGCTGTCCGACGGCGACAACACCTCCGGCCGCTCGGTCAACGAGGCCATCGACGCCGCAAAGCAGGCGGCGGTGCCGGTCTCCACGATCGCGTACGGCACGCAGGAGGGCACGGTCTCCATCGACGGCCGCCCGGTCAACGTGCCGGTCAACAAGCAGACCCTGCAGTCGCTGTCCGACGGCACCAGCGGCCGGGCCTACTCGGCGGAGTCCGGCAACGAGCTGCGCGACGTCTACGAGCAGATCGGCACCTCGCTCGGTTTCAAGCTGGTCGACCAGGAGATCACCCAGTGGTTCATCGTGGCCGCGATCCTGTGCGGGCTGCTGGTGGCCGGTGCCGCGGTCCTGTTCGGTGCCCGGATCCCGTAACGTTGCGGCCCGTGGCCCACTACTTCTCCGAGCGACCGGGGGCGTCGAGCCGGCCGGGCGTCGTCGACCTCGTGCTGCCCGACCTGCACCTTCGGCTGGAGACCGACAGGGGCGTGTTCAGCCCCGACCGGATCGACCTCGGCACCCGCGTCCTGCTGGAGACGGTCCCGCCGCCGCCCGCCGAGGGCGACCTGCTCGACCTCGGCTGCGGCTACGGCCCGATCGCGCTCACCATGGCCTCGCGCGCCCCGGAGGCGACCGTGTGGGCCGTCGACGTCAACCGGCGCAGCGTGGAGCTCACGGAGCGCAACGCCCAGGCCGCGGGCCTTTACAAAGTAAGAGCGATGCACGCCGACGAGGTCCCCGACGAGGTGACGTTCGACGCCATCTGGTCCAACCCGGCCATCCGCATCGGCAAGCCGGCGCTGCACGAGATGCTCACCCGCTGGCTGACGCGGCTGGCGCCCGGCGGGGTCGCCTACCTGGTCGTGCAGAAACACCTCGGCTCCGACTCCCTGCAGCGCTGGCTCGGCGAGCAGGGCTGGCAAGCCTCCCGCGAGGCCTCCCGGGCCGCCTACCGGATTCTGAGAGTGAAGCGATGAGACGGCAGCTGCGCCCCACCGATGTCAAGCGCCTCAACCGCACCTGGCGCCGCCAGACCGGCAACCGGCTGGCCCTGATCCTGGAGTCGGTGACCGGCCCCTTCAACGTGGGCTCGATCTTCCGCACCGCCGCCGCCTTCGGCGTCGACCAGATCTGGCTGGCCGGCAACGCCACCCCGCCGACCAATCCCAAGGCGGGCAAGACCGCGCTCGGCACCGAACGCCTGGTCACCTGGCACGAAGCGGTGCCCGCCGGCGAGGCGGTCAAGGCCGCCAAGGCCGACGGCTACACCGTGCTGGCCATCGAGCTGACCTCCGAGGCGGTGCCGCTGCACCGGGCCGACCTCGGCCGTGACGTGTGCCTGGTGGTCGGCAGCGAGGACCACGGCTGCTCACCGGCCCTGCTCGACGCGGCCGACGGGGTCTGTTACATCCCCCAGGTCGGACGGGTCGGCTCGTTCAACGTCTCGGTGGCCGCCGCGATCGCGCTGGCCGAGGCCCGACGCCAGGAATGGCAGAATCTCCCCGATTCGTAACCTCATCGTGCATCCACGAAAGGCATACTTCAGGACGTGCTGAGCCGCCGCTTCGCGTTCCTCGACCATCCGGGCCCGCTGGCCTTCGCCCATCGCGGAGGCTCCGCCGAGGGCGCCGAGAACTCCGCCGAGGCCTTCGAGCGATCCGTGCGGCTGGGCTACACCTACCTGGAGACCGACGCCCACGCCACCTGCGACGGCGTGCTGCTCGCCTTCCACGACCACACGCTCGACCGCGTCACCGACGGGCGCGGCCGGATCTCCGAGCTGCCCTACAGCGCCGTCAGGCGGGCCCGCATCGGCGGCGTCCACGAGATCCCGCTGCTGGAGGACCTGCTCGGCACCTGGCCGGAGCACCGCTTCAACATCGACGTGAAGGAGGCGGGCGCCATCGCCCCGCTGGCCGACGCGATCAGGCGCACGGGCGCCCACGACCGCGTGTGCCTGACCTCCTTCTCCGAGGAGCGGCTGATGCTGGCCAGGGCCGCGGTCGGCCGGGAGGTCTGCTCCGCGCTCGGCCCGCGCGGCGTCGCCACGCTGCGCGCCGCCGCCTCCACCTCCGGCTACGGCCGGCTGCTCACCCGCCTGTCGCGCGCCGGCGTCCCGTGCGCCCAGGTGCCGGTGGGGTTTCGCGGGCTGCGCGTCACCACCCGCAGCCTGATCCGCACCGCCCACGCCATCGGCATGCAGGTGCACGTCTGGACCATCAACGACGCCACCCGCATGGAGCACCTGCTCGATCTCGGCGTCGACGGCATCATGACCGACAACGTCACCGGCCTGCGCGACGTCCTCGACCGTCGCGGGCTGTGGCATCCCGGCCACCTGGCCGCCTAGGAGCGACTGGACACCATGCCCGTACCCGCACCCCCCGCGGTTCCTGACGACCCCGCCCACGACTCCCCCGTCGCCCGCAGGCGCGAGCAACGGGCCTGGTACTTCTACGACTGGGCCAACTCCGCCTTCTACACCACGATCGTCTCGGTCTTCCTCGGCCCCTACCTGATCGCCGTGGCCAAGACCTCCGCGTGCGCCACCGACTTCCCCTCGGTCGCCGCCGCCACCTGTGCGGACGACTTCGACGCGCTGGTCGCCGCCAACCCGGGGCTCGGCTACGTCGACGTGCTCGGCGCCGACATCCGGCCCGCCGCGTTCTTCGGGCTCACGCTGACCGTGGCGGTGTTCCTACAGATCGTCTTCCTGCCGATCGTCGGCGCGCTGGCCGACCACACCGGCCGCAAGCGCGAGCTGCTCGGCGGGTTCGCCTACCTCGGCGCGCTGGCCACGCTCGGCCTGTTCTTCGTCGAGGGCGACCGCTACCTGCTGGGCGGCGTGCTGTTCGTGCTGGCCAACCTGGCCTATGGGTCGTCGGTCGTGGTCTACGACTCGTTCCTGCCGCAGATCTCCACGCCCGACGAGCGCGACGGCGTCTCCTCGCGCGGATGGGCGATCGGCTATCTGGGCGGCGGGCTGCTGCTGGCCCTCAATCTGGTGCTCTACCTGCAGCACGAGAGCCTGGGCCTGTCCGAGGGCATGGCGGTGCGGATCTGCATGATGTCGGCCGGGCTGTGGTGGGCGACGTTCACCCTGATCCCGCTGCTGCGCCTGCGCAACCGGCCGGTCCCGCCGCACGAGACCACCGCGCTGCGCTCGGTCGGCGGCAGCTTCCGCCAGCTCGGCCGCACACTGAGGGAGCTGCGCCGCTATCCGCTGACGCTGCTGTTCCTGGTGGCGTACCTGGTCTACAACGACGGCATCCAGACGGTCATCGGCAACAGCGCGGCCTTCGCCTCCGAGGCCCTCAAGCTGGACCGGACCGTGCAGATCAGCGCGATCCTGATGGTGCAGTTCGTGGCGTTCTTCGGCGCGCTGCTGCTCGGCCTGCTGGCCCGCCGGTTCGGCACCAAGCGCACCGTGCTCGGCAGCCTGGTCGTGTGGACGGTGATCGTGGTCAGCGCCCTGTTCGTCGAGGAGGGCGAGCCGGTCCAGTTCTACCTGCTGGCGCTGGCGATCGCCATCGTGCTGGGCGGCACCCAGGCGCTGTCGCGCTCACTGTTCTCGCAGGTGATCCCGAAGGGCCGGGAGGCGGAGTACTTCAGCCTGCTGCAGATCAGCGACAAGGGCTCGGCCTTCATCGGCGCGCTGACGGTGACGATCGCGCTGCAGCTGACCAACAGCTACCGCATCGCCATCGTCTCCATGATCATTTTCTTCGTCCTGGGGTTCGTGCTGCTGGCGCTGGTCAACCTGCCCAAG
This sequence comes from Nonomuraea sp. CX421, assembly GCF_059358955.1. NCBI lineage: Bacteria > Bacillati > Actinomycetota > Actinomycetes > Streptosporangiales > Streptosporangiaceae > Nonomuraea > Nonomuraea sp. CX421. The sequence continues at coordinate 229,872 of NZ_JCADBK010000008.1, read as the reverse complement.
GCGATCCGCGCCGCCGGCAACGAGGTGCCCGAGCGCATCTGACTCACCGCCGGAGGGGGCCCGGCCGCGCACTGTCCGATCCGGGCCCCGGAGAGACCACTACTCTCTTGTGGTGACTCAGAAACCATAGAAGAGTGTTCGCTGACGTGGCAGAACGCACTTTCAGTGAGGGGGGAACGCGATGGCGATCAAGCAGTTCACCGGCTCGTCCGACGAAGCGGACCTGAGGCGCGCCGACTCCCTGGCGCGGGAGATCTTCTCGGATGTCGCCAACAAGTGGGCGTTGCTGATCATCGAGGTCCTCGGTGAGCGCACCCTGCGCTTCAGTGAGCTGCGAAACGAGGTCGAGGGCATCAGCCACAAGATGCTCACCCAGAACCTGCGCATGCTGGAGCGCAACGGCCTGGCCGAGCGAAAGGTGTACCCCACCGTGCCGCCGCGGGTCGAGTACACCCTCACGGAGCCGGGCCGGGCCCTGCGAGCGACGGTCGATCTGATCTGCGACTGGACCCACCAGCACTTCGGTCACATCGAGGGCGCCCGCCGCCGCTTCGACGCCTGACGACTCGGAGGACGCCCGGGTCGAGTGGTCGCAGCTCTAAAGAGAGAGCACCGCTCTTGACATCGGCACTCTCTGGCGAGAGCATTGCTCACATATCAGAGCGATGATTCCCATCCGATGGAGCGCCATGAACCCCCGACTCACCTCCCTGGCCCTCGCGGCCGGCGGCGTGCTGTTCCTCGTCTACCCGGCCGTGCGGCCCTCCGGCGACGACGCCGCCGCCATGGCCTCCACGGCCTGGATCACCGGCCATCTGGCCGCCATGATCGGTTTCATCCTGCTCGCCCTCGGCCTGCTGGGCCTGCACGGGCTGCTCGGCGACCGGCTGTCCCTCCGGGCGGCCGTGGTCACCTGGATCGGCGCGGGGCTGACCCTGCCCTACTACGGCGCGGAGGACTTCGGGCTCAGTGTCATCGCCCGCCGGTCCCTGCGCGACGACGCTCCGGCGCTGATGGAGCTGGCCCAGGAGTTCCGCTACGGGCCGGTGGCCGTGTCCATGTTCGCCGCCGGGCTCGTGCTGCTCGGCGTGGGGACGGTCATGGCCGCGGTGGCGGTCGGGCGCTCCGGCGTACTGCCCGCGTGGAGCGCGGCCCCGCTCGCGCTCGGCTTCGTGCTGTTCGTTCCGCAGTTCTTCGGGCCGTATCCGCTGCGGATCGCGCACGGCGCGCTGATCGCCGCCGGCGGTCTGTGGCTGGCCTACGGGGTGTGGCGCTCACGCGCCGCCTGAACCTTCGGCGCTCGCGACCCGCCTACCAGGGTGGCGCCGCTTCCGCGTCAACTCCTGGGGGCCGAAGCGATTGGATCACGCCGCGGGTGGGAATCCCATCACGGTACCAAGCGTTAGACACCGTGGGAGACAGACCCCCTACGCATGGGGGCCCTGTAGGAGGCATTTAGACATGGGCGAGCGCGCACTTCGTGGCACCCGGCTCGGGGCAACCAGCTACGAGAACGACCGTAACACGGATCTGGCCCCACGCCAGGAGGTGCCCTACACCTGTCCTAAGGGCCATCGCTTCGAGGTTCCGCTTGCCGCCGAGGCCGAGATTCCCTCGACCTGGGAGTGCCGGATGTGCGGCGTCACCGCCGTACGCGTCGACGGCGAGCAACCGGAGTCGAAGAAGACCAAGCCCCCGCGGACACACTGGGACATGCTCCTGGAGCGGAGGTCCATCGAGGACCTGGAAGAGGTGCTCAACGAGAGGCTGGCCGTCCTGCGGGCCCAGCGTCGCAAGAGCGCCTGACACATCTCACGGTACGAAACCCCCGGGCGGTCGCCCGGGGGTTTCGCTGTGCCTGAAGTGCCGCGACCGAGGCTCCGCCCGCTTACCGAGGGTCGCCGGATCCGTGGTCGGACCGGATCGCCGCCGGTCCCGAGGCGCGCTCCTCGCGGCCGGAGTCACGACCGGGGTCACCGCCGGGGTCACGGTCGTCGCGGATCACCTCACCGTGCACCACCCGGCCGCCCCGCGGCCCGTGGTCCGGCGCGCCGCCGCCCTGCGGCGGGAACAGATGGGTGTACGGCGAGGCGGCCGCCATCCGCTTGACCCGGCGCTCGAAGAACCAGGCGCCCAGGCGGCGCATCGCCGGCCGGGTGAACGGCAGCACGAACGCCAGCCCGACGAGGTCGCTGAGGAAGCCCGGCAGGATCAGCAGCATGCCGCCCACCAGGACGAGACCGCCCTCGGACAGCTCCCGGTCCGACATCCGGCCCGTCTGCAGCGCCTCCTGCAGCACCCGCCACGCCCGGCGCCCCTCGCGGCGCACCAGCCACGCGCCCAACGCGGCGACGGCCATCAGCACCGCCACGGTCGTCCAGCCGCCGATGGCCGAGCCGACCTGGATCAGCAGCCAGATCTCCAGCACCGGGATGGCCAGGAAGGCCAGAAAGAGCAGCAGCCGCATCGTTTCCCTCGATTCCGCACACGTGCGTACAGCAGGAACAACGCCCGGCGCGGCCGAACCGTTCCGGATCAGGCCCTGCTGCCCCGCAACCGGCCGGGCAGGCCGGTGACCCCCCACACGAAGATCCGCCAGAACGCCTCGGCCATGATGCGGCCGTTCATCTTGCTGGTGCCGACCGTCCGCTCCACGAACGTGATCGGCACCTCCACCACCCGCAACCCGTGCTGGGAGGTGCGCAGCGTGAGGTCGACCTGGAAGCAGTAACCCTGCGACTGGACGTCGGCCAGGCCCACCTTCTCCAGGGTCGCCGCCCGGTAGGCGCGAAAACCCGCGGTCGCGTCGCGCACCGGCAGGCCGAGCATGATCCGTGTGTAGATGTTGGCGCCCCTGGACAGCAGCTCGCGCGAGGCCGGCCAGTTGACCACCTTGCCGCCGGGCACCCAGCGCGACCCGATCGCCAGGTCGGCCCCCTCCTCCAGCGCCCGCAGCAGGCCGGGCAGCTCCTCGGGCTGGTGGGAGCCGTCGGCGTCCATCTCCACCAGCACGGTGTAGCCCTCGTCGAGGCCCCATCGGAAGCCCGCGATGTAGGCGGCGCCCAGCCCCTGCTTGGCCGGCCGGTGCAGCACGTGGACGTGGTCGTCCTTGGCGGCCAGCTCGTCGGCGACGTCGCCGGTGCCGTCGGGGCTGGCGTCGTCGGCCACCAGCAGGTGGGCCTCCGGCAGCGCGGCCCGCAACCGCTCGGCGATCGCCGGCAGATTGTCACGCTCGTTGTAGGTCGGGACGATGACGAGCACCCGGCCGAGAGTCTCCATGATCAGTCATTCCTCATCGGGTCGTCCTGCCGCCTGCCTCTCCACGCGGCACCGGCCGCCACCACTCCCATCAGGGCCAGGGCCCACTCGGGCAACGCGCCCAGCCTGGTCGCGACGGTGGTCTGGGTGCGCACCGGCACCGTGACCACGTTCATGTCCGCGACGAGCTCGCGGGTCTGCCAGGAGACCTTACCGTCAGGCGTGACGTAGGCGGAGATGCCCGTGGTGGCGGCCGTCACGACCGCCCTGTTGTGCTCGACCGCGCGCAGCTTGGACATGGCCAGTTGCTGCGGCGGCAGATTGGACTCGGCGTAGCTGGCGTTGTTGGTCTGCACCACCAGCGGCGTGGCGCCGGTGCGCACCGTGTCGCGCACCGTGCCGTCGTAGGCCACCTCGTAGCAGTTGACGGCGCCGATCGTCACGGGCCCCATCTTCAGGTCGCCGGGCCTGGTGCCCGCCACGGACTGCCTGCCGACCAGGTTGGCCCGCTCCCACAGCGCCAGCACGATCTCCTTGAACGGGGTGTATTCGCCGAACGGCACCAGGTGCCGCTTGTCGTAGTAGGCGCCGGGCCCGGTCACCGGGTCCCACACCAGGCTGCGGGTGGCGCGGTGCTCGTCGCCGATGGCCACGACGGCGCCGACGAGCGTGGGCACGCCTACGTCCTTGACGGACTCGTGGATGATCTCCCGCGCGCCGGCGTCGCGGTAGGGGTCGATGTCGGTGGAGTTCTCCGGCAGCACCACGAGATCGGGCTTGGGCAGCCTGCCCTCTCGTACGGCCTGCGCCAGCCTCTTGGTCTCGTTGGCGTGGTTTCGCAGGACGACGGCCGGCTCGTCGCCCAGGATGTACATGCCACGGCCGGGCACGTTGCCCTGCACGACGCCGATGTTGACGGTGCGGCCCTCGTCGCCCGGCCTCGGCACGGCCAGGCCCAGCACTGGAACGGCCAGCGCGAGCGCGAGCGGGACCAGCCGGCGCGCCAGCACCGGCCCCGCCCGTCGCCCCGGAGGCGCCAGGGCCGCCCGTCCCCACGGCAGCGCGCGGGCGATCAGGGCGCCGCACAGGGCGACGGCGAACGACACCAGCGGGGCGCCGCCCAGCGCCGCGTATCCGGTGAACGGCGACTCGCCCTGGCTGAAGGCGGCTCGCGCCCAGGGAAAGCCACCGATGGGCACCAGGCCGCGCGCCCACTCCATGGCCACCCAGAGCCCGGCGAACCACAGCGGCCACGGCCGCAGCCGGAACACCGGCGCGGCGAGCACGGCCAGCGCCGCGTAGAACAGGCTCTCGACGCCTACCAGCATGAGCCAGGCGTCGACGCCGATCGTCCGCACCCAGGCGAGCGTGGGCAGCAGGAACACGGCGGCGGCCAGATAGCCGAGCCAGGCGGCACGGCGCGGGCGGGAGCCGCGCAGGGCCGCGACGATCAGCGCGACGCCGAGCGGCGCGCACCCCCACCAGTCGAGCGGCGGGAAGGCCAGGAACAGCGTCGCCCCGCCGGCCACGGCGGCCGCCACGCGCGCGGCGAGCGCCCGGCCGGACTCCACGGTGCGCGCCCCGCCACCACGCTCGCCGTGTCCGCCGTGTCCGGGGCGGGCCGGGTCCGGCGCGGGGCCGGGGGCGGCGGGAGTGGCCGGGGCGTGCGCAGGCCGACCGTCGCCCGACGGTAGGCCTGTCCTGTCCTGCACCACTCCGGTCTCTCCTCAGCGCGTCGCGTGCCTGCTAGCCGAAACGGTACCGCCCTCCGGCGGACGATCGGTCGTCCCGGCGGGACGAGATCGAAAACAGGGGCCCCAGGCGTTCACAGGAGTCTCTGACGGCTTCGCGGGCCCGGGTCAGCGTTCAGGGACCGGATGCGGCCGAGCGGGGCCTGGGGGCCCTCTGGGGCTTCGCAGGGGCCCGGCGGCGCGGTGAAGGGCGGCGGACGGGCCGGCGACTGGGTGATCCCGCGGTAGACGAGGCCGTGGGACCACCCGGCGCTTGATGGCGATCCGGCGCACGAGAGCGGGAAGAGGGCCCGGAAACCCTTCGGACCGGACCCGTCTCGTCGGCGGCGAGCGCGGAATTCCGTTGTCTACTGGGCTCCCGGGCCCGTCCCGGGTCCAACCCCCCGCCCGGTTGGGGTGCCCCGACTCGACGGACCGACGGCCCTGCACCTGGCTGTGTGGACGGAGTCACGCTCCGTCACGGACGCAGGATCCGACGATGTCAGAGACGGCCAACCGGCCAAGTCCCGTGCTGGACTGCGCAGCAAACTACCGACTCCACCTCAGATGTCAACCGTGTCCCGATCAGCAGAAACATCAAGTTTTCGCAGGTAGGACATGCCGGGGCCGCCTCGCCCAAAGCCGGTTATAGCCCATTAGTCGCCTCCCGCCCGCGCCTTGGCAAGCCGCTCAGCGCCTCCCCCGGCGGCTGGTCGTACACGATGCCGAGCCGCTGGGTGGCGCGGGTCAGCGCGACGTACAGGTCGCTGCGGCCTCGTGGTGACTGCGCGGCGATCAGGGCGGGCTGGGCGACGATCACCGAGTCGAACTCCAGCCCCTTGGCGTCGGCGACGCCCAGCACCGCCACGGGCGCGTCGAGCGCCGCGGCGCTCCTGCCGCGGCCAGCGCCGGGCGCGATCACCTCGGCGCCCGCCACGGCGGCGCGGACGGTCTCGCCGACCGGCTCCAGCAGCGCGTCGGGCACCACGACCGCGATCTTGCCGCCCTCCCCGATCTCGGCCTTGACCAGCTCGGGCAGCGCGGCCATGGGTGCCGACCAGGGCTCGGCACCGGTCTCGCGGACCGAGGCGGGCGCCTCGAGCGACGGGTCGATGGTGGCCAGCACGCGGGCCGCGACCGCCATCAGCTCCACCGGCGTGCGGTAGTTGACGGTCAGCCGCTCCTGCCGCCAGCGCCCGGCCACGTAGGGGTCGAGCACCTCCTTCCAGGAGCGCGCCCCCGCCGCCGAGCCGGTCTGCGCGATGTCGCCGACGATCGTCATCGACCGGGTGGGCACCCGCCGCATGACCGCGCGCCAGGCCATCGGTGACAGCTCCTGCGCCTCGTCCACGATGACGTGGCCGTAGGCCCAGGTGCGGTCGGCCGCGGCCCGCTCGGCGGTCGTCAGGTAGGGGCCCTCGCCCCGCTGGCGCTCGGCCAGCCGTTCGGCCTCCATGACGTCGGACAGGCCGGTCAGCTCCAGGACCTCGCGGGCGTAGGCCACCTCGGACTCGCGCTCGCGCTCCTCCGCCTGCCTGGCGGCGGCCAGCTCCTCCTCCGCCTGCAGCGCCGTGGCGCGCAGCACCTGCTCGTCGATCTCGCCGAGCAGCTCGGCGGCCTCGTCGAGGAGCGGCACGTCGGACTCGGTCCACTCACCGCCGCGGGCCGCCGGGTCGCGGCGGAGCAGGGCGCGTTCGGCGGGGGTCAGGGCGGAGGCGGCGTGGCCGAGGCGTTCGGGCGAGCCGTACAGGCCGAGCAGCAGGCGCTGCGGGGTGAGGTAGGGCCACAGGCGGTTGAGCGCGGACTTGACGACGGGCTCGGTGCGCAGCTCCTCGCGCAGGTCGGCCAGCTCGTCGTCGTCGACGAGCCCCTTGCCGAGCCGCTTGGCGGCCTGCCGGGCCAGCGCGTTCAGCAGGGATCTGACGAACACCGCGCGCGCCTGGTTGTGCGGGCGGCGGGTGCGCACGGCCTTGTTGCGGGCCGCTTCGAGCAGGTTGCGGTCGAGGGTGAGGGTGTGGCCGCCCAGGTCGAGCTCGATGGGCTTGCGCGGCACCCGCTGCCGGTCGCGGACGGCCCGGGCGAGCACCTCGGCCATCCGCGGGTCTCCCTTGAGCGCGGCCACCTCGGGCCGGTCGCGGGCGGTCGCGGTCACTCCGGGGTAGAGCTCGCCGACCGTGGACAGCAGCACGTCGGTCTCGCCGAGGGAGGGCAGCACCTGCTCGATGTAGCGCAGGAACATGGGGTTGGGGCCGAGGATGAGCACCCCTCGGCGCTCCAGCCGCTGCCTGTGGGTGTAGAGAAGGTAGGCGGCGCGGTGCAGGGCCACGACGGTCTTGCCGGTGCCGGGGCCGCCCTGGACCACGAGCACGCCGTTCAGGTCGGCGCGGATGACGCGGTCCTGCTCGGCCTGGATGGTGGCGACGATGTCGCGCATCCGGCCGGTGCGGTGCTCGTCGAGCGCCGCCAGCAGCGCGGCCTCGCCGTTGAGGGTGGCGCGGTCGTCGTCGCTCAGCGCGTCGAGGTCGAGCAGGTCGTCCTCGACGCCGATGACCGCGCGGCCCTTGGTCTGCAGGTGGCGGCGACGGGTGACGCCCATCGGCGCGGCCGGGGTGGCGCGGTAGAACGGCTGCGCGACCGGTGCGCGCCAGTCGATGAGCAGGCGGTCCTGCTCGTCGTCGGTGAGGCCGAGCTTGCCGATGTAGAGCCGGCCCTCGTCGACGTGGTCGAGGCGGCCGAACACCAGGCCCCGCTCCACGGCCCACAGCCGGGCCAGCCGCGAGGCGTACATCTCGGCGAAGGTGTCACGCTCGGACCGGTTCTGCAGCGTGCCGACGGCGCCGGTGGCCAGCACGTCCTTGAGGCTGCGCTGGGTGCGGTCGCGCAGCACGTCAAGGCGTTCGTAGAGGCGGGTGACGTACTCCTGCTCCCTTACGAGCTCTGTTTGACGCGTTGACACCAGACCATTATTGTTATTAATGGGACACTCCGGGCCATTCTGTTTGTTGTTGCGACAAACGACGACATTAGCATGCCGGTCGAGTCACACACATCCTCGCGCCTGCCGCCCCCGCCCGCATCCCGTCCTCCCTCTTACGGCGGCAGTGGTCCGGTCAAGGCCGGGTCAGGCGCAGGCGCGATCACGTCGGCCCGCTCACCGGCCGGCGCCAGGGCGCCGGCCGGCGGCATGAGCCCTGCCGAGGGACGGTCAGGAGGGGGTGTGGCCGCCGAGGTCGCCGTCGCCGGCCAGGTCGGGGGAACGGTGCTCGTAGGGGGTGCTCAGCACCACGGTGGTGCGGGTCGAGACGTTGGCCGAGGCGCGGATCTGCTGCAGCAGGTCCTCCAGCGCCACCGGTGAGGCGACGCGCACCTTGAGGATGTAGCTCTCGTCGCCCGCCACGCTGTGGCACGCCTCGATCGCGCGCAGATGGGCCAGCCGGTCAGGGGCGTCGTCGGGCGCGGCGGGGTCGATCGGCTTGATCGACACGAACGCGGTGAGCGGCAGGCCGACCGCGTCGTGGTCGATGATCGCCGCGTATCCCCGGATGACTCCGCGCTTCTCCAGGCGGCGCACCCGCTGGTGCACCGCCGAGACCGAGAGCCCGGTCTCCCTGGCCAGATCGGTGAAGCTCATCCGGCCATCTCTGGCCAGCAGTGTCACGATCCGGCGGTCGATCTCCTCCATCGGTCAAAAGTAGCGGCTCTTGGTCACGACCTGGTCCCGACCGGGGTGGCGGCCCTGCGCATGGCATGCTCCACGAGCGTGATGAGCACCTCCTTGCCCGAGTCGCGCCTGCGCGCGTCGCAGCGCACGATCGGGATCTCGGGCTCCAACTGGAGGGCCGTCCGCACCTCACGGACCGTGAAGGGGCCCGCGCCGTCGAAGCAGTTGAGCGCCACCACGAACGGCGTGTCGCGGCGTTCGAAGTAGTCGAGGGCCGGAAAGCAGTCGGCCAGGCGGCGGCTGTCGGCCAGCACGACCGCGCCGAGGGCCCCCAGCGTCAGGTCGTCCCAGACGAACCAGAACCGCTCCTGGCCGGGCGTGCCGAACAGGTACAGCATGTAGTCGTCGCGGATCGTGATGCGGCCGAAGTCCATGGCCACGGTCGTGGTGGGTTTGGCCTCGACGCCCGACAGGTCGTCGACGCGCGCGCCGATGTGGGTCAGAGCCTCTTCGGTGCGCAGCGGCCGGGTCTCGGAGACCGCGCCGACCATGGTGGTCTTGCCCGCGCCGAATCCGCCCGCGATCAGGATCTTGATCGCGGTCGGCAGTCTCCATCGAAGATCAGTACGACCAAAGTCCATCGAGCACCGCCTGTACATCCCTTCGCGGCGAGGCGTCGGCCCCGTACGCGTGCACACATCCGCCCTGAGGGCCTTGGTCAGCGGAACCTGTCAAGGCGCAGGAAGAGATCGATCTATACGGCTGACATCGAGACACCATAGCAATGCCACAATTTCCACTCAAGACGCTAAGCAGTACAAGATTCAATATGTCACGATTGTTGCCTTCCGCCCCTCCCGTTCGTCCGTCGCCCACCCGACTGTCAAGAGGCTTGTCAGGCCACCGCGCGCCGGTGCCCCGGGCCCGCGGCCCGGGGCACCACGGGAATCAGAAGTCGGCGTCGAAGCTGACCGAGCCGGTCACGCCCACCTGATAGGCCGAGACCCGGCGTTCGAAGAAGTTCGCCAGCTCCTGGACGTCCTGCAGGTCCATGAAGGCGAACGGGTTCTTCGCTCCGTACAGCGGCTCGATGCCGAGCTGGGCCAGCCGCCGGTCGGCCACGTGCTCCAGGTAGGTCCGCATGTCCGCGATCGACATGCCCGGCACGCCCTGCCCGAGCAGGTCCTCGGCGAACCGCGCCTCACAGTCGACGGCCTCGGCGAGCATCTCCCTGACCTGGGTGGCCAGCTCCTCGTCGAACAGGTCCGGCTCCTCCTGCCGCACGACGTCGACCACGTCGAAGGCGAAGGCCATGTGCATGGACTCGTCGCGGAAGACCCAGTTCGTGCCCGAGGCCAGCCCGTTGAGCAGGCCGCGCGAGCGCAGGAAGTAGACGTAGGCGAAGGCGCCGTAGAAGAACAGGCCCTCGATGCAGGCGGCGAAGCAGATCAGGTTGAGCAGGAAGGCCCGCCGGTCCTCCCGGGTCTCCAGCCGGCGAAGATCACCCAGGGAGTCGATCCAGCGGAAGCAGAACTCCGCCTTGCGCCGGATGGAGGGGATGTTCTCCACCGCGGCGAACGCCGCGAAGCGCTCCTGCTCGCCGGGCACGTAGGTGTCGAGCAGGTTCAGGTAGAACTGGACGTGCACGGCCTCCTCGAACAGCTGCCGCGACAGGTACAGTCGCGCCTCGGGCGCGTTGACGTGCAGGTAGAGGTTGAGCACCAGGTTGTTGGCCACGATCGTGTCGCCGGTGGCGAAGAAGGCGACCAGGCGGCTGATCAGATGGCGCTCGGCTTCCGACAGTCGCCGCAGGTCCTTGAGGTCGGAGTGCAGGTCCACCTCCTCGACGGTCCAGGTGTTCTTGATCGCGTCGCGGTAGCGGTCGAAGAAGAGCGGGTAACGCATGGGCCGCAGGGTCAGGCTCATGCCCGGATCGAGCAACATCAGGTTCTCCTCGGGGTCGGTGCCGCTCACTGGCAGGCCTCGCAGGACTCGGGGTTCTCCAGCGAGCAGGCGAGAGCCTCCTCGGAGGTGTTCACGACGGGGACGGTGGCCTGCTGGATGCGGGTGGCCGGACGTGAGCGCAGGTAGTAGGTGGTCTTCAGCCCGGACTTCCAGGCGTACAGGTACATCGAGGAGAGCTTGTCGATGGTCGGGGCGCTCATGAACAGGTTGAGCGACTGGCTCTGGTCGACGTACGGCGAGCGCGCGGCCGCCATGTCGATCAGCGCCCGCTGAGGCAGCTCCCAGGCCGTGCGGAACAGCCTCCGCGCGTCCTCCGGCAGCTCGGCGATGCCCTGCACCGAGCCCTCGGCCTGCTTGACGGCGGCCCTGATGTGCTCGGTCCACAGCCCGCGCGCCTTGAGCTCGGCCACCAGCGCACTGTTGACCTGCATGAACTCGCCGCTGAGGGTCTCGCGCTTGAACAGGTTGGACACCTGCGGCTCGACGCACTCGTAGCAGCCGGCGATCGACGCGATGGTGGCGGTGGGCGCGATCGCGATCAGCAGCGAGTTGCGCAGGCCATGGGCCGCGATCCGCCCACGCAGCTCGGCCCATCGCTCGCCCTGGGTGCCGTTCTCGCCCCACAGGTCGTGCTGCAGCCTTCCCCGCGCCGCCCAGGTCCGGTCATAGGCGGGATGGGCGCCGAAGCGCTCGGCCAGACCCGCCGACGTCTCCAGCGCCGACAGGTAGATCTCCTCGGCGATCCGGGTGGACAGCTCCTTGGCCTCGGCCGAGTCGAACGGCAGCCGCAGGGCGAAGAACACGTCCTGCAGCCCCATCACGCCCAGACCGACCGGCCGCCAGCGCGGGTTGCTCGCCGCCGCCTGTTCGCTCGGGTAGTAGTTGACGTCGATCACGCGATCCAGGAAGGTGACCGCGGTGCGCACGGTCGCGCGCAGCCGCTCCCAGTCGATGCCCCCGTCGGCCACATGCGCGGACAGGTTGACGGAGCCGAGGTTGCAGACGGCGGTCTCGGCGTCGCTGGACACCTCGATGATCTCCGTGCACAGGTTGGACAGATGCACCACGTTGCCGGGCTCGGCCGCCTGGTTGCACAGGCGGTTGGCGGCGTCCTTGAAGGTCATCCAGCCGTTGCCGGTCTGCGCGAGCGTACGCATCATCCTGGCGTACAGGTCGCGCGCCCTGACCTGGCGCACGTACCGGCCCGCCCGCTCGGCGGCGCGGTAGACCTCGTCGAACGCCTCCCCCCACAGATCGGGCAGCTCGGGCAGCTCGTCGGGGTCGAACAGCGACCACATCCCGTCGGCCTCGACCCGGCGCATGAACTCGTCGGGGATCCAGTTGGCCAGGTTGAGATTGTGCGTGCGGCGGGCGTCCTCGCCGGTGTTGTCGCGAAGCTCCAGGAACTCCTCGACGTCCGGATGCCACGGCTCCAGGTAGACACAGGCCGCGCCCTTGCGGCGACCGCCCTGGTTGACGGCCGCCACGGAGGCGTCAAGGGTCCGCAGCCAGGGGACGATGCCGTTGGAATGTCCGTTGGTGCCACGGATCAGGGCGCCGCGTGAGCGCACCCGCGACCAGGCGATGCCGATCCCGCCGGCGAACTTCGACAGCCGGGCGACCTGGGCGTAGCGCTCATAGATGGAGCCCAGCTCGTCGCGGGGCGAGTCGACCAGATAGCACGACGACATCTGGGTGTGGCGGGTGCCGGAGTTGAACAGCGTCGGCGAGCTCGGCAGGTAGGCCAGCGACGACATGAGCCGGTAGAACCCGATCGCCTCGGCGGGCGTCCGGGCCAGTCCGCACGCCACGCGCAGCAGCCAGTACTGCGGTGTCTCCAGCGTCAGCCGGGTGGACGGGTGGCGCAGCAGGTAGCGGTCGTAGACCGTGCGCAACCCGAAGTACTCGAACCTCAGGTCCGCGCCCGGGTCGATCGCGTCGTCGAGCTTGCGGGCGTTGGCGTCGACGAACTCCAGCGTGGCGTCGCCGATGAGCCCTTCGGCATGGGCCAGGCGGATCGCCTGGCTGAAGGAGGCCACCCCCTGCCCACGGACCTCCTTGCCGACGTAGGCGGACAGCAGCCGGGCGGCCAAGCGTGAATACTGTGGCTCCTCCCCGATCATCTCGGCGGCGGTCCGAATCGACAGCCGGTCCAGCTCTGCGGTGGTGGCACCGTCGTACAGACCGCTGATGGTCCTGGTGGCGACCCGCAGCGGGTCGACGTCGGTCAGATCGCCCGCCCAGCGCTCCACCGCGCGCACGATCTTGCTGACATCGACCGGTTCGGTCCTGCCATCGCGTTTACGCACCCGCATCCGGACACTGCGCGGCGCGGGCCCCTCCCCGTCCGCCGGCGCCCTCTCGGTGAGGTCGGTCGATGCGTCCCCGGTGACCGTCACTGTTCTCTCCTCGCGAACTCGGTCATGAACCGAGAACACGCGCGGGAGCCCGCGGCAGGGACGCCGCACAACCCTGGCGCCGGTGCCGTCGGCCGTCCCGCGCGGCCTCGGAGCAGCCGCACACGCATGATCGTGTACGGCGCGCCGGCAGGTCTTCGGACTCGTGGGCGTGTCCCTCACGCCTACTGGCCGTCGCTTCCCGGGCCTCGTGGCCCAGTGCGTCTGACGGCGGTCGTTCCCACTCACCGCTGCGGGGCAGTCCCGGATTCTCACCAGGTTCCCTCTTGCCTCGGCCGCCTGGAAAGGCGGCCGAACCGGCTGCAGCAGACACCATATATAGGGGGCGATCAAAAGTCACACCCAACATGTCGTACCGAGGCCGACTCCGCGGGAGGTCGTCCGGCTCGCCAGGCCGAAGCCGGACCGGTGCCCCGGCCAGAGCCGCGCGCGGCGGGCCGCTAGCCCGAGACGCCGTTGTAGCCCGCGTGGAAGCCGATCTGCCGCCGCAGGTAGGCGGCCGCCCTCGGGCTCCGTTCGCGCAGCGGCCCGATCAGCTGGGCCGACTCGCGCTCCAGGCGCGCCATCGCGTCGGTCACCTCCGCGCGGTCGACGCCGAGCATGAGCACGTTGAGGTCGCCCCAGGAGACGTCCCTGCGGTAGGAGGCGAGGTCACCGAGGAGATGCAGGTAGCGCTGCACGTGCGCGCTCACCGGGCGCAGCTCGGTCAGGTGCCGCCTGGCCCAGTCGTCACCCGCGTAGATCCAGTGCGACAGGTCCACGAAGCACGACCCGCGGCTGTCGGCGTTGTCCAGGTAGCCCTCCAGCGAGGGCGCCCGCCGGGTGTCGCGCCACACCCACGCCCGGGTCATCGCGCTCAGCATGGCGTCCAGCTGGTCTCGCCAGAGCTCCTTCAGGTCCTCGAACTCCTTGACCCGGTCGAGCTCGTCGCGCAGGTCGGCGAGGAACCTGGTGACCGCCGCCCTGGGCACCGCCCCGTCGGCGACCGCCAGGCACTCGCGCACCAGGGCGTTGACCTCGCCGCGCCTGGTGAAGGTGTGGTCGATCAGCCGGTCGACGGCCAGCACCCAGATCGCGGCCCTGTTGGCCACCTTGAGCCCCTCGGCGCTGGTCCACGGCGAGGTGAACGCGCCGGCCAGGGACATCCCGGTGTAGAAGTCGGTGTCGAAGGCCGCCGCCGGGAACAGCCCGGTGTACATCTGGGCGCAACGCCGCAGATCTCTGCCGCATTCGGCGGCCAGCGCGCAGGTCCTGCCGAGCTCGAACGCCACGTCCAGCTCGTCGTCCGGCATCTAGAGCCGCTCGATCAGCACGCGGATCATGGGCGACGACCCCCACTGTCCGGATGAGTGTCCCATTGTAGGGAAGTCTCACATGATCAACGGCGTCCGATCAAGGCGCTGGACGGCCTCATCGTCAAATCTGCCGAGGCCGGAGACCTCCCCTGCTGGGGTGGAGGGGAACACCTCAGCCTGCCCCGATGGCGACGAAGGAGACGTCGTCTCCGCGGGCGGCCGCGAGCGCCTCGGCCAGGGTGAGCCCCCGCCGCAGCCCCTCGTGCAGTCCCACCATCACCGGCACCGCGGCCTCGTCGTTGACCGGGACGACGCTCGCCACGATGCCGGCCGTGCCCAGCCGGAGCAGCGCGGTGGCCAGGCCGAGCACCTCGTCGGCCCCGACGGGGGCCATCTGCCCGGAGTCGCAGCTCGACAGCACCAGCCGGTGCGGCGCCCGGCCCAGGCCCTCCAGGTCGTGCGCGGTCAGCGGCCCGTCGTCGACCAGCAGGGAGGAGAACAGCGGGCTGTCGGCGCGGAACGTCCCGTGCGCGGCCAGGTGGGCCAGCCGGCAGCCGTCGACGGCCGACAGCACGGCGCGGGCCGTCGCCGAGCCACCGCCCAGCACCGTGGCCTCGTCGTACAGGGCGGCGATGGCGCGCACCTCGCCGTCGGCGGCGGCCATGCCGGGACCGCGCACCAGCACGACGGCGCCGTCCTCGGGCTGGACCGCCGCACGCGCGCGCAACCAGGCGGCGGCCGACGGCGCGACGTCGAACACCCGGCGGCGCAGGGACGACAGCAACGCCCAGGGCGCGCCGTGCAGGATGCCGGGCGGCACGATGACGACCGGCCCGTCGCCCAGCCGGGCGGCCACCGGCCCCAGGACGCTCGCATCGAGGCGGCGGCCCAGCTCGCCCAGCTCCTGTCGGTCCGGCTCACGCTGGTAGGCCAGGCGGCGCAGCCTCGACCGGGCGAACTCGATCTCGGCGACGGCCGCCGCCACCGGGCCCACCTCGAACCTGCGGACCCGGCCGCCGCCGCACAGCAGCGCGTGCAGGACGCCGTCGACCACGACCAGCTCCACAAGCCGCGCCCCGGCGCGCGGGTCGTCGCCGAGCGCCGCCAGGATCAGGCCGGCGTCCGGCGCGACCGCGCCACGGCCGTACGGGCCGCGCACGCGCAGGGTGAGCTCGCGGACCTGCGCCTCCAGCCGTTCGCGATCCCGTTCGAGGGTGGCCGCCGGCGCCGCGCCGTCGGAGCGGGCCCGGTCGAGCAGGTGGTCGGTCTCGCGCAGCGCGGCCAGGCGGGCGAACAGTTCGGGATCCTCGGGCGGGCGGACGGCCGGCACCGCCAGCGCGGTCGCCCGCCACCGCTCGGTCCAGGCGAGCAGCTCGCGGGCGCCGCCGGAGCGCACCCAGTGGCGCTGCGCGAGCCTGGCCAGCTCCGCGCCCTGCGCGGTGGCCCGGGCCCGCAGCTCGGCGGAGCCAAAGGTGAGCCAGTGCTCCTCGATCAGCGCCAGCCCAGCGCGGCAGGCGTGCAGCAGCCGCCGCGGCCGGCCCGCCGCCCGCGCGCGCAGCGCCTCGGCGAGCCAGCCGGCCGCCCGCGACGCGGCGGGGCCGCGGTGCCGTGCCCTGGCGGCGACGCCCAGGTGGTGGTCGGCCGCGCGCCGGTCGCCCAGCACCAGCGCGGCGCGGCCGGCGAGCAGGTGGGCCTGCCACACCTCGGGCGAGCCGAGCTCGGCCAGCCGGCCGGCCAACCGGCGGGCCGCGGTCAGCAACGCCGGCGACGCCGCGCCCTCGGCCAGCGCGGCCTGCACCAGGATGAGCCGGGCGTGCTCGGTCCACCAGGCGCGCCGCTGCCCGCCGAACAGCCGGCGGGCCTCGTCGGCGCGCTGCCGGGCGGCGCCCGGATCGCCGGCGAGCAGCGCGGCCCGGGCGGCGATGAGCAGCAGCTCGGCCCGCATCGTGGCCTGGCCGCGCAGCCGCGTCAGACGCAGCAGCGCCTGGTCGGCCCGCTCCAGCGCGTCCCTGGCCAGCCCGGCGGCCATCAGCACCGCGCACCGGTCGGCGGCCAGGTCGAACATGGGCGTGCCGAGCTCACGGAAGCGCCGGTCCGCCTCGTCGAGCAGCTCCAGCGCCGCGGGCAGGTCTCCGGACCTGAAGGCGGCCACGCCGCGGTTCTGCACCGCGACGACCGAGTCGTGCTCCTGGTCGGTGGTGGCGAACATGTCCTGCGCGGTGCCGAAGTCGGCGTCGGCGAGGCGTACCGAGCCCAGGGCCAGGTGGACGTGGCCGCGCAGGGTGAGCGCGCGGGCCGCCCAGACGGTGTCGCGCGCCCGCGTCAGGGCGGGGACCGCCACCCGGAGGTCGTCGAGCGCGTCGCGGTGCCGGCCGAGGATCCACCGCGCGCCCGCCCGCCGGAACAACACCCGGGCCCGCGTGGCGCCGCCGGAGGTCGCGACGGCGTCGTCGAGCGCCGCCAGCCCCCGCCGGGTGCGCCCCCGGTGCAGCAGCGCGATGCCGAGCGTGGCCAGCACGTCGGCCTCGCGGTCGGGCGAGCCGGCCTGCCGCGCCAGCCGGATCGCCTGCCGCAGCTCGCCGATCGCGGCGTCCAGGTCGCCGAACTCCCGGTGCAGGATGCCCAGCGCCTGCCGGGCGATCGACGACTCGTACGGTCCGCGCCCGTCGGCCAGCATGGCCCGCGCGGCGCGCAGAGCCTCCTGAGGGCGTGCGAACACCATGGCCAGCACATCGTGCGGGTCGCCCGGAATCCCGGAATCCCTCGCCGTTCCCCCAGGCACGGACCGATCGTAGAGGCGAGGGGTGCCCGCGTCCATGCGCCGGCCCTGTCAGGAGGGACCGGCGGGCCAGGCCAGGCGGGGTGCGGCCGGCCGAGGTCGGGCCGGCCGCACCGGGCGGGCTGTATCAGGCGGGCGCCACCTGGCTCATACAGGCAGGACCCGCGCACTTCCCCAAGGAGGACGACTCGGATGAGCACACCGGACACCCACCCGGATCCCCGGTTCTGGAAGCAGCTGGAGCTGGTGAACGAGGCGCTGCCGGAGGAAGCGCGCGCCGCGGCCGGCCCCGAGGGCGCCGAACCGGGCTCCCCGGTCGCGCCCCGCTACGCCTACCTCACCGGCCACATCCTGGTCAGGGCGGCCGACGTGTCCCGCGCCATCGAGATCGCCGAGCGGAGCCAGCCGCAGGAGGGGAACGTCCGCGTCGCCTGGCCGTCGGAGGAGGCCCAGGACCGGGTCACCGTCCGCCGGCTCGCCCTCGGCCGCCGGAACGTCTTCCGTGCCCTGGAGGCGCTGGAGCGGGAGAAGGTCCACGCCACCCTGGTCCACCTGGTGTCGGTCAGCGGGGTCAACCTCTGCCCGGGCGACGAGCCGACGCCGGCCGCGGCTCCACCCACCCCGCCGAGCGGCCCGCGTGCCCACGGAGCCGGCGTCACCGTCACCGTCCTGGACACCGGACTCGTCCACGACTACCTGACCCACACCTGGCTGGACGCCAGCGCCGGCACGCCGAACATCCCCATGGTCGACGGCGACGTCACCACCCCCGCCCAGGAACTCGAACTGGACGGCACGATCAGGCCGTACACGGGCCACGGCACGTTCATCGCGGGCGTCGTGCGCCGCGTGGCGCCGGCCACAGACGTCCGCGTCCACAACACCTTCCCGTACGCCGGCGCGGTGCCGGAGGACGAGCTGGGCCTGGCCATCCTGCGCACGCTCGACACCCACGGCTGGCCGGACATCATCTCGCTGTCGGCCGGGGCGTCGACCGAGCGGACCCAGGCGCTGCTCGGCCTCGCCGACTTCGTCACCGAGCTGGCCGGCCACCCCGGCACGGTCCTGGTGGCCGCCGCGGGCAACGACGGCGTGACCGACCCGTTCTGGCCGGCGGCGCTCGCGGACGAGCCGGTGAACGCGAGCGGCGACGTGGTCGTGTCGGTCGGGGCGCTGCGCGAGGACGGGCAGGGCCGGGCCTGCTTCAGCAACCACGGCGGCTGGGTGAAGGTCTACGCGCCCGGCGAGCGGCTGGTCAACGCCTACACCTCGGGCGACTACCTGTACGACTACCCGGCGAGCGCGCTCTGCCGCTTTCACGCGCCCGCCCTCTACCCGGGCTGCACCTGCCTCGCGCCCTTCTCCGTCGGCGACAAGGAGAGCTTCACCGGCCTGGCCCGGTGGAGCGGCACGTCGTTCGCCACGCCGATCATCGCCGGCGTCCTCGCGGCCCGCATGTCGCAGGCCCAGGTGACCTCCCGGCAGGCGGCCCGGGATCTGGTGGACGGCGTGCTCGCCGTGCCCGATCTGAGCGGCCTGCTGTGATGAGTCACCCATCCCCTGTCCTGGAGCGTCTCACGAAATATCATGAGCACTTCGCTCCAGCAGAGGGAAGGATCGCCGTGGACGACACCGGAGCCCTCGTCAGGGCAGCCGCGGATGGCGACGCCGGAGCCTGGAAAGAGCTCTACCACCGGCACACCGGGCTGGTGTGGTCGGTGGCCCGCTCCTACCTGCCGAACGACTCCGACGCCCAGGACGTCTGCCAGACGACGTGGTTCCGGCTCGCCGAGCACCTCACCCGGCTGAGAGAGCCGGAGAAGGTCGGCTCCTGGCTGGCGAGCACGGCCCGCCACGAGGCGCTGCGCGTCGTCCGCACCAGCGGCCGGTCCATGCCGGTGAGCGACGTGGCACTGCTGGGGCTCGACATCGACGAGCGCAGCCCCGAGCTGCTGGTGCTGGAGGCCGAGGAGGCGGGCGCCGAACGGCAGCGCGCCCAGCAGGTGTGGGACGCCTTCCAGGAGCTGCCGGATCGCTGCCGGCGGCTGCTGCGGGTGCTCATCTCCTCTCCTCGGCCCTCCTACCAGGAGATCGCGGCGGGGCTGGACCTCGCCGTGGGCAGCGTGGGCCCGATCAGGGCGCGCTGCCTCAAGAAGCTGGGCGAGCTGATCGCGCGCCGCGGAGTGACCGGGATTCCCAGGTGAGGGCCATGGACGACGACGGTTTCGAGCTGGAAGAAGAGCTGCGCGAGATCGCCCTGCTGCTGGATCCGGTGCCCGCCGAGCTGTTCGACGACGCCATGCGGGCGTTCACGCTCCGGACCCTTGAGGGCGAGCTGGCCGAGCTGACGTTCGACTCCTGGGATGAGCTGACCGCGACCCGGGTGCGGGGCGGCGACCGTCCCCGGCTGCTCACCTTCGAGACCGGCGGGGTGGTCGTGGAGGTGGAGATCTCGGGCTCGCGGCTGGTGGGCCGGGTGCTGCGCGGCACGTCGGTGGAGATCGGGGTCCAGCGGCCCGAGGGCGAGACCCGGGTGCGCTCCGACGACCTCGGCCGCTTCACCGCCGAGTCGCCGGGCACCGGCCCGCTGCGGCTGCGCGTCATCTGCGAGGAGGGGTCCACCGTGACCACGTCGTGGATCCGCGTCTGACCGGACCGGCCCGCGTGCGAGGACGCCGCGCCGGTCCCCTCCTCCGGCGCGGCGCCGGCTCGCGGTCCTGACCGTACGAGGTCAGGGGGCGTCTCCCAGGGCGGCCAGCCTGGAGGCGAGCGCGACCCGGGAGCCGATGCCGAGTTTCGTGTAGATCTTGCCGATGTGGTATTCGACGGTCTTGACGCTGATGAGCAGTTCGCGGGCGATCTGCCGGTTGGTCCGGCCGTCGGCCACCAGCCTGGCCGTGCTGAACTCCTGGGGCGTCAGCCCCAGCCGCACGGTGCCCGACGGCTCCAGGCCGCACGCCTCCAGCTCCTGCGCGCAGCCCGCCACCAGCGGGTGGGCGCCGAGCCGGACGAAGACCTCCCGCGCGGCGCGTAACCGCTCCGCCGCCGCGCGCCGCCGCCCGGTGCGGCGCAGCAGCCTGCCGAGGTCGAGCAGAACGCGCCCCTCCTCCAGCGGGTCGCGGCCCTCGGCGGCGAGCCCGAGCGCGTGCTCGAAACTCGCCTCGGCCTCGGCCGGCGCGTTCCGCGCCGCCAGCAGCAGCCCCCGCAACCGGGCCTGGCGCGCCTGCCCGGCCACGCCGGCGAGCCCGGCCAGCTCCTGCTCCGCCTCGCCCAGGCGGCCCTCGGCGACCAGCAGCTCGACGAGCCGCGGCCGCGGGTCGGGCACGAACGGGTCGCCGGTCGCGGCGGCCGCGTGCGGCGTCACCGCCGGCTCGTCCCCGCCTTCCAGCAGCGCCATCGCGACGTCCGCCGCCGCCTCTCCCATGGCGTGCCGCATCTCGCGGGCGGCGGCGCGGGCGGCGGTCGCGTGGGCCAGGGCCCGCTCGTGCTCACCCCGCGCGACCAGCGGCGCCACGCACACCGCCTCCAGGCAGGGCAGCAGCCAGCGCTGGCCGAGTTCCCTCGCCTCGGCCAGCACCCGCTCCCCCCGCGCGACCGCGTCCGCCCACCGCCCGTCGCGGTACTCGGCGACGGCCAGCAGCGCGCCGGCCAGCAGCCGGTGGTGCGGCAACCCGGCCCGCTCCTCCGCCGTGACGGCCCGGGCCAGCAGGGCGGACGCGGCCCCCGCGTCGTCGCCTCGCAGGCACCGGACCGCCCCGGCGAGCCCGCCGGACGGCCCGCCCTGGGCCGCCGGCACGTCCCGCGACCTGCCCGCCGCGACCGGCGGGGCCGGCAGGGCCGGCGCGTCGTGGGGCCGCCCCTGGAGGGGCTCCCCGCTCAGCGCCAGCACGTCGTACGGCCGGCCGGCCGGCCCCTGGATGGGCTGCTCGATCGCCAGCCGGGCCCAGCTCGCCGCGGCCTGCCGATCTCCCCGGACCAGGTGCAGCCAGGCCAGCTGCTCGGCGGTGTCGGCGGCGAAGCCGGGAGCCCGGTCACGCCACGCCTCGGCCAGCGACTCGGCCGCCTCGTCGAAGCGGCCGGCGGCCAGGGCGAGCCGCCCCAGCACGTAGCGGCGCTCTGGCCGGGGGTCGGGGCCGGCCGCCGCGGCCAGCTCGTCGGCGCGGACGACGTCGCCGCCGAGCAGCACGTGCTCCAGCACCGCGGTGCGCAGCTCGTCCCGGGTGGTGGCCGGCTCCGACAGCCCGGCCGCCAGCTCCAGGTGGGCCGCCGCCTCCAGCCACAGGCCGTGCTGAGCCTCCTTGGCCGCGAACCCCACGAGCTCCTCGGCCAGCGTCTCGTCGGGGCCGTCAGCGGCGGCCGCCCGGTGGCGCAGGGCCGTGCCGGTGTCCTCGACGACCCGGGCGGCGGCCAGGTGCAGGCGTGCGCGGGCCCCCGCGCCGAGCATCCCGTACGCGGCCGCCCTGGCGAGTGGATCGCGGAACGCGACCGTCCGGCCGGGCCGCTCCTCCAGCACCCCGGCGTTCACCCCGCCTTCGAGCGCGTCCAGCGCCTCCACCCGGGCGACGCCTCCTCCGGCCTCGGGAGCCGTCGCCGGCCAGGCGGCGGCGCCCGAGGAAGCCGTCGCCGGGTCACCCGCCGGCGGCGTTTCGGCCTCGTAGGCGGGGAGCCGGCTGTCCAGGGCGGCGGCGACGGCGGCGGCGACGTGGAGGTCGCAGGGGTCGCCGAGCACGGCGCAGGCGGCGATCAGCGCCCTGGTGCGAGCGTCGCCGGCGCGCAGGCGGCGGGCGAAGGGGCGGGCGAAGGTGCCAGGGGCCGGCAGCCGTACGCCCGGATCCGCCAGCCGCCGCGCCGTGTGGGTGGCGAGCAGGGCGCGGGCGTGCAGCGGGTTGCCCGAGGTGTGCTCGCGCAGCCGTGCGGCGGCCCGCTCGGTCAGCGGCCCGGCCGCCGGCTCCCCGGCGCCGGCCGGGACCTGGTCTGCCAGTCGGGCCAGGTCCGCGGCCGTCAGGCCGGCCAGGGTGAGGCGCAGGGCCTCGCCGCCGGTCAGGAGCCGCCGCAGCCCCTGCGGCAGCCACTCG
Source organism: Nonomuraea sp. CX421 (assembly GCF_059358955.1). Lineage (NCBI taxonomy): Bacteria > Bacillati > Actinomycetota > Actinomycetes > Streptosporangiales > Streptosporangiaceae > Nonomuraea > Nonomuraea sp. CX421. The sequence continues at coordinate 207,692 of NZ_JCADBK010000008.1, read as the reverse complement.
TCCGCGAGGTCGCGGCAGGAGACCAGGGCGAGCACGCGTCCGGCGCGCAGGCGGCGCAGCGCGAAGGCGAGCGCCTGCAGGGAGGGACGGTCGGCCCACTGGGCGTCGTCCAGCACGACGACCACGGGCCGCGCGGCCTGGAGCCGTTCGAGCTCGTCGAACACGGCTTGGCCGACACTCCACGGATCATCCTGCGCGACCTCCCCCAGGAGTTGCCGCACCACCCCGAAGCGGAGCCGCCGCTCCTCTTCGTCCCCGCTGGCGGCGAGCACCTGGACCCCCACGGTCTCCCCGAATTCCCGCCGCCCCGCGCTCTCCTCGGTCGAGCCGTCCGCCGCACTCCCGCAACTCCCGCAACCCGCGTCCCCGCAGCCCATGTTCCTCCCGGCCGTGCCCCCGCAGACCGCCCGGTCGCCCGCAGCCTCCGCGAGCGCGTGACGCAGCAGCGCCGTCTTGCCGATCCCCTCCGGCCCCTCGATCGCGATCGTGCGCGCGAGGCCGCCCCCGGCGGCGCGCAGCGCCCCCCGCACCAGGGCCAGCTCCACCGCCCTTCCGACGAACATCGCCTCTCCCTCCGTCGCCCTCGACTTCCCAGAGCACGAAAGGGGAAATTTGATACACCTCGCCGACCAGATGGCGGGCCGCACGCTCCGAGGGCGGCCCTCGCGACGTCCTCGGAGATCAGAAGGCGCGCCCCCGGCCTGGTTCGGCGCCGAAGGCGTGTCCCGAGACGGTAGACCACCGGCCCGGGCATGGCCTCAGGGTCCGCATCGGTGATGTCCCTAGTCACAGAGACCGTACAAACATGGTGATCTACGGCAGAATGCGAGTGACCGCTAGCTGTGAGGGCTCATGCCGCGCGACTACTACGCCACCGTCGCCCAGGTTCTGCCGGTGCTGTTGCTGGCCATGCTGTGGGAGTCGCGCTTCCTCGAAGGGCTGGCCGACCGGCCGCGCGTGTCGCGCAGGCTGGATCCGGTGGGGGGCGTGCGGTTCTGGACCCGGCCGAGGGTGCGCGTCTACTCGCTGTCCGTGGCCACGATCGTGATGCTCGACGTGGGCCTGTGCCTGCTCGTGCTCGGCGGCCTGGTGCCGGACTCGGTCGCGCTCCGCGCCCTGGTCGCGGCCGGGCTGCTGCTGGTGCTGGGCACACTGCTGACCCGGATCTGGATCGACGTCATCAGGGCCACCGCCGACCGGCCCCGCGAATAGACCTGTCCACACGGTCAAGGGCGGTTGAAGTACGAACAAAAATGGGGACCTATGAACATGTGCTCCCATATCTCGTCGGAGTCCACGGGGTCCGCAACTACTCGTACTTCCGCCGGACAGGGTCGGCGGCCGAGGCCGCGGCGTCGGCCGGCCGCGACTGGACGTGCTGGCTGGGCGGGACGCCCGTCACCGTCGGCTACTACGCCCACCACCTGCGCCGGGGCGCCCACCAGGGCGCCGACGACGTCGACACGCTCGACGACTTCGCCGCCGGTCTGCTGATCGACTGGGTGGACCGGCTGCGCCCCGCGCCGCAGACCGCGCAGGGCGACCGTACGGCCAGGGCCCGCGCCGCGGCCGACTGGCTCACCCGCAGGTACGGCAGGACGGTCCGCGCGTTCGCCACCGCGTTCGTCCGGGAGGTCGGCGTCTACCTGAAGAGTCCCGGCGGGAAGCGGCGGCTGGCGGCCCGCAACGCGGTGGGCGCGGCCATCGCGGCGGGCTCCGGGCACGAGCGGGTCGTCGTGGTGGCCCACTCGCTGGGCAGCGTGGTGACCTACGAGGCGCTGTGGGCCGCGCCCGAGCTGCGCGTGGACCTGCTCGTCACCCTGGGGAGTCCGCTCGGCATGCCCGGCGTGGTGTTCGACCGGCTGGATCCCCCGCCGGACGACCGGGGCGCGCGGCCGCCGGGGGTGCGGCGCTGGGTCAATCTGTCCGATGTGGGCGATCTGGTGGCGGTGCCCCGGACGGGCCTCGGCGGCAGCTTCGACGGCGTGGACGCCGAGGTGACCGACCTGCGGATCGCGGGCTGGGACTTCCACACGGCGCAGAGCTACTTACGCTGTCCCGACGTCACCCGGCACCTCGGCCTGTAGGCGGCACGGTGCCTCAGACCATCCGGCGCCGCGCGCTGTGCCTGAGCGTCCCGGAGGCGCGGGGCCGGGAGCCGCTGGAGTTCGCCGGCACGCTCGCGGCCCGGATGGCCGGCGTGCTGCGGCGCTTCGGCTTCGACTGCGCGACCCCGGCCCCCGCCACGGCGGCTGAGCTGGGTGAGGCGGTCTTCGCGGAGATCGAGGCCTGCGGGCCGGACGACCTGCTGGTCGTGGCGATCGTCGGTCACGGGGAGCTGACCCGGACGGGCGACCTGCACGTGGTGGGTCCCGACGGCGCGGCGCCCCGCCAAACGCGGGTGGTGGACTGGGTCAAGGAGGCGGAGAACCCGGCGGACGGGCCCCGGGTGCTGTTCCTGGTCGACGTGTGCCACGCCGGGACGGCCGCCCGGTCCCCGCACCAGCTGACCCTGGAGACGCCGGCCCGCACGACCGTGCTCGCCGCCTGCGCCCCCCGCAACGCCGCGTTCGACGGCCTGTTCACCCGGGCCGCCGCGAGCGTCCTGGACGAGATGAGCCGCGGGCTGCGGCACATCCCGCCCGCCAACGAGTACATCTCGCTGTCCACCCTGCACGCCGACATCCGGGACCAGCTCGACCGGCTGATCACGGAGCTGGACGCCGCCCCGCAGGAGATGATGTCCAGCCTGGTGGAGTTCAGGTCGGCCGCCGATGTGCCGCCGTTCTTCCGCAACCCCGACTACGACCCCGACCGGGCCGCGGCGACCGAGCAGGCGGCCGACCGCGCGTTCGGCGGGTTCCTCGCCGAGGTCGCGGCCATCGACCCCAGACACTACGAGCGGCGGGCCGCCGGCCACGACCGGTCGGCGCAGGCGGGCTGCTTCACCGGCCGGGCCGAGGAGCTGGCCGCGCTGGCGGCGTGGCTCGACGGGGCGGGCGACGGGCCGCTGCGCGTGGTGACCGGCAGCCCCGGCACCGGCAAGTCGGCGCTGCTCGGCGTGCTGGCCTGCGCCGCGCATCCGGAGCTGCGCCGCCGTACGGAGCGGATCTGGACGCGGGCCGCCCACCGTCCGGCGGAGAACGCCCGGCTGGCCATCGCGCACGCCCGGCAGCTGGGCACCGGTGAGATCCTCGCCGCCCTCGCGGCCCAGCTCCGGCTGCCCACGCCGCGGACCCCCTGGACCCGCGAGTCGTTCGGCGAGGCGCTGGAGGACCGGCCCACCCTCCTGGTGGACGCGCTGGACGAGGCGAGCCGCCCGGCCGAGCTCGCCGCCGACCTGCTGGACCTGGTGCGGCGGGGGCGGTGCCGGCTGCTGGCGGGAATGCGGCCGTGGCCGGAGTTCGCGGCGCTGCGACGGGCGGCCGAGGACGCGGGCGGGCTCGTGGACCTCGACGACGAGGACCGGGCCGAGGTCCAGCGGAACATCCGCCAGTACGTCGAGGCGGTCCTGGAGCTGACGGAGCCGTACAACTCGGTCCGGTACGTGCCCGCGCGCCGCGCCTACGCACGGGCCGTCGCCGAGACCCTGGCGGCCGACCCGCCGAAGGACGCCGACCGGTGGGGCGAGTTCCTGGTCGCGGGGCTGTGCACGCACCGGTTCGCGGCGCGGCGGGTGCCGGTCGCGGACGCGGTCGTGGCCCGGTCGCTCGGCCTCGGCACGCCGCGCACCCTGCCCGAGGTGATGGACCTCGACCTGACCGACCGGCCGGAGGTGGGCGCCGTCCTCACCGCCGTGGCCCACGCCCGGGGCGACGGCATGCCGGTGGAGGTCGTACGCGCCCTGGGCCCGCTGTCCGGCCCGGCCATGGCCGAGGCGGAGGTACGGGCCGCCCTGTCGGCCGCGCGCTTCTACCTGCGGCAGAGCGTCGAGGAGGACGGCACGACCGTCCTGTACCGGCTGTTCCACCAGGGTCTCATCGATCACCTGCGGGCCTCGGGCCGCGACGCGGAGATCCTGGATCTGCTCGCGCCGGCCGGGCCGGAGATGGACTGGGCGGCGGCCCCGGCGTACGTGCGGCGGCACGCCGTCCACCACGCCGACGGCGCCTCGCGGATCGCCGAGCTGCTGGCCCGGCCGGAGTTCCTGGTGCACACCGACCCGGTGACGACGCTGCCGGTGCTGGCGGCGCTGCCGGACCCGCCGGTCGGCGCGCACGTCTACCGCGCCTCGGCGGCCCGCCACGCGGTGGCCGGGCCGGGTGTCCGGCGTCAGATCCTGGCCGTGGACGCCGCCCGGTTCGGCGAGCACGCGATGGCGGCCGAGCTGACCCGGGGCAGCGGCTGGGCGCCGGCCTGGGCCACCGGCATCGCGGTGAGCCCGGCGCTGCGGATGACCATCGCGGCCGGGGGCACCCGGCACACCCTCGACACCTTCGTGCTGGACGGCCGCCCCGTCCTGGCGATCAGCTGCGACGAGGGGCCGGTCCGGCTGTGGGATCTGGAGACCGGCCACCCGACGGGCCCGCCGGACGGCTTCGGCGACGAGGTGACCGTCGTGCGGGCCGTCCCGTGGGCGGGCCGCACGACCCTGGTGACCGGGCACGGCGACGGCGCGATCCGGGTCTGGGAACCGGCGACCGGCGAGCGGATCAAGGCGTCCGCGCCCCGCCACGCCGGGCGGATCTCCGCGCTGGCCGTCGCCGAGATCGGCGACGTGAGCCCGGTGGTAAGCGCTGCGGTGAGCCGGGTGGTGAGCGCCGTGGTGAGCGTGGGGACGGACGGCCACTGCCGGCTCTGGACGCCGGGCGCGGAGATCGGCGAGGTGAGCGCGGGAGCGGACGACCACCGCCGGGTCGGGGCGCCGGAGGCCGGCCCGCCGCTGACCGGCGCTCTCGGCCCCCGGGGCTCGGTGGCCTGCGCCACGGTCAACGGCCCGGTCGCCGTCACGACGGACAGCGAGGGCACGGCCCGGCTCTGGTCGCTGGAGACGGGGCGGTCACTGGGCATCCTGCGGGTGGCCGGCGCGCCGTTCGCGGAGGTCACCTGTGTCGGCGCGGCCGGTGCGGCGCACGCGGTGCTGCGGACGCGCGACGGCCGCCTGTGGGCGTGGAACCTGGTCGACGGCGACCAGCGGGCGCTGCCGGGGCCCGGCGCCTGCGCCGCGCTGCCCGCGCCCGGCCCCGAGGCCGACTTCGCGGGCGACGACACGGGCGCGCTCCACTCGGTGGACCTGGGGCTGGGCCGGCCGGCCTGGAACGTGGCCGCGCACGCGGGCCCGGTGACCGCGCTGGCCCGCACCCGGATCGCGGCCCGGCCGGTGATCGTCAGCGCCGGCCGCGACGGGCGGGTCCGCCTGTGGAACGCCGACGTGGCGTCCGCGTCGCCGGACCGCGGCTGGGCGCCCATCACGGGGCTGGCGACCGGCGAAGGCGTGCTCGCCGCGCTCACCGGCGGCGTGCTGCACCTGTACGCCTCCGCGACCGGGATGCCGCTCGGCCGGCACGCCGTGCGCCCCCGGTCCGGGCTGGCCTCGGCGGCGGACGGCCGGCACGTGATCTCGTACGCTCCCCCGGGCCCCCTGACGCTGTGGACCGGGGCCGGACGGACCGGCTTCCAGCGCACCGAGCCGACCGCCGAGCCGGCCCCCGAGCCGGCCGGAGGCCCGGAGATCCTGGCCTCCGGCCGGCTCGGCGAGACCGGTGTCCTGGCCTGCGGGTCGCGCACGCGCGGCGTCGTGCGGATCGTCAGCGTGGCGACCGGGCTCCGCCTGTCCACGCACGAGATCGGCCGGGCGCCCATCCGGGATCTCGACGTCCACACGATGGGCAACCGGACCTGCCTGATCGTGGTGGACGAGTCGGGCACGGCCTGGGTCGTCGACCTGGCCAGCGGCAACCCGGTGCCGCACCGGCTGAGCGGGGCCGGCGGGGTGCGCGCGGCGCGGGGCGTGCGGGTGGACGACCGGCATCTCGTGGTCACCGTCGCCGACGACGGGTCGGTCCGCGGCTGGGACCTGCGCAACGCCGCCCCGCTGTACCGGGCCGCCGAACGGCACGAGTCGGCCGCCACCGGCCTGGCGTGCGCCGCGTTCGGCGGCCGGCCGGTGGCGATCACCGGCTCCGAGGACGCCACGCTGGCGTTCTGGGATCTGCGGACCTGGCGGCGCACCGGCTGCTACGCGCTGCCCGAGGCGGCGCAGCGGGTGATCGTCACCCCGGACGGCAACGTCGCCGTCGCCATGCGCGCCGAACTCGTCGTACTCCATTACCGATTTTGACCACCTATCCGGGTAATTCGGTAAAGAGAAATGAATGCTTTATGACGTATCATCGCGATGATCCCCATGAAGGAGGCCCGAATGGGAGGTCCGGAACTGAGTATCGACCCACTCACCCTGGACCAACTGGCCCAACTCACTGACGAATCGTTCGCGGCTCTGGCCGGCACCATAGGAAACATGCGGAGCGAAGCTTCTCGAGTATGGGACCAACCGAGCGGGAGAAGCGGATGTCCCGGCGATGAAACTCCCACTGGCTGACCTCGCGGCGGGCCGTATCCAGCCCGCCGCGGTGGCCCCTTGGCGGCTGGCCGAATCACGCCGTCATCTCATCCTGATCGAGGCGCTGCGGCGCCGGCTCCTGTCCGGGGACCCGGCTCCGGAATTCGCCGCGGCGCACCGTCAGCTGGCCAAGGCCGAGCACGAGGATCCGTGCCGGGTGCGCGAACTGCTGGCGGCGCCGCAGGTCGGCGTCTGGGCGGCGCGCAGCCTCCGCGCGACAGCCCGGCCCGACACCCGCTATCTCGCCGAGGTGGCCGCGGCGGTGGCCGGCCCACCCCGCCCGCCCGACCTGCGGATCGCCAGCCACGGTCTCGTCCTGCGGCTCTGTCTGGTCAACGACGACCCCTACCTCGACCTGTACGGCGAACGCGACCCCGCCCCCCTCCTGCCCGCCTGGCGAGACGTGCTCGACGCGGGCTGGCGGCTGCTCGGCGGTCACCTGCCCGGCACGGCGGCGGCGATGGCCGAGACCCTGCGCGTGCTCGTCCCCCTGTTGCCCGCCGTGCCGGGCGTCCTGCGCAGCTCCACCTCCGGCTGGGCGTTCGGCGCGATCGCGATGTCGATGCCCGCCGACGACGTGGAGTGCGCCGAGACCCTGCTGCACGAGTTCAGGCACGTGCTGCTCGGCGCGGTCACCAACCATGTGCCGCTGGTGCGGCCGGACACCGGCTGGACCGGCCGGGCGCCGTGGCGCGACGACCCCCGCCCGGCCGAGAACCTGCTGCAGGGCTGCTACGCCTACGCCGGGCTCATCGCCTTCTGGCGGCTGCTGCTGGACACCCCGCACCACGACCGGGCCCTGGCCGGGATCCGCGCCTGGGAGGAGCCGACCCGCAAGGCGATCGGCGAGCTCGCCGGGTCGGGAGCGCTGACCGCGGAGGGCGAGCGCTTCGTGGCCGAGATGCGGCGCTCACTGTGACATGGGCTCGATGTCGAGGTCGATCCGGCCGCCCTGCTGGGTGAGCAGCGCGTGCGGGTGGTCGGGCAGCACCTCGGCGTAACGCGCCAGGGTCTGCTCGCACAGCGCCTGCGCCTTGTCGGTCTCGCCCGAGGCGCGCCGGTCGAGCACCAGGTTGCTCGCGGCGGCCAGCGCGCGCGGGTGACTCTCGCCGAGCGTCTCGCTGAAGATCTTCAGGGCGGTCTCGCCCAGCTCGCGGGCCCGCTGCACGTTGCCGAGCGCGGCCAGGTCGCTGGCCAGGTTGGTCATCACCGTGGCGGTGCCGGGATGCTCGGCGCCGAGCCGGCTGGTGTGGTGGTCAAGCGCCTCCTGGTCGATCCGGCTGGCGCCGAGCGGGTTGCCGAGGAGCCGCTGGACGACGGCCAGGTTGACGGCCGCCGCCTGGGTGTTGGGGTGGGTGCGGTCGCCGGTGACCTTCTCCCAGGCCAGCAGCGTCTCCTCGCCCAGCCGGGCCGCCGCCACCAGGTCACGGTCGAGTGTGCGGCTGAAGACGAGGGTGACCGCGCAGTTGAGGGTCTGGCGGTGGGCCGGGCCGAGGATGCGCGCGTGGCGCTCGAAATTCTCCTCGCCGAGCTGCCTGGCCTCCTCGTAGAGGCCGACCCAGCGCAGCGCCGCCGACAGCTCGGTCTCCCACTGCAGCCTGACCGCGTGCCAGGGGTGGTTCTTGCGTTCGGCCAGCCGGCAGACCTCGCGGATCAGGTCGAGCGACTCCTCGACCCGGCCGAGGTTGCGCAGGTCGCGGGCGATGGCGAACTTGGAGCTGAGGGTGTAGTCGGCGGCGTCGCCGAACATGCGGCGCCGCTCGTCGTGGGCGCGCCGGTCGTAGGACAGCGCCTCCTCGTAGCGGCCCAGGCAGCGCAGGTCGAGCGCGATGTTGTTGAGCAGGTTGAGGGTCTGCAGGTGCTCGGACCGGAACACCCCTTCGTACAGCGGGAGCAGCTCCATGTCCTGTTTGTAGGCCTCGGCGTAGTTGCCCTGGTGGCGCTGCAGGCGTGAGTAGGTGCCCGCGGTCTTGAGGTAGGCCTCGTTGTCGCGGCCGTGGGTGCGCGCGAGCCGGGTCTGGGTGTCGATGGTGAGCTGGCCGGCCCGCTCGACCTCGCCCAGCTGGAACAGGCAGATCGACACCTCCAGCGCCAGCATCAGCGTCTGCAGGTCGTCGGGACCGAACCGCTCCCGCCAGCTGTCGAACACCAGCTGGCCGAGGTTGAGGCCCTCGCGGTTGCCGCCGCGCAGGCGCATCCGGCGCACCTGGTTGATGATCAGCGCCCGGACCCTGGGGTTGGCCGACTCGTGGCCGCCGGACGGGATGAGGTGCTGCTTGGACAGCTCGTACTGCGGGTCGTTGGCCTCCTTGTCGGGCACGCCGGGGTCGGAGGCGGCCAGGAGCTCGTGCGCGATCCGCCGGTATTCGGCGACCTGCTCGGGCTCCTCGCGCTGCATCTTGCCCCGGGTGACGTCCTGCACGACCCGGTGCACCTGGACGACGTTGCGCACCCCGAAGATCTTCAGCAACGAGAACCGGGCCAGCTCGCGCACCGCCCGCCGGAACGTCGCCTGGTCGCCCAGCACCCGCCCGAGCTCCTCCGGCAGGCTCCCGCCGGCCGTGAGCGTGGGCCGTACGATCAGCTCCTCGGAGATCGGCTCCGGCGAGAAGAAGCAGAGCAGCTTGAACAGGCTGCGCGCCTCGTCGGAGATCGTGCCGTGCGACACGCTCCAGGTGGTGGCGACCGGCTCGGGGTAGTAGATGTCGACGGGCTGGCCGAGCATCTCGTGGGCGTTGCGCCGGTAGAGGGCGAGATAGTCGCCCACCGCCATGCGGGTCTCGATGAGGTAGGCGGCGGCGTGCTCGCTGGCCAGCGGCAGGTGGCCGAGCGCGTCGGCTAGCCGCGCCGCCTCGGCCACCCGCTCCGCGTCGGCCTCCCGGGTGCCGCCCGGCCCGAGGCCGGGGATCCGCCGGCGCAGGAAGTCGATGCTCTCCTCCGCCTTGAACGCGCCCACCTCGATGCCCTCGGAGTTGAGCTCGCGGCGCCACTGCGCGATGCGGGAGGTGATGATGACGTGCCCGGCGCCGCGCGGGATGTAGGAGCGGATCATGTCGGGGTCGGTCACGTTGTCGAAGACCAGCAGCCAGCGGGAGTACTTCTTCCCGGTGCGCAGCGCGTCGAGCACGATCTGGGAGGAGTAGTCGCGCTCGGTGTCGGAGAACTCCGCCAGGCCCATCCGCCGGCCGAGCGCGATGAGCGCGTTGCGGACGGTGTCCTCCTGCTCCGACCTGACCCACCACACCAGGTCGTAGTCGGCGGCGTGGCGGTGGCAGTATTCGGCGGCGATCTCCGTCTTGCCGACTCCGCCCATGCCGTAGAGGGGCTGCAACGGATGGCCGAGGACGGCCTGCGAGGTGGCGCCGAGACTCGCGCGCAGCATGTCGAGCTCGCGGTCACGTCCGGTGAAGTGCGGGTTGCGGAACGGGATCTCGCGTCCCCAGATGGGCTCCACGGGCGAAACCGGTGCTGCGGCATGATGCTGGGTCACGATTACCTCGCCGGATTTCGAGCGCCTGAGACGCTTTACGGGGTTCATAGTAACCCCGCGTCAATGGCGTGGCCGCGCGCCTCGGTCATTCCGGTGCCGGCCGATGGCACGATATCGGCCACACCGAATCGGCGATCCACCGACTGCTCCCTTTACACCTTTTCTCCCAATTCAATTCGCCACATAACAGCTAAATCGTCATTATGGGGCGAATTGGACATTCGTTTCACCCGCACAGCCGGGCACACCTTTGGTAAGGTGCCCCCGCAGGATCAACGGCTCACCGGCCGCGCACCACATTTCCGCTGGTGGCTGATTGACGAGGAGGCCGGTGATCAGCGAGTCTCGACTTATCCGGCCACGGATGAGGAGGCCTCGATGAGCGGAGCGGACGCCTCTCCGCTGTCCGGACCGTCCGCTCAGGAGCTCGCCTCCGTCTGGGCCGCCGCCGAGGCCGCCCTGCGGGCCGGAGACCTCGCCACCGCCCGCTTCCACGCCACCAGCATCGCCGAGAAGTCCCGCCGCCGCGGGCTGCAGCGCCGCTTCGGCGGCGCCTACCGGCTGCTCGGCCGCATCGCCCGGGCCGACGGCGACGTGGAGTCGGCCGAGCGGGCCTTCCGCACCGCGTTGCTGACCTACACCCTGCTGGAGGACGGCTGCGCGGCGGCCCACGTGCTGGCCGAGATGGCGCAGACCCGGCTGGGCGCGGGCCACTTCGGCGCCGCCACCGACCTGTCCCGCCAGGCGGTGCAGCGGGCCCCTGGCGACGTGCGGGCCCTCACCGTGCTCGGCTACGCGCAGTGGCTCAGCGGCTCGCCCGCCGACGGGGCGAGCGCCTTTGAGCAGGCGCTGCACATCAACCGCGACGCCGCGTCCGCCCTCGCCGGGCGCGGGCAGATCCGCGCCGACCTGGGCGACCACCACGGCGCCCTGGCCGACCTCGGCCGTGCCCTGGCGCTCGGCCTCTCGCCGAGCGACGAGGCCGACGTGCGATCGGCCCGCGCGCTGGCGCTCGCCGGGCGGGGCGAGCTCGACGCCGCCGAGGCCGAGCTGGCTCATGCGCTCGCCCTGGCCCCCGACCGGGTCCGCACCCGGCTGCGGAGGGCCCGCATCCGGGCGGTGACCGGCGACACCGAGCAGGCCCTGCGCGACCTGGAGGAGATCCGCTTCACCGACACGGCGCCCGTCGAACAGGCCACGGCGCGCCGCGCCCTGGCCGGGCTGAGGCGGACTCTGTCACCGTGAGGATCACGATCGTCGCGGGCGACATCACCGAGCAGCAGGTCGACGCCGTCGTCAACGCCGCCAACTCCAGCCTGCTGGGAGGCGGCGGGGTCGACGGGGCCATCCACCGGCGCGGCGGCCCGGCGATCCTCGCCGAGTGCCGCGAGCTGCGCGCCTCACGCTACGGCGGGGGCCTGCCCGTCGGCCAGGCGGTGGCCACGACCGCGGGCGACCTGCCCGCCCGGTGGGTCATCCACACCGTGGGCCCGGTCCACTCCCGCGCCGAGGACCGCTCGCACCTGCTCGCCTCCTGCTACCGCGAGGCGCTGCGGGTCGCCGACGAGCTGGGCGCCGTCACCGTCGCCCTGCCGGCGGTGTCGGCCGGGATCTACGGCTGGCCGGCCCTCGACGCCGCCCGCATCGCGGTCGGCACCGTCCGCGCCACCCCTGCCCGGGTGGCCGAGGCGCGGTTCACGCTGCTCACACCCGACGTCCTCGCCGCCTTCGAGCAGGCCCTGCGCGAGACCGGCCGCACCGGCGGCGAGCCCCGCTGAGGCGGGCGGTCAGTCCCGGGTCAGGGCCCGGCCGATGACCACGCGCTGGATCTGGTTGGTGCCCTCGACGATCTGCAGCACCTTGGCCTCGCGCATGTAGCGCTCCACCGGGAAGTCCTCGACGTAGCCGTAGCCGCCGAACACCTGCACCGCGTCGGTGGTGACCTTCATGCACATGTCGGTGGCGAACAACTTGGCCATCGCCGCCCGCGTTCCGTAGGGACGGCCCGCGTCACGCAGCCGGGCGGCGTCGAGGTAGAGCGCCCGGGCGGCGGCGACCTGCGTGGCCATGTCGGCCAGCATGAACGAGACGCCCTGGAAGTCGGCGATCCGGCTGCCGAACTGGCGGCGCTGCCTGGCGTAGGACAGCGCCGCGTCGAGGGCCGCCTGCGCCACGCCGACCGCGCAGGCCGCGATGCCGAGCCGGCCGCCGTCGAGGGCCGCCATGGCGATGCGGAAGCCCTCGCCCTCGGCTCCGACCAGGGCCTCGCGCGGCAGGCGTACACCGTCGAAGCGGACCTGGGCGGTCGGCGAGGAGCGCATGCCCATCTTGTGCTCGGGCTCGCCGTAGGAGAGGCCGTCGAGCCCGGCGGGGACGTGCAGGCAGGAGATGCCGCGCGCGCCCGGCTCGCCGGTGCGGGCCATCAGCAGGTAGAAGTCGGCGACGCCGCCGTGGGTGATCCACGCCTTGACGCCGTCGACCGCGTAGCCGTCGGGGCCGGGCACCGCCCTGGTGGTCAGCGCCGCGGCGTCGGAGCCCGACTGGGGCTCCGACAGGCAGTAGGCGCCCAGCAGGTCGCCGCCGAGCATGGCGGGCAGCAGCGAGGCCTTCTGCTCCTCGTCGCCGTACGCCGCCACGGGGAAGCAGGAGAGCGTGTGCACCGAGGTGCCCAGCCCGACGGTCAGCCAGCCGGCCGCGAGCTCCTCCACGACCTGCAGATAGACCTCCTGCGGCTGGGCCCCGCCGCCGTGCTCCTCGGGGTAGGGCAGGCCGAGCAGCCCGGAGGCGCCCAGCGTGGCGAACACCTCGCGCGGGAACCTCCCGGCCGCCTCGTCGGCCGCCGCGCGGGGCGCGACCTCCTTGGCGACCAGATCACGCGTCAGCTCGATCAAATCGCGCGCCTCGTCGGTCGGCAGGGCCCGGTCAACAGTCATCGGCACAGAACTCCTCGGAAAGGTACATGTCCCCCCGATTCTGCCTAAACGATCACCAATTCACGAGACGTGTTGTTGAGCCGCTCCCCTCCGGACTCGCCGCAGACCACGATGTCCTCGATCCGGGCGCCGTGCCTGCCGGCCAGGTAGATGCCCGGCTCGACGGAGAACGCGAAGCCCGGCTCCATCGGCTCGGCGTTGCCCGTGACGATGTACGGCTCCTCGTGCGTCTCGATGCCGATGCCGTGCCCGGTGCGGTGGATGAAGTGGTCGCCGAAACCGGCCTCGGCGATGAGGTCACGGGCCGCCGCGTCGATCGACTCGCACGGCACGCCCGGCCGTACGGCGGCGCAGGCGGCGTCCTGGGCCCGGCGCAGCACCTCGTAGTAGGCGGCGAAGTCGGCCGGCGGCTCGCCCACGGAGTAGGTGCGGGTGGAGTCGGAGCAGTAGCCGTTGTGCAGCTGACCGCCGATGTCGACCACGACCGGCTCGCCCGCCTGGATCACCCGGTCGGACACCTCGTGGTGCGGGCTGGCGCCGTTGGGGCCGGAGCCGACGATCACGAAGTCGACCGTGTCGTGACCCGCGGCCAGGATCGCCTCGACGATGTCGCGGGCCACCTCCCGCTCGGTACGGCCGGCCCGCAGGAAGCCGGGCACCTGCCGGTGCACCGCGTCGATCGCCTCCCCCGCCTCGCGCAGCGCGGCCACCTCGGCGGGGGACTTGCGCTTCCGCAGCTCACCCAGCACGCCGCCGGCCAGCACCTGCTCGGCGCCGGGCAGCACGTCACGGAAGCGCAGCGACGACATCGCCCACATCCGGTCGGCCAGCCCCACGACGCCCGGCCGCCCCAGCCGCGCCGCCGCGATCCGGTAGGGATCATCGGTCTCGTCCCACGCGACGAACTCCAGCCCCAGCCGCGAGGCCGGCGACGCCTGCGCGGCGGGCAGCTCCAGGCGCGGCACCATCATGTACGGCTCGCCCGCGGCCGGCACCACCAGGCACGTCAGCCGCTCCAGCGGCTTGGCGTCGTAGCCGGTCACGTAACGCAGATCGGGCCCGGGGGTGAGCAGCAGCGCGTCGATGCCGGACTTGGCGGTGGCCTCCTGGACGGCGGCCAGGCGGGAAACGGGATACAGCTCTGAAGACGTCACAGTGACAAATCTACTCGGACCGCCCGGCCCTGAAGCCCTGCCGGGTAGCGCGGGCGGGAGCCATCCGGCCGTCCGGTTCCCGGCCGAATCCGCTCGGATCCCGCCGCCTAAAATCCCGGAAAGCTCTCACCACAGCACAAGCCATCCCCACCGTACGCACTTCTTCGATGACGTACTGTGAGCCGAATGTCCCGTTCCACTGCATGCGAGTGTGAGGCTTCGTGAGCGCCCCAGGCGACTGCGAGTTGCTGGCCGCACGGCTCGCCCACGCCCAGCGGCTGGGCAACATGGGCTGGGCCGAGTGGGACCTGCGCACCGGTGAGGCGACCTGGTCCGACCAGGTCTTCACGATCTTCGGCAGGCATCGCGACGCCGGCCCGGTCCGGCTCGCGGACCTGACCGCGCACGTGGAGCCGGCCGACCGCAAGGCGCTGGCCCGGCTGCTGGCGGAGGTGCTGCGGGACGGACGGCCGGCGCAGGCGGAGTTCCGCATCCGGCGCGGCGGCGAGCTGCGCGACCTGCGCGTCGTGCTGGAGCCGCTCGCGTCGCCCGGCGGGCCGGCCCGCGTGCACGGCGTCGTCCAGGACATCACCGGCCGCCGCCGGGCCGAGCGGATCATGTCGGAGTCGCGCCGCCAGCTGCTGGAGGCCAGGGAGAAGGCGGCCGAGGAGCGCCACGTGATGCTGGCGCTGCGCGAGGCCATCCTGCCCGAGCCCGTCGGCTGCCTCGACCTGCCGGAGACCAGGATCGCGGTGCGCTACGTGCCGGCCGAGAAGACGGCGAGCCTGGGCGGCGACTGGTTCGAGGCCGCGCCGCTGCCCGACGGCCGGGTGCTGCTCGCGATCGGGGACGTCTCGGGACACGGCCTGCCCGCGATCGCGCGCATGGCGCAGCTGCGGCACGCCCTGATCGGGCTGACGATGACCGGCGAGCCCGCCGAAGTGCTGCTCACCTGGCTGAACGAGCTGGTCATCCATCGGCTGGAGGAGACCACGGCCACCGCGGTGATCGGCCACCTCGACACCTCGGCGCGGGTCTTCAGCTGGGCCAGGGCGGGCAACCTGGCGCCCATCCTGGTGCGCGACGGCACCGCCCGGCCGCTCGACCAGCCGAAGGGCGTGCTGCTGGGCGCCGCGTGCGGCCAGCCGTACCAGCCGGCCCGGACCGAGCTGCGCGGCGGCGACCTGCTGCTGATGTTCACCGACGGGCTGGTGGAGCGGCGCACCCGCGACATCGACGAAGGTCTCGACCTGGTGCTGAAGGCCGCCTCGCAGCTGCGGGGCGGCGACCTCGACGCGGGCCTGGACCGCGTCCTCGACGACATCGGCGGCCCCAACCCGGAGGACGACGCCTGCCTCCTCGCGGTGGGCATCCTGGGACCGGGCGGCCCGTAGGAGGATCCGCGAGGGGCCGCCAGGAGTGCGACCATGGACCCGTGCTCATGCTTCTGGACACTCCCTCGCTCTACTTCCGGGCCTTCTACGGCATCCCCGACTCGATCACGGCGCCCGACGGCATGCCGGTCAACGCGGTGCGCGGGCTGATCGACATGATCGCCACCCTGGTGCGCGCCCACTCCCCCACCGGGATGGCGGCCACCATGGACGCCGACTGGCGGCCCGCCTTCCGCGTCGCGGCCATCCCCACGTACAAGGCGCACCGGGTCGCCCACGGCGACGCCGAGGAGGTGCCCGACACGCTGGTGCCCCAGATCCCGGTCATCGAGGAGGTCCTCGACGCCGTGGGCATCGCCCGGCTGGAGGCCCCCGGCTACGAGGCCGACGACGTGATCGGCACCCTCACCCACCGGGCAGGCGGGGCGGTCGACATCGTGACGGGCGACCGCGACCTGTTCCAGCTGGTCGACGACTCGCGTCCGGTGCGGGTCCTCTACACCGTGCGCGGCATCCGCAACCTGCAGACGGTGGACGAGGCGTTCGTGACGGCCAAGTACGGCATCCCCGGGCGCGCCTACGCCGACTTCGCCACGCTGCGCGGCGACCCCAGCGACGGCCTGCCGGGGGTCGCGGGCGTGGGCGAGAAGACGGCCGCCTCCCTCATCACCCGCTTCGGCTCGCTCGACGCGCTGCTGTCCGCCCTCGACGCGGGCGTCACGGAGGGCTTCCCGGCGGGCAGCCGCACCCGCCTGGCCGCCGCCCGCGACTACCTCCGGGTCGCGCCCGACGTCGTACGGGTCGCCCCCGACGCGCCCCTGCCCGACGCCGACCTGACGCTCCCGGCCAAGCCCCGCGACCCCGAGGCCCTCGTCCGGCTCGCCGACCGCTACGGCCTGGACAGCCCGCTCAACCGCCTGCTCGACGCGCTGCCCCGATAACCGCCACGGTAGGTTGACCGCGTGTCGAAGACGAGCGTTCAGATCCCCGGCGAGGTCCCCGCCAGGCTGGAGGACGGGTTCGCGCGCATCCGGCGCGAGTCCGGGCTGCCCGACGCCTTCCCCTCGCGGGTGCTCGACGAGGCCGAGTGGGTGGCCGAGGTGCCCAGGCTCGACGGCAAGGACCTGACCGACCTGCCGTTCGTCACCATCGACCCGCCCGGCTCGATGGACCTCGACCAGGCCGTCCACCTCGAACGGCTGCGCGGCGGCTACCGTGTCTGGTACGCGATCGCCGACGTCGGCGCGTTCGTACGGCCGGGCGGGGTCATCGACACCGAGGCCCGCTCCCGGGGCGCCACCGTCTACCTGCCCACCGGCAGCGTGCCGCTGCACCCGCGGGTGCTGTCCGAGGGCGGTGCCAGCCTGCTGCCCGGCGTCACCCGACCGGCCGCGGTGTGGTGCGTCGATCTCGACGCCGACGGCCGCACGGTGGGCGCCGACGTCCGGCGGGCGTTGATCCGCAGCCGGGAGCGGCTCGACTACGCCTACGTGCAGGCGGCCGTCGAGACCGGCACCGCCGACGGCACCCTCGGCCTGCTGGCCGAGATCGGCGCGCTCCGGCTGGCGCTGGAGCGCGAGCGCGGCGGCGTCACGCTGCCCACCCCCGAGCAGGACGTGGTGACCACCGACGGCGGCTACCGGCTCACCTACCGGCTGCCGCTGCCCGCCGAGGCGTGGAACGCGCAGCTCTCCCTGCTCACCGGCATGGCGGCGGCCTCCATGATGCTCGACGCCGAGATCGGCGTGCTGCGCGTGCTGCCCGCGCCGCAGCCGCGCGACCTGGACAAGGTGCGCCGGGTGGCGGCCGCGCTGGACGTCCCGTGGCCCGACGGCGCCGGCTACGGCCAGGTGGTGCACGACCTCGACCCGGCCAACGCACGGCAGGCGGCGTTCCTGCACGAGTCGAGGGTGCTGCTGCGCGGCTCCGGCTACGTGTCCTTCAACGGCGAGCCGCCCCCGCTGGCCGACCACGCCGCCGTGGCCGCGCCCTACACGCACGTGACGGCCCCGCTGCGCCGCCTGGTCGACCGCTACGCCACCGAGGTGTGCCTGGCGATCGCGGCGGGCGAGCCGATCCCCTCCGACGTCGCCCGGGCCCTGGACGAGCTGCCCGGCCTGATGTCGGCCGCGGCTCGCCGCTCCTCGGCGGTGGAGCGCGCCTGTGTCGATCTGGTGGAGGCGTTCCTGTTACGCGACCGGGTCGGCCAGGCGTTCGAGGCCATGGTGATCGATGTGGACGAGCGCCGCGGCGACGGCCAGGTCCAGCTCGCGGACCCCGCCGTGATCGCCCCCTGTGACGGCCCTCTCCCCCTCGGCGAGCACATCACCGTACGACTCACCCGGGCCGACCCGGCCACCCGCCAGGTCCGCTTCACCCCCGCCTGACGCGCCTGCCCGGCGCGAGACGAGGCCGCGCCCGGGGTCCGGACGCGGCCAGGTGAGGCGGTCACTTACGGAGCGGCCGCCATCCCGCTCCGAGGCCCATCAGATGGAGGGCGACGCAGACCAGGCCCGCGAGGGCGAGCGTGGTGACGGTGAGCACGCCGCCCACGGCGACGTCGGCGATCTCGAAGATGAGGGCGAGCACGAACAGCAGGGCGGCGACGAGGGCGAACATGGCAACCTCCTGGGGGATGGCCGGACGCCGCGTGGGCGGGCTTCGCGGCGGATCCGAGAGGACTGGGCCGAGCTTGCGACATGGGGATTTCCGCCGCTCCCAGCCGGAAAACCGCCCGAACGGTGACGTTGCGTAGACCCACGATGACATCACCTTGACCGGGCGGTCAGTACGCCGCCCGGCCGCCTGCGGACGTCAGGTGAGCGAGGAGTAGGCCACCACCCCGCGGCGCATGGCGTCCATGGCCTTGGTCGCCGTCTGCTTGATCTTGCTGCCCTCCGGCACGGCGTTGCCCAGCTGGCCGAGCAGGTCCATCAGCTGCTTGATCCACCGGACGAAGTCGCCCGCGGCCAGCTCGCTTCCGTTGACGCCGTCCATGAGGACCGCGTCGAGGCTGTGGCCCTTGGTCCACCGGAACGCCGCCCAGGCGAAGCCCAGGTCGGGCTCGCGGATGGTCTCCAGGCCGTGGTCGGACTCGATGCCCTCCAGCTCGCCCCAGAGCCGGACCATCGAGGTGAGCGCGTCCTGTGTGCGCCCCGCCGGGATCTTGGGACGGCGGGCGTCGTCGGCCTGTCGCGACTCGAACACCAGCGCCGACACGCACGCCGCGAGCTCCGCCGGGTCGAGCTCCTCCCACAGCCCGCTGCGCAGGCACTCGGCGGTGAGCAGGTCGAGCTCGGTGTAGAGGCGGCCAAGGCGGCGGCCCTCCTCGGTGACGGTCTCGCCGCGCAGGTAGCCGAGCTGCTCCAGCACCGAGCAGATGCGGTCGAAGGTGCGGGAGATGACGTGGGAGCGGCCCTCGACGCGCCGGCGCAGCCCCTCGGTCTCGCGCAGCAGCTTGTGATAGCGCTCTGCCCAGCGGGCGTGGTCCTCGCGCTCGTCGCAGCCGTGGCAGGGGTGCTGGCGAATGCGGCGGCGCAGCTCGTTGATCTCGTCGTCCTCGACCGCGTGGTCGCGCGCCCTGGGCGGCTTGCCCAGATCACGGTCGCCGAGCTTGGCGAGCAGCGTCGAGACGAGGTTGGCCCGCTCCTTGGGCGAGCGGCCGTTGAAGTTCTTCGGGATGCGCAGCTTCTCGATCGGCTCGACGGGCACCGGGAAGTCGGCCGGGTCGAGCTTCTTGACCTGCTTGCCGATCGTCAGCACCAGCGGGCTGGGGCCGTAGCCGCGCGGGTTGCGGCCCGGGTCGAGCACGATCGCCAGCCCCGCTCGGCGCCCGCCGGGCACCCGGATGACGTCGCCCGGCTGCAGCGCCTCCAGCGACCGTACGGCCGCCGCCCGCCGTGCGGCGCCACGCTGCTTGGCCAGCTGCGCCTCGCGGTCGGACAGGCGGCGGCGCAGCCCGGCGTACTCGGTGAAGTCGCCCAGGTGGCAGGTCATCGCCTCCTGGTAGCCCTCGAGCGCCTCCTCGTGCTTGCGCAGCTGCTTGGCCAGCCCGACGACCGCCCGGTCGGCCTGGAACTGCGCGAACGACTCCTCCAGCAGGGTGCGGGCGCGCTCGCGGCCGAACTGGCCGACCAGGTTGACGGCCATGTTGTAGGACGGCTGGAAGCTGGAGCGCAGCGGGTAGGTGCGGGTGCCGGCCAGCCCGGCCACCGACAGGGGGTCCATGCCGAGCTGCCAGAGCACCACGGCGTGACCCTCGATGTCGATGCCGCGCCGCCCGGCCCGGCCGGTCAGCTGCGTGTATTCGCCCGGTGTGAGGTCGGCGTGGGTCTCGCCGTTCCACTTGTCGAGCTTCTCGATCACGACGCTGCGCGCGGGCATGTTGATGCCGAGCGCCAGCGTCTCGGTGGCGAACACCGCCTTGACCAGCCCGCGGGTGAACAGCTCCTCGACCACTTCCTTGAACGCCGGCAGCATGCCCGCGTGGTGGGCGGCGAGCCCTCGCTCCAGGCCGTCGCGCCACTCCAGGTAGCCGAGCACCGCCAGGTCCTCGTCGGGCAGGTGCGCGGTCCGCTCGTCGACGAGCTGGCGGATCTCGTGACGCTCCCGCTCGGTGGTGAGCCGGATCCCGGCGTTGAGGCACTGCTGAACGGCCGCGTCGCAGCCGGCCCGGGAGAAGATGAACGTGATCGCGGGCAGCAGCCCCTCGGCGTCGAGCTTCTCGATCACCTGGGTGCGGTCCGGCGGGCGCGAGCGCGACGGCCGGCCGTTGCCGCGCCGGCCGCGGCCGGCGGTGAGCCGCTCGGCGTCCCGCGTGACCCGCATCAGGGTGGGGTTGATGCGGGGCGTCTCGTCGTCGGGCATGAACAGGTCGTAGATGAGGTTGCCGACCATCATGTGCTGCCACAGCGGCACCGGCCGGTGCTCGTCGACGATGACCGTGGTGTCACCGCGCACCTCGCCGAGCCACTCGCCGAACTCCTCGGCGTTGCTGACCGTGGCCGACAGCGCCGCCAGCCGGACCGACTCGGGCAGGTGGATGATGACCTCCTCCCACACCGCCCCACGGAACCGGTCGGCCAGGTAGTGGACCTCGTCCATCACGGCGAACCCCAGCCCGGCCAGCGTCGCCGACCCGGCATAGAGCATGTTGCGCAGCACCTCGGTGGTCATGACCACGATCGGAGCCTCGCCGTTGACGCTGTTGTCGCCGGTCAGCAGGCCCACCTTGGCGGTGCCGTAGCGTTTGACCAGGTCGTTGTACTTCTGGTTGGACAGCGCCTTGATCGGGGTGGTGTAGAAGCACTTGCGCCCCTGCTCCAGGGCCAGGTGGACGGCGAACTCTCCGACGACCGTCTTGCCGGAGCCGGTGGGGGCGGCCACCAGGACCCCGTCGCCCGCTTCGAGGGCGCGGCAGGCGTCGATCTGGAAGTCGTCGAGCTCGAACTCGTACAGATCGCGGAACGATCTGAGAGCGGGCCCGTCGTCACCGTACTTTTCACGGAAGGCCGCGTAGCGTTCCGCTGGCGTTGTCATGACGCCAGCCTACCGAAATCGTCTTTCCGGTCCGTCCTGCCCGGCTGACGCCTTTACAAGGTAGATCTCAAGCGATGACGCGGCGCGCTGTAGACCTCAGGCGATGACGCGGAGCGCTCCCGGCCGCACGTCGCAGGTGACGGGCACCGGCCCCACGCGTTCGCCGTCGGCGTAGGCCACCACGTCGTACGCCTCCAGCCGGACACTCCTGGCCCGCCTGATCGACACGGCGGGGTGGGCCACATGGGTCCCCCGGTAGACGCTGGGGAAGACCCGCAGGAACTCGCCCTTGCCGACCGCTCCCAGCACCATCACGTCGAGCAGCCCGTCGTCGGGCAGCGCGTCGGGGCACACCCGCATGCCCGCGCCGTAGGAGCGGGTGTTGCCCACCGCGACCAGCATGGCCTCCCGCTCGACCGTCTCACCGTCGAGCGTGATCCGGAACGGGATGGGCCGGAACCGGCGCAGCTCCTCGGCCATGGCCACCAGGTAGCGGGCCATGCCGGGCGGCCAGGTGAGCCGGTTGGCCCGCTCGTTGACCCGCGAGTCGAACCCGCAACACATCACCCCGGCGTACAGCTCGTCGGCGTCGCCGGCCCGGACCCGGACGGCGTCGATCAGCCGCGACTTCATCCGCAGCACGGTGCGCGCGGCGGCCATCGCGTCCCCGCGCGGCAGGCCCAGGGCGGCGGCGATGTCGTTGCCCGTCCCGGCCGGGATGATCCCGAGCGGCACGTCGGTGCCCGCCACGGCCTGGACGGCCAGGTGCACCAGGCCGTCGCCGCCGAAGGCGACCAGGGCGTCGGGGCGTTCGGCCACGGCGGTGCAGGCTCGTTCGAGGGCGTCCGTGGCGTCGCGGCCGGCGATCACCGACACGTCGGCTCCGCCCGCGCGCAGCCGGCGGACCACGGGTTCGAGCAGGCGCAGCGCCCGGCCGCCGCGTGCGGCCGGATTGACGAGCAGGGCGAGTTGAGGGGGCACGCCCCGGAACTTATCGTCTAAGTGGCGCGATCGGAATCCTCTTCCAGCGGCGAGGCCTCGTCGTCGTCCAGGTGCGAGAAGTCCTCACCGGCGGGCCGGCGCTTCTCGCGCAGGAACATGAACAGCTCGGCCGCCGCGAACAGGAGGATCATCGGCAGGGCCAGCGCCATCATCGCGATGGGCTCGCCGCCGGGCGTGATGACCGCGCCGAACACGAACATCAGGAAGATGACCATCCGGCGGTGCTTCTTGACCGTGGCGTGCGGCAGCACCCCGATGATGTTGAGGAACACCAGCAGGAGCGGTAGCTCGAACGACACCCCGAAGATCAGCAACATGATCAGGATGTAGTCGAGGTAGTCGTCGATCTGGATGGTGGCGACCGTGTCCTCGAGCGAGAAGCTCAGCAGGAAGGACAGGCTGGTGTCGATGATGACGTAGGCCAGGACCGCGCCGAGGAGGAAGAGCGGGATCGCCAGGGCGAGGAAGCCCATGGAGTAGCGCTTCTCGTTGCGGTAGAGGGCCGGCGTGACGAACGCCCAGATCTGGTAGAGCCAGACGGGCGAGGCCACGATGAGGCCGACCATCGCCGAGACCTTGAGGGTGATGAAGAAGGACTGGAAGATGCCGCCGTAGGTGAGGCTGCATCGCCCGTTGAGCTGGCGGGACTGGACCGTCTCACAGTAGGGGGCCTTGAGGAACTCCCACACCGGATCGAACAGGATCCAGCCGATGATGATGCCCACACCGACCGCGAGGACCGCGATGAGCAGCCGGTTGCGCAACTCGCGCAGGTGCTCCATCAGCGGCATGCGCCCCTCGGCGTCCACGGCCGGGGGCGGGACCTTGCGGCTCGACCGTCTGAGCAGCGCCATTCAGCAGTCCAGGTGACGAGGAGGGATCGGGTCAGACTTGCTTGTCGGCCTTGCCCGCGGCGGCGGACGCGCGAAGCCTGGCCGCCTGCTCCTCAAGCTGGCGTGCCTGCTCCTCGGCCGAGAGCGCGGGGGCCGCCACCGGAGGAGCGGCGGGAATCTGCTGCGGCGTGACCGGCTGCGCCTGTGGCTGCGTCTGGGCCTGCGCCTGAACCGTGGTCTGGCCGTCCTCGTCGTCGTCGCGCAGCTTCGCCGTCTCCGACTTGAAGATGCGCAGCGACCTGCCCACCCCTCGCGCCATCTCCGGCAGCTTCTTGGCGCCGAAGAGCATGATGAGCACGACTGCGATGATCAGAAGTTCGGGAACTCCGAGTTGCCCCATGTGACATCCTCACCAAGCTAAGTGCGTTTTCAGCCACGATCGTACGCCGCCGGACGATAAGTCTCATCCCTCAGGCGGCCTCAATCTGACTCGCCTCGGCTCCATCTGGGCGTGGGCCGCGGCGACTTCCCTGTTCAGACTACGTGCCGCGGTGATGACCCGCGCACCCGAGACGGCCAGCACGGCCACGCCGGCGACGCCGAGCCCGGTGGCCAGGAAGATCCAGGTCATGACCGCTGAGAGTACAGCGTCAGGGCCCGCTCGGCCTCCTCGCGCACCCGCTCGGCCATGGCGGGCGGCGCCACCACCCGCCCGGTGTCGCCCAGCCGCAGCGCCAGCTTGAGGATCCAGTCCTCGTCACGGGCGCGCAGCGCCACCCGCAGCCGCCCCTCGCCCAGCTCGGTGACCTTCTCGCACGGGTAGTACTCGGCCACCCAGCGCCCGGCGGCGGTCACCTCCAGCTCGACCAGCTCGTCGGTGGGCGACGGCCGGAAGACGCCCTGGGCGACGTCGATCGGCTCGGCCTCGGCGGGCGGGTCGGCGGGCACGTCGAGCACCTCCACGCCGAGCATCCGGTCGAGCCGGAACAACCGCATGGCCTCGGCCCGGTAGCACCAGCCCTCCAGGTAGGTGCGGCCGTCGACGATCACCACCCGCATCGGGTCGACCTCACGCGGCGTCACCTCGTCGCGGCCGGGCACGTAGTAGCGCAGCGACAGCCTGCGCCGCCTGGTGAGCCCCTCACGGACCCGGGGCAGCGCGTCGGGGGCGGCGTCGACGTCGACGGCGACCTGGCTGCTCACGGCGGCGGCGCCCTCGCCGGCGGCCCGCTCCAGCTTGGCCACCACCCGGGGCAACGCGTCGCCCGGCACCTCGGCCAGCTCGGGCATCGCGGCCAGCATGCGCAGCGCCACCAGCAGCGCGCTGGCCTCGTCGATGCCGAGCCGCAGCGGCCTGGCGATGGTGTCGGCGTTGTCGATGAGGATCTCGCCGCCGTCCCAGGACACGTCGATCAGGTCGCCGGGCGTGTGCCCCGGCAGCCCGCACATCCACACCAGCTGCAGGTCGTCGATGAGCTGCTTCTCGCTCAGCCCGAACACCTCGGCCACCTCGCCGACCTGCGCGCCCGGATGCGACATCAGGTAGGGGACGAGCGCCAGCAGTCTCGGCAGCCGGTCGGCGGATCCGCTCACGCCAGTGCCCCTTTCAGTCGCCGGATGACGGCCTCGCGGGCGTCGGGCGGCCCGGCCACCTCGACGTCGGAGCCCAGGCTGGCCATCCATCCGGCCAGCCGCTCGGGGTCGGCGAAGGTCAGCTCGGCCTCGTCCCAGCCGTCGGTGCCCGGATAGACGGCCCTGGCCAGCTGGCGCAGCCCCTCACAGGTGCCCTGGCGGACCCGGATCACGGCCACGCGCTCCTCCATCGCCTCGTCGGGGAAGCCCACCATGTCGCGCAGGTCGACCCCGGCCGGCACCTCGACGGCTCCCGGCCGGCCCACGGTCGTGACCTGCCCGGTGATGCGGCTGAGCCGGAAGGCGCGGGGCGCGGCGCGGTCGCGGTCGAAGCCGGCGAGGTACCAGCGGCCGCGCCGGCTGACCACGCCCCAGGGCTCGACCGTGCGGCCGCGTACGCTCTCGCTGCCGGCGCCGCGGTAGTCGAAGCGCACCGCCCGCCGGTCGCGGACGGCGTTCCACAGGGCCGGGAAGGCCGGGTCGCGGGTGTCGACCCGGAGCTCCAGCGCGCCGCCGGCCGGGTCGTCGGTGGCCACGCCGCCCGCGCGCAGCTTGAGCAGCGCGCCGGAGGCGGCCTCGGCGAGGCTGGCCCGCTGCCACACCTGGGCGGCCAGGCCGAGCACGGCCGCCTCGTCGGGTTCGAGGGTGATCTCCGGCAGCTCGTAGGAGGCGCGCTCGATGCGGTAGCCGGGTTCGTCCTCCCACGGGTCGCGCACCACGTCGATGGGGATGCCGATCTCGCGCAGCTCGTTCTTGTCACGCTCGAACATGCGCTGGAACGCCTCGTCGCCCTCGCGGTCGTAGCCGGGGACGGCGTGGCGGATCTGCTCGGCCGACAGCGGGCGCCTGGTCGCGAGCAGGCAGATCACGAGGTTCAGCAACCGCTCGGTCTTACGGCGCGACATCCGCTCACTCCTCCTTCATGAACGCTACCCTGCCCCCGTGATCAGATGGCGCAAGGGCGAGGTCGTACGGATCCGGCGCGAGTGGCCGGGAGCGATGGAACTGGAGGTCGCCGTCTCCGAGGGCACGGGGCCCCCTGGATCGTGCCGGGCGCTAGCCTATCCCCCGCTGGTGGGCCGCCCGGAACCCGGCGACGAGGTGCTGCTCAACACGACGGCACTCGCGATGGGTCTCGGTACGGGAGGTTACGCCATGGTGGTGGCCGTGCCGAACCGTTTGCCGGAAGATCCCGACGGCCCGGGGCACCTGGTGAAGGCACGCTACACCCCGCTGCAGGCCACCGTGCTCGGCGCCGACGAGCAGGACTCCCCCTTCCACGAGGCGCTGCGCGAGGCCGACTCCGTGGACGGCATGCCGGTGGTGGTGGCCGACCTGCACTCGGCGCTGCCGCCGATCCTGTGCGGCCTGTACGACTCGGCGCAGGACGCGCGGGTCGCGTACGTGATGCTGGACGGCGGGGCGCTGCCCGCGTGGTTCTCGATGGCGTGCGCCCGGTTGCGCGAGGTCGGCTGGCTGGCCGGGGTGGTCACGGTCGGGCAGGCGTTCGGCGGCGACGTCGAGGCCGTCACCACCCACACGGGGCTGCTGGCCGCCAGGCACGTCCTGGAGGCGGACGTCGCGATCGTCGCCCAGGGCCCGGGCAACCTGGGCACCGGCACCCGGTGGGGGTTCTCGGGCGTCTCGGCGGGTGAGGCGGTCAACGCCGCGGCCGTGCTGCTCGGCCGGCCGGTGGCGGCGCTGCGGGTCAGCGAGGGCGACCTGCGCGAGCGGCATCTCGGGGTGTCCCACCACTCGCTGACCGCCTACGGCCGGGTCGCCCTGTCACCCGCCCGGGTGCCGGTGCCGCTGCTGCCCGGTGAGTTCGGCGAGCGGGTCAGGGACCAGGCCGAGCTGCTGGCCGTCCGGCACGAGCTGGTGCCGGTGCCGATCGACGGGCTGCACGAGGCGCTGCGGGCCTCGCCGGTGCGGCTGTCGACGATGGGCCGGGGGCTGGAGGAGGACCTGGCCTACTTCCTGGCGTCGGCCGCGGCGGGCCGGGACGCGGCCTCGCTGCTGTCGTAGGAGTCCTTGAAGGTGAACGCTTCTGGGCTCGGCCCCTCGTCCCTGAGGCGTTCGAGGCGCCGCATGCCCTCGGCGACCGTCGGCAGCCGGCCCTCCGGGATCCACCACATCACCAGGTACGGCTCCGCCGTCCGCAGGAACCACTCCCTGCGGCGGCGCAGCACGCCCAGGTGGGCGCTGCGGTAGGCATAGTCCCACAGCGACTCCAGCGACTCCCACACCGAGAGGTTGACCAGCAGGTGGTCGCCGTAGGCGTGCGTGAGGGTGGCCGTGGGGTCGTCCTCGCTCTCCTTCATCCGCCACACGAAGCCGGGCGAGGTGTCGGCGAGCGTGTTGACGGGTTCGAGGAGCTCGACGAAGGCGGCGAGCTCGGGGGCGTCGATCGGCGCGCGCAGGTGGGCGACGTTGAGCTGGGCGAGATGCATGACGCCCAGCACATCACCTCCGCCGCTTCTATGTCAATCTTCGTTTGTTTTAGAAAAGGAGACGCAGCACTCCCCCGGCCGCGGATCGAGCCGCGCACGCTCCGGATCGTCGCCGAGCCCCTCCAGCAGGCCCTGGCACAGCGCCAGGTTCATCGAGCAGACCAGCACCGGCTGCTCGCGCGACAGCGCGTGGAAGGGGCAGTTGCGCATCCGCAGCCGGTCACCCTCGGCGTACGGCTCGTAGCCGCGCTCGCGCAGCACGGCCTCCACGGGCTCGTCGCCGCGTGGCCCCGCCAGCCGCCGTCCCGCCCGGCGCGCCGCCCGCTCGGCCTCCTCGTCGGCGCCGAGCAACTCGACCACGCCGGCCAGCACCGAGGCCAGCGTCTGGTAGTCGCGCGGCGGCAGGCTCACCGACCGCTCGCCGCCGGCCCTGCGGTAGACCTTCGCGGGCCGCCCGCTGCCCGGCCCCCTGCGCTCCTGAGGGCGCAGGCCGCTCTCCAGCAGGCCCGCCTCCACCAGCTTGTCGAGGTGGTGTCCGGCGAGGGTCCGCGAGATCCCGGCCGACTCGGCCGCCTCCCCCCGGCCCACCTCGCCGCCGCTGGCCGCCACGACGTCGTACAGGCTGCGTCGTACGGGATCGTGCAGCAGGGCCAGCGCGTCGAGGTGGTCTTCGCTCACAGCCGGAGTCTAGGACGTACGCCCGCGCGCAACGGCCGATCAGTACGCGGCCAGCACGTCGACCAGGAAGACGAGCGTGTCGTCCGGCCCGATGCCGAAGGCCGGCTGCCCGGACGGACCGTAGCCCTGGGCCGGCGGGACGACCATCAGCACCCGGCTGCCGACGCGGACACCGGCGAGCGCGCGGTCCCACCCCTTGATCACGCTGCCGTCGCCGATCGTGAACGCCTTGGGCAGGCCCGTGCTCCAGGTGGAGTCGAACACCCGGCGCCGCTCCCACACGGCCCCCTGGTACTGCAGGACCAGCAGCTGCCCCGTCCGGGCGCGCGGCCCCTTGCCCTTGGACAGGACCTTCGCGGCGAACCGGGCGGGCGGCGCCGACTTGGGCACCGAGAGCCGGGGGCGGGTCCCGCCACCGGCCCGCACGCCCGCCAGCGACCCGCCGCGCGCCTTGACCGAGGCCCCCTCGGGGTGCGCGCCGAGAATGTCGATCACGTAGACCAGGTCGTCGCCGGGGGCGATGCCCTGCGGCGGGTTGGCGCCGAAGCCCTCACCGGGCGGGATGGTGGCGATCACCCTGCTGCCCACCCGGCGCCCCAGCAGGGCCTTGTCCAGGCCGGGCAGCAGCCGCCCCACCGGAAAGGCCACGGGGGCGCCGCGGGTGAAGCTGGAATCGACGAGCCGGTTCTCGCGCCCGTCCCAGACGTGCGCGGTGTAGTGCGCGATCGCCAGGTCGCCCGAGCGCAGCGGCTCGCCCCTGCCCGCGGCGAGCTGGTCGATCCGCAGACCGGCCGACGGCCTGCCCTCGGGGAAGACGACCGTGGGCCTGACGCCGAACGCGCCGCCCACCTTGAGGCCGGGATCGGCCGCCTCCTCGCCGGTGCAGGCGGCCAGCACCACCAGCGACAGCAGCAGTGGCACGACCCTGCGGAGCATCGGCGCCTCCCACGACGCGGCGGCCCGGCGGCGTGGTGCCGCCGGGCCGCACGATGCTACCGCGGTATCAGACCGTCCGTCAGTAAGCCTGCCCGACCGTACGCGGGCCCGTCAGCGGGCCCGCTCGACCGTAAGCCTGCTCGACCGTACGCCCGCTCGTCAGTAGGCCCGCTCGTCAGTACGCCGCGAGGATGTCCACGACGAAGACCAGCGTGCTGTTGGCCGGAATGCCCTGCTGCTCCTGGGCGCCGTAGCCGAGGTCCGGCGGGATGCTCATCACGACCCGGCTGCCGACCGGCACACCGGCCAGGCCCTGCTGCCAGCCCTGGATGACGTTGCCGAGCGGGAACGAGGCGGGCTCGCTCTTGCCCCAGCTGGAGTCGAACTCCTTGTCGGTGCCCCAGATCTTGCCCGTGTAGTGGACGGTGAGCGTGTTGGCCGCCGTCACCTTGGCGCCGGTGCCCTCGATCAGCGTCTTCACGACGAGCTTCTTGCCGGGCTTGTCCTTGGTCTTGGTGGTCAGGGTGGGGGCCTTGTCGCCGCCCGGGTTGACGACCTTGACGCCCTTGAGGGTCTCGCCGGTCTCCTTGCCGGTGGCCGCCTTCAGCGCCGCGGGCGGCGCGCCGACGACGTCGAGCACGAACACCTTGGTCGGCGTGGCCTCCGTCTGCTGCTGCGTCTGCTGGGCGGCCGGGTCCGCGGCCATCACGGCCAGCAGCCGGCCGCCGTGCTTGACCTTGGTGAAGCCCTCCTGCAGCACCTCCGGCAGCTGCTGGTCGACGCCGATCGTCTCGGGCGTCTTGGTGTCGTAGGAGGAGCCCTGGAAGGCGTTGGCCTTGCCGTCCCAGTTGTAGACCGTGAGGTTGACGATCACCTTGTCGCCGCTCTTGACCGCCGGACCGGTGCCCTCGGACACCACCTCGTAAGACGACTTGCTGGCGGGACTGCCGGTGGGGAAGGTCACCGTGGGCTTGGCGCCCACGTTGCCGGTGACCTTCACCCCGGCCGACGCGTTGCCGCCCCCGGTGGCGCCGGAGTCGGACTCGCCGCACGCGGCGGCGAACAAGATCAGAGGCACGGCGGCCAGAACGGCCAATGCGCGGCGCATGGATTTCCCTCGGAAAGACGTCAGATTCGCGTCACTGTATCTGACATCCAGGTATTGCCGAGGTAAACCGCCTCCTACATGCCCGCGATCAGCTTGTCCACCCGCTCGTCGACGCTGCGGAACGGGTCCTTGCAGAGCACCGTGCGCTGCGCCTGGTCGTTGAGCTTGAGGTGCACCCAGTCGACGGTGAAGTCGCGCCGCTTCTCCTGCGCCTTGCGGATGAACTCGCCCCGCAGCCGCGCCCTGGTGGTCTGCGGCGGCACGGACTTGGCCTCGAAGATCTTCAGGTCGGAGGCCACCCGCTCCACCGAGCCGCGCTTCTGCAGCAGATAGAACAGGCCGCGCTTGCGGTGCACGTCGTGGTAGGCGAGGTCGAGCTGCGCCACCCGGGGCGAGGACAACGGCAGGTCGTACTTCTTGCGGTAGCGCTCGATCAGCTGGTATTTGGTCACCCAGTCGATCTCGCGCGAGACCAGGTCGAGGTTGCCGGTCTCGACCGCGGTGAGGGTGCGCTCCCACAGCTCCAGCACCCGCCGGGCGATCGCGTCGCCACCGCGGCGGTCGACGAAGTCCTTGGCCTTGGACAGGTATTCCTGCTGGATCTCCAGGCTGGACGCCTCGCGCCCGTTGGCCAGCCGGACCCGCCTGCGGCCGGTCATGTCGTGGGAGACCTCGCGGATCGCCCGGATCGGGTTCTCGAGCGACAGGTCGCGCATCACCGTGCCCGCCTCGATCATGCGCAGCACCAGGTCGGTGGCGCCGACCTTGAGCAGCATGGTCGTCTCGCTCATGTTGGAGTCGCCGACGATGACGTGCAGGCGGCGGAACCGCTCGGCGTCGGCGTGCGGCTCGTCGCGGGTGTTGATGATCGGCCTGCTGCGCGTGGTGGCGCTGGACACGCCCTCCCAGATGTGCTCGGCCCGCTGGGACACGCAGTAGACGGCGCCGCGGGGAGTCTGCAGCACCTTGCCGGCGCCGCAGATGATCTGCCGCGTGACCAGGAACGGGATCAGCACGTCGGCCAGCCGGCCGAACTCGCCGTGCCGCCCGACCAGGTAGTTCTCGTGGCAGCCGTAGGAGTTGCCGGCGGAGTCGGTGTTGTTCTTGAACAGGTAGATGTCGCCGGCGATGCCTTCTTCGCGCAGTCGCTTCTCGGCGTCGACGAGGAGTCCTTCGAGGATGCGCTCGCCGGCCTTGTCGTGTGTGACGAGCTCGATGACGTTGTCACACTCGGGTGTTGCGTATTCAGGATGGCTGCCCACGTCGAGGTAGAGACGTGCGCCGTTGCGGAGGAAGACGTTGCTCGATCGGCCCCAGGACACCACTCGCCGGAACAGGTAGCGCGCGACCTCGTCGGGAGACAGCCTGCGCTGCCCCCTGAACGTGCAGGTCACGCCGTACTCGTTCTCCAGCCCGAAGATGCGACGATCCATCACCTCACACTATGCCCACGGATGGGCGCGCGGGAGAGATCTTGCGGGGTGTTTTACCGCCGCGCGAGATCCGGCCTCCCGTCACGGCCCCGCGACCTCGCCTCGCGGCTTCCGCACGCCCTCGCGAGGCGAGCCCCCGACGCGGCCCGTACGGCTACGGGGTGTAGATCTCCTGAACACGGACGATCTTGCTCTTGTGGACGGTGATGAGGGACGGACGGCCCTCGTTCCTGACCCGCTTGAGCAGGACGGCGCGGGAGCAGCGCTTGTTTCCGAGCCCGGTGGCCCGGCTGACCGTCATGCCGCTCATGGACCGGCCACAGCCGAAGGCCGACAGGTAGACGACGTTCTTGGCGACGGGCGAGGAGTAGGCCCGCACGTCACCCTCGGGCGGGCCGACGAAGTAGCCCTCGGTGTGGGTGTCCTTCTTCCACTTGATCGGCTCGTACTCGGCGGAGCCGCCGTACACGCCGGTGATCCGGCCGCGCAGGATGCCGTCGTGGCGGGAGTGGATGCGCTTGGTGAAGTCGTGCTTCGGGTCCGCCTGGAAGGTGGTGCCGAAGATCTTGGGCGCCTTGTACCTGGGAATCCCGGTGGCGGCCTCGGCGGCCACGGTGGAGGTCAGCAGGACGGCCGCGGCGGTGGCGCCGGCGAGGAGGGAGCGCGTCATCATCTTCACGGACCATACGATGTCGGATCATCTCCCCCGGTTCGCCGCGAAAAGGGTGAGCCGCGTCACACCGACGCCCAGCCGACCGACCACCGGAACACCGCGTATCGGGTCGCTCCCGCGCGAGACCGGAACACCACGCACCGGGCTTTCCCACACGAACACCGGAACGCGGAAGGCGGGGGCGTCGCCCCCGCCTGGCACCACGGGCGGACGCCGAGCCCTACAGCGGGGAGGACCCGTCGTCCACGTCGCCGTCGGGGCCGGTCGGCGGCCCGGTCGGCGGGGCTTGGGGCGCGTCGCCGGACCCGCTCTCGGGGCCGGTGGTCGCATCGCCGGAACCGGAACCGGACTCCGGCTCGGCCGGCTCGACGGGCCCGGTCGTCTGGGCGAGCAGGCGTTCGAGGCGCGCACCGGTGATCCGGAGGAACTTGCGGTGCTCACGGTTGCGGTCGAGCACCGCCACCTCGAGCTGCCCGACCGGCGGCCGCTCGCCGCCCGGCTCGGTCAGTGCCACCACCGCCGTCTCCAGCGCCTCGGCCAGCGGCATCGCCTCGCGGTAGCGCTCCTTGACCCGCGTCGACACCGCCTCGGCCTGGCCGCCCATCGCGGCGAAGCCGTGCTCGTCGAAGACCGAGCCGTCGAAGGTCAGCCGGTAGATGGCGTCACCGTCGGGGGTGTCGCCCACCTCGGCCACGACCACCTCCACCTCCAGCGACTTGATCGACTCGGTGAAGATGCGGCCCAGATTGGAGGCGTAGAGGTTGGCCAGACCGCGGCCGGTCACGTCGGAGCGGTCGTAGGTGTAGCCGTTGATGTCGGCGTAGCGGATGCCGCCGAGCCGCAGCTCCTCGAACTCGTTGTAGCGGCCGACCGCGGCGAAGCCGATGCGGTCGTAGATCTCGCTGATCTTGTGCAGCGCCCGGGACGGGTTGGGCGCGACGAACAGGATGCCGTCGGCGTACTGCAGCACGACGACGGAGCGGCCCCGCGCTATGCCCTTGCGCGCGTAGTCCGCCTTGTCCCGCATGATCTGCTCAGGGGACGCATATCCGAAAGGCATGGACACCGTGATGGTCCTTTCTAGCGCAGCGGGGCGATGGGGCCGTCAGGCGAGATCAGGCGGGCTTCGAGCATCTGCTCGACGTAGCCGGACACCTGCTCCTCGGTCAGCCGGCGGAAACCGTCGGCGTCGATGACGGACACGATCGGCCAGATCTTGCGGGTGACGTCGGGGCCACCGGTCGCCGAGTCGTCGTCGGCCGCGTCGTACAGCGCCTGGATCAGCGTCATCGCCATGTCGTCGGCGGAGGCGCCATCACGGTAGAGCTTCTTCAGCGAACCCCGCGCGAAGATCGAGCCCGAGCCGATCGCGTCGAACCGCTCTCGCTCGTAGGGCCCGCCGGCCACGTCGTAGCTGAAGATCCGGCCCTCGTCGCGGTCGGCGTCGTAGGCGGCGAACAGCGGCACCACCACCAGCCCCTGCATCGCCATGGCCAGGTTGCCGCGAATCATCGTGGCCAGCCGGTTGGCCTTGCCGTTGACCGACATGGTCCGGCCTTCGAGCTTCTCGTAATGCTCCAGCTCCACCCGGTAGAGGCGGGCCATCTCGATGCCGGTGCTGGCCGTGCCCGCGATGCCCATGCAGGAGTAGTCGTCGGTGCGGAACACCTTCTCGACGTCACGCTGCGAGATGATGTTGCCTGACGTCGCCCGCCGGTCGCCCGCCATCACCACCCCGCCCGCGAACGTGGCGGCGACGATCGTGGTCGCGTGGGGAACCTGGTCGCCGATCGGTGTGGCGAGAATTTTGTCCCGCTGCGGCAGCAACTCGGGCGCATATGAGCCGACGAACTCGGTGAACGACGAACTTCCGGTGTTGTGGAAAAGCTGGTTCACCAAGCCGACAGGCAGATCCCTGTGCGATGCCACGCGACTCCCTCCAAAGGTCAGTGTTCCTAGGGCGACCCTACTCATGTTGCGTCGCTGTCTGCACTTCCCACGATCAGCTCACGGCGAACCCCTCGGGAGGGCTCCGCCCCCATGCGACACCGGGCTGCGCCCCCAGTCCGTGTTCAGATCGTTTCTTTACGGCCGCCGGGGTGCGTGCGATTGTCGGTATGTCTGCACGTCCTGAACAGGAGGCCGACATGCGACTCCCCAGCCGACCTGCGGTGATCGCGGCACTGACCATCCTGGCGCTCAGCTCCTGCGGCACCGGAACACCGTCCGGAGGGGAGAGCGTCACCCTCACCATCGCCGCCAACTCGATCTCGGGCGGCAAGAACTCCGACTCCGCCGACTGGATCAAGCAGTGGGTGATCCCGGAGTTCGAGAAGACCCACCCGGGCGTCAAGGTGCTGTTCCAGCCGAGCGGCGTGGACGACGAGCAGTACAAGACGAAGATCGCGCTCGACCTCAAGTCGAGGACCGGCGCCGACGTCATCGACGTGGACGGCATCTGGGTGGGTGAGTTCGCCCAGGCCGGCTACATCAAGCCGCTCGCCGAGGTCGGCGGCGACGCCGTCGACGCGTGGGAGGGCTGGTCGCAGATCCCGCAGGCCGTGCAGGGGCTCGGCATCTTCGACGGCAAGAAGTACGGGCTGCCGCAGGGCACCGACGGCCGCGTGCTGTTCTACAACCGGACGCTGTTCAAGAAGGCCGGCCTGCCAGACCCGTGGCGGCCCGCGAGCTGGCAGGAGATCATCGACGCCGGGACCAGGCTCAAGGCCGCCGGTGTCCCCACGCCCATCCAGATCAACGCCGGCACCGCCATGGGCGAGGCGACGACCATGCAGGGCGTGCTGCCGCTGCTGGCCGGCGCGGGCGCCGAGATCTACAGCGACGGGAGGTGGACGGGCGCCTCCCAGGCCATGAAGGACGTGCTCGGCTTCTACCGGCAGATCTACGGCGGCAGCGGGCTGGGCGACCCCAGGTTGCAGCAGGAGGCCAAGGGCCGCGACAAGTCGTTCGCCCAGTTCGCCGCGGGCAGGATCGCCATCCTGGCCGAGAGCGACTACTTCTGGCGGTCCGTGGTCGAGCCCGAGGCCGGGGTCGCCGCCATGAAGGACCGCGACACCGCCGTCGGCTACGCCAAGATCCCCGCCATCCGGCCTGGTGCCGGCATCCGGGGCCAGGACCACGTCAGCATGTCGGGCGGCGCCGTACGCGTGCTCAACCCGTTCTCCAAGAACCCGAAGCAGGCCTGGGAGCTGCTCGCCTTCATCCACGGGGCGGCCGCCACCAAGGCGCAGCTGGCCGGGCAGGCGCGGATCAGCTCCCGCAGCGACGTCAACGACGAGGTGCTCACCGGCGACCCGATGCTGAAGTTCGTCGCCGACGAGGTGCTGCCCGTCACCGCCTACCGGCCGGGCGTCGCCGTCTACCCGCAGGTCTCCGTCATCCTGCAGGAGGCGACCGCCGACGTGGTCAGCGGCAAGAGCGCCGAGGAGGCCGCCGCCGCCTACCGGACCAAGCTGGAGGGACTGGTCGGTGGCGCGGCCAATGTCAGCGGTTGACGCCGCGGGACTGGGCAGGGGCAGGGCGGTCGGATTCGTCCTGCCCGCGCTCGTCCTGATCGGTGTCTTCCTCGTCTTCCCCGCGCTCTGGACGATCTACCTCGGGCTCACCGACTACCGGCTGACCGGCCTGGCAGCCGCGAACCCGCGGGTCGTCGGCCTGGACAACTACACCGACGCGCTGCGGGACCCGCGGTTTCTCGGCTCGCTCTGGCTGACCGTCGGCTACGTCGGCGGCTCGGCCGTCCTCGGCCAGGCCGGGCTCGGGTTCGCGCTGGCCTGGGTGCTGCGGACGCGCACGGGCCGGCTGCGGCGGCTCGTCGAGGGCGTCGTGCTGCTGTCGTGGATCCTGCCCAGCACCGTCGTCGGGTTTCTCTGGTTCGCGCTGCTCGACCGCGACGACGGCACCCTCAACGCGCTTCTGAACACCCCGGGGTTCGCCTGGCTGCTCGACCACCCGCTGCTGTCGATCATCGTCTTCAACGTCTGGCGCGGCACCGCCTTCTCGATGATGCTCTACTCGGCCGCCCTGGAGAACGTGCCGCCCTCCCACCTCGAGACCGCCCGGCTGGCCGGGGCGAGCGTCTTCCAGCAGCTCCGTGACGTCGTCCTGCCGCTCATCAGACGGCACGTCCTGACCAACCTGCTGCTCATCAGCCTGTGGACGTTCAACGACTTCACCCCGTTCGTGCTGACCGGCGGCGGGCCGGAGGGACGCTCGGAGATCCTGCCGATCTACGTCTACAACGTGGCGCTGCGGGGCGGGGAGCTCGGGGCGGGCGCCGCCGTCTCCTTCCTCATCCTGCTGATCAACCTGGCCTTCGCCCTGGTCTACCTGCGGTTGCTGCGGGACCGGCGCAGGCGGGAGGCCGCGCTGACGGGAGGTCCCCCGGCATGATCAGGCACACCGTCGGACGGCTGGTGTCCACCGTGTTCCTCGCGGTCGTGCTCGCCTTCTTCGCGCTGCCGATGCTCTGGCTGGCCAGCGCGCCGTTCGACGACAGCCCCGCGATCACCACGTCCGTCCCCGAGTTCACGCTGAACAACTTCGCCGTCATCCTCGACAACCCGTACGCGCTGGGCTCGATCCGCAACTCGCTCATCCAGGGCGGCGGCGCGGCGGCGCTGGTCGTCGTGCTGGCCGCGCTGGCCGCCTACGCGCTCTCGCGGGTCCGGGTGCCCGGCCGCGACGTGCTGCTCTACCTGCTCCTGCTGCTGTCATCGGTGGTCACCGGCACCGCGGCCATGGTGCCCATCTTCGAGCTGGCCACCCGGCTCGACCTGATCGACACCCATCTCGGCGTCATCCTCGTCGTCTCCGGCGGCCTGCTGCCCGCGGCGATCTTCATTCTGAAGGACTTCATGGACGAGACGCCGACCTCGTACGAGGAGTCGGCCCGGGTCTTCGGCGCCTCCTCGCTGCAGATCCTGCGGCACATCGTGGTGCCGCTGGTGCGGCCGGGCCTGGCCACCATCGCCGTGTGGGCGCTGGCCAGCGTGTGGGGCGGGTTCCTGTTCCAGTTCATCCTGTTGCGCGACCCGGACAAGGCGCCCGGCTCGGTCATCCTCTACACCCTCTACACCGAGGGCGGCGCGCCCAAGCTCGACCTCATCTCCACCTTCTCGCTGCTCTACTCGCTGCCGGTGGTGGCCATGTACCTGTTCGTCTCGCAGCGATACGGTTTCCGCTTCCACGGAGGGATCAAGCGGTGATCTCCCTGCACGGCCTGACCAAGGTGTTCCCCGGCGGCGTGCGCGCCCTCGACGGCATCGACCTCACGATCGGAGACGGCGAGTTCTTCGCCCTGCTCGGCCCGTCGGGCTGCGGCAAGACGACGCTGCTGCGGACCATCGCGGGCCTGGAGACCGCCGGCTCCGGAACCATCTCCATCAACCAGAGGGACGTCACGTCCCTGCCGCCCGGCCGCAGGAACGTCGCCATGGTCTTCCAGGACTACGCGCTCTTCCCTCACATGGACGTCACCGAGAACATCGCCTACCCCCTGCGCATCCGCAAGGTGCCCCGGGCCGAGCGCCTCGCCAAGGCCGCCGACGTCGCCCGGCGGCTCAGCCTGTCGGAGCTCCTGCGCCGCCGCCCGGCCCAGCTCTCCGGCGGCCAGCAGCAGCGCGTCGCCCTCGCCCGCGCCATCGCCTGCCACCCCACCGCCTTCCTGTTCGACGAGCCGCTGTCCAACCTCGACGCCCGCCTGCGCCTCGAGGCGCGTACGTTCCTCAAACGCCTGCAGCGTGAGCTCGCCGTCACCACCGTCTTCGTCACCCACGACCAGGCCGAGGCCCTCGCGCTCGCCGACCGCATCGCCGTCATGTCGCGGGGACGGATGATCCAGGTCGGCACGCCCGCCGAGGTCTTCCAGCGCCCCGCCACCACGTTCGTCGCCTCCTTCATCGGCTCCACGCCGATGAACCTGCTGCCGGCCAGGGCCGCGGGCGGCTCGCTGTACGCGGCCGGCGCCGTCCTGTCGGCCCCGGCCGGCCTCAACGACGGCGACGACCTCGTGTACGGCGTGCGCCCCGAGTACATGGACCTGTCCCCCGCCGAACGCCCCGACGCCTTCCCCGGCACCGTCTCGGTCCTGGAGAACCTCGGCACGAGCACCCTGGTCACCCTCGAAGAGGCCGGCACCTTCATCCAGGCCGTGGTCGACGAGGGCGACGAGCCGCGGCTCGGGGATCACGCCTGGGCCGTCCCGCGCCGCGCCCTGGTCTACCGCGACGGAGAGCTGCTGGCCCCCTGACGGCATACTGGACGTCATGTCCACCAGGGACTGGATCCTGCACGTGGACCTCGACCAGTTCATCGCCGCGGTCGAGCTCCTGCGCCGTCCCGAGCTGCGTGGCAGGCCCGTCGTCGTGGGCGGCTCGGGTGATCCCACGCGGCCGCGCACCGTGGCCGCCACCGCCACCTACGAGGCCCGTGCCCACGGGGTGCGCTCCGGGATGCCGTTGCGGACGGCGCTCAGGCTGTGCCCCGACGCCGTCTTCCTGCCCACCGACCCGCCCGCCTACGAGGCGGCCTCGGAGCGCGTCATGGCCACGTTGCGCGCGTTCCCGGCGGAGGTAGAGGTCTGGGGATGGGACGAGGCGTTCGTCGGCGCCCGCACCGACGACCCCGAGGCACTCGCCGCCGCCATCCGGCGGGCGGTGCTCGCCGAGACCGGGCTGTCGTGCTCGGTGGGCATCGGCGACAACAAACATCAGGCCAAGCTGGCGTCCGGGTTGGCCAAACCGGCCGGAGTCTTCCGGCTCACGGGCGAGAACTGGGCTGAGGTCATGTACCGGCGCCCCACCGACGCCCTCTGGGGCATCGGGGCGAAAATCTCCAGGAGGCTCGCCGGTCTCGGCCTGCGCACGGTCGCCGAGCTGGCCGCCGCCGACCCCGCCGAGCTCGCGCGTCACTTCGGCCCCACCAATGGACCCTGGTATCACTGGCTCGCGCTGGGCAAGGGCGAGGCGGAGATCGTCACCACCCCGTGGGTGCCGCGCGGCCACAGCCGCGAGACCACCTTCGCCGCGGACCTCACCGACGGCACGGAGATCGCCTCCCACGTCGCGGCACTGGCCGGGCGGGTCGCCGCCGACGCCGCCGCCGGGAACCGGGTGATCGTCAGGGTCGCGGTCAAGGTACGGTTCGCGC
This sequence comes from Nonomuraea sp. CX421, assembly GCF_059358955.1. Taxonomy (NCBI): domain Bacteria; kingdom Bacillati; phylum Actinomycetota; class Actinomycetes; order Streptosporangiales; family Streptosporangiaceae; genus Nonomuraea; species Nonomuraea sp. CX421. The sequence continues at coordinate 168,706 of NZ_JCADBK010000008.1, read as the reverse complement.
CCTTCCTCACGCGTACCCGGCAGTCCACACTCCCCGTGCCGACCACCGACGCGGCGGAGCTGACCCGCGCCGCGCTGGCCGTGCTCGGCCGCTTCGATCTCGATCGCCCCGTCCGCCTGCTCGGCGTGGCGGTCGACTACGCGATGCCGGATCAGAGCCGCACGGCCCTCCCGTAGAACGCCGAGCGCGCCTCCTCATCGGACGCCCTCGGCGCCCTCGCAGTCCTCGAACGAGGTCTCCCCGTAGGCTCTCTCGCGCCTGCCGGTTACTCTCCGCCCTTCTGCACGTACGAGCGCACGAACTCCTCAGCGTTCTCTTCGAGAACCTCGTCGATCTCGTCCAGGATCGCGTCCACGTCGTCGGTGAGCTTCTCCTGGCGCTCCTGCACATCGGGTGCCGCCGAGGCCTCGGTCTCCTCGACCTCGGACTCGCGCCGGCCGGTCTGCTTCTGCCCGCCGGTGTCCTTGCTGGCCATGTCCTACCTCCATGGTGGGGGACTCCCTCTCCCCCATATCTTCCCCGAACCGGACCACAATGCGCGTCGATCGCCCGGCGATCTTGCCGGGTTGACTAGATAGCAGTCCTATCCAATACTGGGTCCACGTTCCCATCGGAGGTCCGCGATGTCCCCTTCATCCCTCAGCACGGCAGGTGTGCTGCTCATCACAGTGCCGACGGTCGCCTTCGGCGGCGTCTCACTGCTCTCGTTCCTCATGCGCAACACGCCCGGCTACCTGGACAACCCGGTGCGCCGCGGCCTGTGGCGCGCGGGTCATGCCCACGCGGGTGTGCTGGTTCTGTTCGCCCTGGTCGCGATGGTGTACGTCGACCAGGCCGACCTGTCCGCCGGCCTGAAGGACATGGTGCGGCTGCTGATCGTGGCCGCGCCGATCCTGATGCCGCTCGGGTTCTTCCTGTCGGTGGTCCGGCCGACGGACACCCGGCCGAACCGGCTGATCTGGCTGACGACGCTGGGCGGGGCATGCCTGGCCGCGGGCACGCTGACCCTGGGCATCGGACTGATCTGATCCGGCCCCGGCGCCTTTACGATGTAGATTCCTTGGTGGAGTGCGCCGGGACCGGGTTGCGCGGTGTGTCAGTCGCCGCCGGTCAGCGCCGCGACGAGGTCGGCGGCGGTGCGGCAGCGGTCGAACAGCTCCCCGACATGGGCCTTGGTGCCGCGCAGCGGCTCCAAGGTGGGCACCCGCTGCAGCGACTCGCGGCCGGGGATGTCGAAGATGACGGAGTCCCAGGAGGCCGCGGCGACCGACTCGCTGTACTGCCGCAGGCAGCGGCCGCGGAAGTAGGCGCGGGTGTCGTTCGGAGGGCTCTCGACCGCCCGCTGAACCTCGTCCTCGGTGACCAGACGCTGCATGCGGCCACGGGCCACCAGGCGGTTGTAGAGACCCCGGTCGGGCCGGATGTCGGAGTATTGCAGGTCGACGAGCTGCAGCCGGGGATGCGACCAGGGCAGGTCGTCGCGCGTGCGGTAGCCCTCGAGGAGCTCGAGCTTGGCGACCCAGTCGAGCTCGCGGGACAGCTGCATGGGGTCCTCGGCCAGGCGGGTGAGGACGGACTCCCAGCGGTCAAGGACGTCCTTGTTCATCTCCTCCTGGGCGATGCCCCGCTCCTCGACGTATTTGCGGGCCTGCTCCAGGTATTCCATCTGCAGTTGGATCGCGGTCAGCTTGCGGCCGTCGCGCATCGGGATCTCGTAGCGGCACGCCGGGTCGTGAGAGACCGCGCGCAGCGCCTGGACGGGATTCTCCACGGCGAGGTCACGGGTCAGGAACCCGTCCTCGATCATGGCCAGGACGAGCGCGGTCGTGCCGAGCTTCAGATAGGTGGAGATCTCCGACATGTTGGCGTCGCCGATGATCACGTGCAGGCGACGGTACTTCTCGGGATCGGCGTGCGGCTCGTCGCGGGTGTTGATGATCGGCCGCTTGAGCGTCGTCTCCAGGCCCACCTCGACCTCGAAGAAGTCGGCCCGCTGGCTGATCTGGAAGCCCTCGCCGCGGGAGTCCTGGCCGATGCCGACCTTGCCGGCGCCGACGACGACCTGACGGGAGACGAAGAACGGGGTCAGGTGGCGCACGATGTCGGCGAACGGGGTGGCGCGCCGCATCAGGTAGTTCTCGTGGCAGCCGTAGGAGGCGCCCTTGGCGTCGGTGTTGTTCTTGTACAGCTGGATCGGCGCGTTGGACGGGATGGCCGAGGCCCGCTGGGCGGCGTCGTACATGACCCGCTCGCCCGCCTTGTCCCAGATGACCGCCGCGCGCGGGTTGGTGCACTCGGGCGTGGAGTATTCGGGATGGGCGTGGTCGACGTAGAGGCGGGCGCCGTTGGTCAGGATGACGTTGGCCAGGCCCAGGTCCTCGTCCGTCAGCTGGGTGGGATCGGCGACCTCCCGGGCCAGGTCGAACCCCCGCGCGTCGCGCAGTGGGTTCTCCTCCTCGAAGTCCCACCGCGCCCTGCGGGCGCGGGCCGCCGAGGCGGCCAGGTAGGCGTTCACCACCTGCGAGGAGGTCACCATCGCATTGGCGCCTGGCTGACCGGGGACGGAGATGCCGTACTCGGTCTCGATGCCCATCACCCGACGCACCGTCATGCAACACCCTCTGTTCGTCTGGGGTCAGTTCTATCCGCCGTTTATATGCCTGAGCCTATGCCCTTCACAGTGCCCCAGGGTCACAGAGTTATGGCACCGACGCCTTCAGAACCTGTACGGCCGGGCCTCCCGCGACCGCCGTCCACGCGCGGGGCAGGGCGTTTCGCTCCCGTGCCACGGCCCGGCGTCCCTTCGGCCGCTCAGCCCGACGGCACCCGCTCCCTGGGCGCGACGGGCGCCGGGGCCGCGCGCCCCCGGGGTCTGAACAGGCGCTGGACGGGACGTTCGGCGAAGGCGTACACCAGATACGACAGGAGCACGGCGGCGAGCGTGGTGATCGTGGCGACCAGCCACGGATCCAGCCGGCTCACCAGCGGCGGGACGAGAGCCACCGCGACCACGGAGTGGAACAGGTACAACGGGTAGGTCGTGCCGCCGAGCGCGGTGAGCACCCTGGACGGCCTGAGCCTGAGCACCCCGAGCGCCACGAGCGCCATCGCGGCGAAGACGACCGTGATCGTGATGATGACGCTGACGTCGCTGACCGGCATGTTCTTGAACCCGGCGACCTTGATCCGGCCGTGCACGCGTTCGAGCGCGGAGTGCAGCGACATGGCCCAGCCGGCGACCACGTACAACCAGGGCAGCCAGGCGCTCCCGTGCTTGTGGATCAGGTAGAGCGCCATGCCGGCGACGAAGTAGGGGGCGTAGCGGGGCATCACGATCTGGTTGACGAGATCGTTGCCGAGTAACTCGGCGCCTAACGCGGCCACCAGCCAGATCCCGCAGAAGGCCAGCACCCGGCCGAAGGTGATGCCGATGATCACCAGGATCGCCATGAGCAGGTAGAAGCGGAGCTCGGCCCAGAGCGACCAGTAGACGCCGGCCGCGTCGGTGACGCCGAACAGCCGCTGGAACATCGTGGCGTTGACCAGGTACTCGCCGGCCGAGAGCTTCGGGTCGAGCGCCTTGGCGCCGGTGAACGCGTAGAGACCGGCGACGGCCAGCAGGCTGAGCCAGTAGGCCGGATAGAGCCTGACCAGCCTGGACCTGGCGAACGCGCCGACTCCGCGCCCCCAGGCGCTCATCAGGATGACGAAGCCGCTGATGACGAAGAACAGCTCGACGCCGAGGATGCCCAGCCCGGCGAACGGGGCGAGGGCGGGAAAGAGCTCGGCGGGCCGGTCGCCCCACACGGAGGCGTACGCGACGAGGTAGTGGAAGGCGAGCACGGCCAGCGCGGCGATGAACCGCAGCAGGTCGAGTTCGGCCAGCCGGCCGTCCCCGCGAGCATGCCTCGGCCGGTTGGGTTGATGCACGCCCCCTTAGACGATCACATTGATCACTTTGGTTCCATCAGCCCCGGCTTTCCCTGTTTTCCCGCGTGGGAGGCGGTTCGGGGGCCGGTGAGCGGTCCGTGAAATCGTGTGCTCCGTGACCGATTTCGAGAGGATCGCCGCGGACTGTCCGGGCACGCTGGCGGTGGCCGTACGCGTGCCGGGCCGTCCCGGGTTCGCCGCGGCGTTGAACGAGGATGTGGAGCTCCCGCTGGCCAGCGTGGGCAAGCTGCTGCTGCTGGCCGAGGTGGCGATGGGCGTGGAGGACGGGCGGCTCGACCCGGCGGAGCCGCTGGCGGTGCGCGAGGACGACCTGTGCGCCGGGTCGGGGCTGCTGACGGGCCTGGCGGCGCGTACGTGGACGGTGGCCGACCTGGCCCTGCTCACGGCGTCGGTGAGCGACAACACGGCGACGAACGTGCTGCTGCGCCGGGTGGGCCTCGACCGGGTGAACGAGGCGGCGGCCGGGCTGGGCCTGGCGCGCACCCGGTTGCTGGACCGGATCAGGGAGCCGCGCGGACCCGGGCACCCTCCGACGTTCGCCGTGGGCACCGCCGGGGAGCTGTCGGGCCTGGCGGAGCGCATCGCCTCCGGGGGCGGCTGGCGGGCACGGCTGCGCGGCTGGATGCTGGCCAACACCGATCACGGTCTCGTGCCGGGGCTGGTCGCGCACGATCCGGAGGGGTCGTGGATCGCGAACAAGACCGGCACCGACGACGGTGTCCGGTCGGACGTGGGGCTCATGGGCACGATCGCCTACGCCGTGCTCGCCGCCGGCCCGCCCGGCTCCGGCGCGGGCCTCGTGCCCGCCGTACGGCGGGCGGGCAGGCTGATCGCGGCCGTCCCCGGCGCCCTGCCGCGGGCGGCGAACGCGTAGCGCCGCCCGGGCGGCCCGGGCGCGCTGGTGGGCGGCCGGGCCGGGCGGTGGTCCGGCGGACGCGGAAGGGGCCGCGCGGTGTTCCGCGCGGCCCCTCTGTGCCGTGTGACCGGCCTGTGCCTACAGGTACTGGCCGGTGTTGGCCACCGTGTCGATGGAACGGCCGGCTTCGGCGCCCTGCTTGCCGGAGACGAGGGTGCGGATGTAGACGATCCGCTCGCCCTTCTTACCGGAGATGCGGGCCCAGTCGTCGGGGTTGGTGGTGTTGGGCAGGTCTTCGTTCTCGGAGAACTCGTCCACGCAGGCCGTGAGCAGGTGCTGCACCCGCAGGCCCTTCTGGCCGCTCTCCAGGAACTGCTTGATCGCCATCTTCTTGCCGCGGTCGACGATGTTCTGGATCATCGCGCCGGAGTTGAAGTCCTTGAAGTAGAGGACTTCCTTGTCGCCGTTGGCGTAGGTCACCTCGAGGAAGCGGTTCTCCTCGCTCTCGGTGTACATGCGCTCGACGACGCTCTGGATCATGCCGTGGATGGTGGCCTCGCGGGAGTCGCTGTGCTCGGACAGGTCGTCCGGGTGCAGCGGCAGATCCGGGATGAGGTACTTCGAGAAGATGTCCTTGGCCGCCTCGGCGTCCGGCCGCTCGATCTTGATCTTGACGTCCAGGCGGCCGGGCCGCAGGATCGCCGGGTCGATCATGTCCTCGCGGTTGGAGGCGCCGATGACGATGACGTTCTCCAGGCCCTCGACACCGTCGATCTCCGACAGCAGCTGGGGCACGATGGTGTTCTCCACGTCGGACGACACGCCCGAGCCACGGGTCCGGAAGATCGAGTCCATCTCGTCGAAGAACACGATCACCGGGGTGCCCTCGGAGGCCTTCTCGCGGGCCCGCTGGAAGACCAGGCGGATGTGCCGCTCGGTCTCGCCGACGTACTTGTTGAGCAGCTCGGGGCCCTTGATGTTGAGGAAGAAGCTCTTGCCGGACTGGCCGGTCTTCTCCGCGACCTGCTTGGCCAGGGAGTTGGCGACGGCCTTGGCGATGAGCGTCTTGCCACAGCCGGGAGGGCCGTAGAGCAGCACGCCCTTGGGCGGACGCAGCTTGTGCTCGCGGAACAGGTCGGCGTGCAGGTAGGGCAGCTCGATGGCGTCCCTGATCTGCTCGATCTGCCGCATCAGGCCGCCGATCTCCTCGTAGGAGATGTCGGGGACCTCTTCGAGGACGAGCTCTTCGACTTCGGACTTGGGAATGCGCTCGTAGACGTAGCCCGACCGGGGCTCCAGAAGGAGCGAGTCACCCGCCCTGATGGGCTGGCCGACCAGCGACTCGGCCAGCCGCACGACGCGCTCCTCGTCGGCGTGCGAGATGACCAGGGCGCGCCGGCCCTCGTCGAGCAACTCCTTGAGCATCACGATCTCGCCGATCTCTTCGTAGCCGAGGGCTTCGACCACGTTGAGGGCCTCGTTGAGCATGACCTCCTGGCCACGCCGCAGCGAGTCGACGTCGACGGCCGGGCTGACGTTGACCCGCAGCTTGCGACCGCCGGTGAACACCTCGATCGTGCCGTCTTCTCGGGCCTCGAGGAAGGTGCCGAACCCGGATGGCGGCTGCGCCAGCCGGTCGACCTCCTCCTTGAGAGCAACGATCTGGTCCCTGGCCTCCTTGAGTGTGGCCACCAGGCGTTCGTTCTGGCCGGTAACGGCCGCGAGGTTTGCCTGTGCCTCATGAAGGCGCTCTTCGAGGACTCTGGCCTGACGGGGTGACTCGGCCAGCTTCCGCCTCAGCGCGGTGATCTCCTCTTGGAGGAAGGAGACCTGTGTTGAAAGATCAGCGACCTCCCGTTCGCGCTGCGCGGCTCGAGCCTCAGCATCATCGCGAGCTGCCACGCCCCGTCACCTCCTTCCCAGTCGAGGGCGACTACTAAGGACCTTACCTATCTCGGGCCCCTCCGTAACCTGGCCGGGCAGTGTTCGTCGAGTGGCATGCAGTATTCGGTGATTAATCCCTAATAGCGCGTTTGATACTGCCAGCACATGAACACCGCCGTCTGTTCCCGTGTCACGTACCAACGCAGCCTCGTGGCCAAATCGTCATAGTTCCTCGGTGGTTCCCTTCGGTCGTCGGCGTCGCGGCGGGGGCGCCACACCGTCCGCCATGCGGCGGGCGGTGACGAGGAACCCCGTGTGCCCGATCATCCGATGGTCGGGTCGTACGGCGAGGCCTTCGACATGCCAGTCGCGAACCAGGGTCTCCCACGCATGGGGCTCGGTGAAACTCCCGTGATCGCGAATGACCTCCACGGTCTTCGACAGCTGGGTGGTCGTCGCCACGTAACAGCAGATCACACCGCCCGGCGTGAGGGCCTTGGCGACCGCGTCGACGCACTCCCAGGGAGCGAGCATGTCGAGGATGACGCGGTCGACGTCGATCTCGTCGATCGAGGCCACCAGGTCGCCCACGACCAGCCGCCAGTTGTCGGCCGGGCCGCCCGGCTCGGTGCCGAAGAACCGCTCCACGTTCGTGCGGGCGACGTCGGCGAAGTCCTGGCGGCGCTCGTACGACGTGACGCGGCCCTCGGGGCCGACGGCGCGCAGCAGGAAGCAGGTCAGCGCGCCGGAGCCGACGCCGGCCTCGATCACCCGGGCGCCCGGGAAGATGTCGGCCATGCCGACGATCTGCGCGGCGTCCTTCGGATAGATCACGGCGGCGCCGCGCGGCATGGCGAGGGTGTAGTCCTGCAGCAGATGGCGGAAGGCGAGGTACTGGGTGCCGCCCGAGGAGCGCACCACGGAGCCTTCGGGCTGGCCGATCAGGTCGCTGTGCGGGATGGCGCCCTTGTGCGTGTGGAAGACGCCGTCCTGCTTGAGCGTGATCGTGTGACGCTTGTTCTTGGGGTCGGTGAGCTGCACCTGATCCCCCGCCTGGAACGGCCCATGCCTGCGGAAACCCATGTCGGCAAGGTTATAGGGCTTTCGGGCGCGTCCAGACGCGCGATATCTATGAGGGATGTTCCCGCGTGAAATGATCTCCTCGGGCTCGCTGGTGCTGCGCGCCCCGGCCGGGGCGGACGCCGAGTCGATCGTCGCCGCCTGCGACGACCCGGTGACGGCCGAGTTCCTGCCTGCCCTGCCGGCGCCCTACACGCCACGCGACGCCCGCGCCTACCTGACGGCCGCCGCGGCGAAGTGGGAGTGCGGCGGCGCGGAGTTCGCGATCACCGAGAACGGCCGCTACGTGGGATCCGTGGGCGTCTCGGCGCCCGACGAGCAGGCCACGGTGGAGATGGGCTATCTGGTCGCGCCGTGGGCGCGCGGCAAGGGAGTGGCGAGCACCGCCGCGCGGGCGGTCGCGGAATGGCTGTTCGACCATGGCGTCCACCGGGTCGAGATCCAGGCGATCGTGGAGAACATCGCCAGCCTGCGGGTCGCCGGCAAGGCCGGCTTCACCGAGGAGGGGCGCAGGCGGGACGCCAAAATGCTGCGCGACGGCCGTCGCACCGACTTCATCTGCTTCGCCCGTCTCGCCTACGACTCCGGCGCGTGCGTGCCGCCCTACCTGCCGCCGTTCGAGGGGGGCGAGCTCACCGACGGGGTGGTCCGCCTCGTGCAGATGGCGCCCGAGGACGCCGGAGACTTCCACCGCATGCTGGCCGAGCCCAGCGTGGCGGCCTACAACCTGGGGCCGCCCAGCACTCTGGACGACGACCGGCGCCGCTGCCGCTACACCGGCTACTGGTGGGTGTCGGGGCAGCGGATCGAGCTGGCGGTCCGCGACGCCGCCTCCGGGGCGTTCGCCGGGCACCTGCAGCTGATGCAGGTGACGCCGGTGCTGGGGCAGGCCATGATCGGCTATTCCCTGCGATCCGCCTTCCGCGGCCGGGGGTTCATGACCCGGGCGGTACGCCTGCTGACCGACTGGGCGTTCGCCCGTACGACGCTGCACCGGATCGTGGCGGGCACCGACATCTCCAACACCGCCTCCCACGGGGTGCTGGAGCGCGCGGGGTTCAGCCGTGAGTCCGTGCACCGGGAGTTGTTCCCCCAGGCGGACGGGACGCGGAGCGACGACGTGGAGTGGGTACTGCTGCGCCCGCGTTAGAGACCCGCGACCTGTCCGAAATACGGTAATAATTCCGATTTCCGGATGAGGTCTGGTCAAGCGCTCCCCCGCGAGCAATACTCCGGGTCTCCGCCCTTGAGATTCGCGTGATCGGGGTGCGCGTCCTCACCCCTCCTCCGGGACACCGCGATGCCGAGCAACCGTACCGACGTGGCCGTGCACGAGCTCATCGTCTCGTTCTCCTGCCTCGACGCCGCGAAACTCATCGACCGGCTGGCCCGCGCCGCCGCGGCGGTCACGGGCGCCGCCTACGCGGGCTTCGTGCGCGTGGACGCGCTGTGTGAGGCCGCCCACAGCGTCCACGTGCACGCGCCGCCGGGCGACCCGCTCCGGGTGCGCCCCTGGCTGGCCGAGTCGGGGGTGTTCAAGACGCTGGCGGCGTCTCCGGCGCCCGTGCTCCTGGCCCGCGACCCGTCGGTGGGCGAGCCGGGCTTCCTGGCGACGCCGGTGCCCGTCGCCACCCGCGAGCACGCGCTCCTCTGGGTCGCGGGACGGCTCTTCAGCGACCGCGACGAGGAGCTGCTGAGCCGCTTCGCCACCGCCGCCGGCCGGGCCCTGGAGGCGGCCAGCGGGCTGGAGGCCGCCGTGCGCCAGCTACGCGGCGTCCACGCCTTCATCCGCGCCTGAAGCCCGGCTCTCCTCCGTACGCGTCTCACACCGGCCGGTCACCGGAAACGGACGGGCCACGGATCCCGAGAAATGCCCTCGAAGGCCATTTCTTCATGAACCGGAGATTTTCTCTATTAGCGTACGACCTTCCAAAGAATTACCAGGAATAGCAAGAGGAATGGCGCGACGCCGCCTCCCTCTCAGGCCGCGGCGAATCGTCCGGACGACCGGCCGGGCCGGCTCGGGCCGGCTCGGGCCGGCACGATCAACGGGACCGGACGCACGACGGACCCGGCCGGCGGACGGTCAAGTGGCAGGTCCGGCCGCCGTCCTGCCCGCACGCCGCGGCACGGTCCCCCGGGGAACGGCCAGCGTGGACGAGAAACCCCACGACGCCATAACTCGACATATTTCGCTCAAGCATTGATTGACGCGGACAGTCGATCGGTTATCGGCGATCGTCAGGCACGGGACGGAGTCCGGTCACCTCGCCGGGGCTGTCCGCGCGTCTCAGGTCACGGTCCCCGGGTGGTGGCTCAGGCGCCTTCGCCTCCGAACCAAGGCCGCCGACCTTGGCCACCGACCTTGGCCACCGACCTTCGCCGCCGACCTTCGCCGCCGAAACCAGGCGGACCACTCCTGACCCGCGGAGGCCGTCGCGATCACGCTCGGCGCGACGCTGACGGGCACCACCGCCGCGGTGCCCGCGCGACGGTCACCCCCGGTGGGGCTCGAAGCGCAGCGTGCGGGAGACGCCGACGCGAACGGTGGTGCCGGGGACGATGGTGACCGGCTCGTTGGGCGGGATGTCGTAGAAGTTGGGATCGCCGGGCGGCTGGATCTGGGTGCCGTTGACCGAGCCGAGGTCGACCAGGTTGACGTCCCAGCCGTCGAGGGCCACCCGGAGGTGGCGGCGGGAGACGGAGCCGTCGGGGCTGGTGACCTTGGCGGGCCTCGCGGTGCCGCCGGCCACCTCGGGGGCGCGCTCCGGGTCGCGGCCGAGGAGGTAGTCGCTCTCCAGCGGCAGCGCCGTGCCGTCGTCGAGGACGAGCACGCCGAGCGGGGGGCGCGGGCCCTTGTAGGGGACGAGCGTGCGCTGGACGAGCGCGATGCCGCACACCGCGCAGTAGGGCACGCGCGGGTCGTTGAAGTGGTCGTTCTTGCAGTCGACGCCGTAGACCAGGGGGCGGTCGCCGTGGTCGGCCTGCTCCTGCGGCGGCCCGGGCTGGTCGAAGTGGTCGGGCTGGCCCATCGGCGGCGGGCCCGGCTGGTCGAAGTGATCGGGGGGACCCATCGGCGGCGGGCCCGGCTCGAAGTGGTCGGGCGGGCCCATGAGCGGCGGGCCGGGCTCGAAGTGGCGCTCGGGCTGGTCGAACCGCTCCGGCGGGGCGAACCGCTCCGGCGGGGCGGGCTGCTCGAAGTGCTCGGGGACGGTGCCGTTGCCGGAGGGGGCGGGCTCGTCGTAGGAGGGGAACGCGCTCTGCTGAGGCTGCTCCTGCGGCGGCCGGTAGGGCGACTGGTCCGCGAGGGACGGCGCCGCCTGGGGGCCCGACGGAAGGCCCGGAGGCGGGCTCTGCGGGGCGGACGGCTGGTCGCCGGACATCGGGTAGGGGGCCATCTGCACCGCCGGGCGCTCCGGCGCCTGGATCAGGTCGGGCTCCATGTGCAGCGCGGTGTTGGGCATCTCGCTGGTGAGCGGCCTGGACGGGGCGGGAGCCCGGTCGCTGAAGTCGCCCGCGAGACCGCCGCCGTGCACCACGCCGCCGTCGAAGCCGACCGCGGGGTGCGGCTCACCGGCGCCGGGCAGGGTGAGCCGGACGCGCTCGACGGGGCCGCTGATGAGTCGGTCGGCCCAGGTCAGGGAGTCGCTGCCGGCCAGCCGCGTCTCACCTGCGGCGGTCGTGATCGTGGCCGCGGCCGAGCCGCTGACCAGGACGGCCACGCCGTCGCCGACCGGGCCCGCGACCGCGCACGTGGCGGGGTCGCCGGTCATGTTGGCGGCGAGGACCTGGGCGGCGCGGCGGGCCAGGGCCCGGCCGTCTCCGCCGGAGGCGGCCGTCTCGCGCAGCGCCTGGAGCAGGTTGTCGGCCGCCGCCTCGGACGCGTCGCACACCAGCAGCAGCCCGCCCAGGCAGGCGACCAGCCCGTCGCCGGGGAGCGGACGGACCGCCCCGAAACCCCGGCCGGTCATGAGCCCTCCTTCATGACCAACGTCTTCATGACCACCGTGCCGCGCTCATGGGTGCCCTCGCTGCGCTCGGTCACTCAACTCTCCTCCCCGGAAGCCGGCGATGTCACGGCACCCGCACTGCCGTGACGGCCACCAGCCATACGCATACCCAGACGACGAGGTGATGTCGCGGCCGGCCCGTCGCCGTTCAGCGAAACGGTGGACCGCAACAAACCCCTTTAGTGTGCAAGTTTGGCCAAAACGAACACTATCGGCCAGTCGTCGCATCCTTGCACCGCCGGGGCGCGACCCGGCCCCGCCGCACCGGCCTGATCACTGGCTATGACACTAGCCGGGGGCTGCCGCATATTCGAGTGGGACAAATCAGACGCCGGTGAAGATCCGGTTGACGTCGGCGGTGGCGAGCACGCCGTAGATCTCGCCGCCCCGCTCCACGAGCAGGTATTCGCCCGCCGGGGTCTCGCGCATGGCCTCGATGAGCGCCTCGCCCTCCAGGTCGGCGGCCAGCACCATGGACGGCTCCAGCGACTTGGCCATGGACCCGGAGGTGACCCACGGGCGGCGGTGGTCGGGGGTGGCCTGGACGGCCGCCTCGTTGACGATCGCCAGCGGCCGGCCCTCGTGGTCGACCACGACGACGGCGCCCGCCCGTTTCTCGCCCGCCTGGCGCAGCGCCTCCGACAGCGGCGTCTCGGCCGTGACCGGGATCGCCCTGCGGGCCAGGCTGCGGGCGTTGACCTGCGGGATCCGGGCGCGGATGCGCGCCACCCGCAGCGACTGTGAGGCGCCCAGCCAGATGAAGGAGGCCAGCACCGTCGGCCACAGCAGGTCGCGGTAGTCGAGCTCCTGACCGCTCATCATCGACATGGCGAACGGCGACAGGACCAGCAGCACGGCCAGCGCCCGCCCGCCCCAGGCGGCGGCGACGGTGCCGGTGCCGGGGTTGCGGGTGAGCTTCCAGACCCCGGCGCGCAGCATCCGGCCGCCGTCGAGCGGCAGCCCGGGCAGCAGGTTGAAGACGCCCACGATGAGGTTGGCCACCCACAGCTGCCAGATCAGCACCTCGGGGATGCCGCCGCCGTTGACCAGGTAGACGTCGGCGAGCAGGCCGGCGGCCGCCAGGCCGAGCGAGAGCGCCGGGCCGGCCGCGGCGACCATGAACTCCTTGCCCGGCGTGGGCGGCTCCTTCTCGATCTCCGACACGCCGCCGAGAAGGTAGAGGGTGATCCGGCGCACCGGCAGGCCGTAGGACTTGGCCAGCACGCTGTGCGCCAGCTCGTGCAGCAGCACCGAGACGTAGAGCAGCACGGCGAAGACGAAGGCGACGGCGTAGGCGGCGGTGGCGTCGAGCTCGGGCAGCATGTCGCGCACCCGCTCGCCGAAGATCCAGGTGATGAAGGCGGCGACGACGAACCAGGTCCATGAGACGTAGACCGGAATGCCGAACGGCTTCCCCATCCGAAGGCCGGAGAACTCCTGCCGCGGGCTCTGCTCGCTCACCGCACTCCTTGACGTTCGTAACAAGCTCTCGCTGCCTTGATGCTACGCGCCCGATCAGGTGATCCTGGTTTCGCGGGCCCTAATCTGTCGGGGACTTCACCTAGAGTGCGGTGCATGACGTTGACCGATCCGGTGATCATCGGAGCTCTCTCCCCGTCCCGGGCGGGCGACTTCATGACCTGTCCTCTCCTCTACCGCTTCCGCGTGATCGACCAGTTGCCGGAGAGACCGTCGCAGGCGGCGGTGCGCGGCACGGTGGTCCACGCGGTGCTGGAGCGGCTCTACGACCTGCCCGCCCCCAGGCGGTCGGTCGAGGCGGCGCTGGAGCTCCTGGAGCCGCAGTGGCGGCGGCTGCTCGACGACGACCCGGCCTACGCGCGGATGTTCGCCGATGAGGGCGAGCAGGCCGAGTGGCTGGCCCAGGCGCGGGCCATGCTGGAGCGCTACTTCACCCTGGAGGACCCGACGCGGCTGGAGCCGGCCGAGCGCGAGCTCTACGTCGAGGCGGTGCTCGACGACGGCCTGATGCTGCGCGGCTACGTCGACCGGCTCGACGTGGCCCCGTCGGGGGAGGTCCGCGTGGTCGACTACAAGACGGGCAGCGCGCCGGGGCCCGACTTCGAGGCCAAGGCGCTGTTCCAGATGAAGTTCTACGCGCTGGTGCTGTGGCGGCTGCGCGGCCGGGTGCCGCGGCTGCTGCAGCTCGTCTATCTGGGCGGCGGTGGTGAGGTGCTGCGTTACGCGCCCGACGAGGCCGACCTGCTGGCCACCGAGCGCAAGGTGCGGGCGCTGTGGGCGGCGATCGAGCGGGCGCTGGAGTCGGGCGAGTGGCGGGCCCGGCGCAGCAGGCTGTGCGACTGGTGCGACCACCAGGCGCTGTGCCCCGAGTTCGGCGGCACTCCGCCGCCGGTGCCCGACCGTCAGCCGGGCGACACGGTCAGGAGCAACCGCCGGTCGGCCACCGACGAGTTGTAAGACCCGTCTCCTCCCTTGGGAGGAGGTTCCGGGCTCTCACCTGGACCTACAGTGAAGCGATGCGAGTCGGCCGACCCCTGTTCCACGACACGGTCCTCGCCGTGGCGGTGGCCGCTGCCTCGGTGGCGTTGTTCGTCCTCTACGACCCGGAGCAGTTACGCGCGCAGGGCGTGCTCGTCGACGGGATGCGCGCGCCCGACGCGTTGGGAGTGACCTTGGTGCTGCTGGCGTGCGCGCCGGTGGCGGTGCGCAGGCGCTGGCCGCTCGGCGCCATGTGCGCGGCGCTGGTGCCCGAGACGCTGATGACCGGTCTCGGCTACGGCACGGGCCTGGCAGGGGTGGCGGGGCTGGTGCTGCTCTACTCGGTGGCGTCCTACCGCGGCCTGGCGATGGCGCTGTGCGGGCTGACGCTGTCCGTCGTCCTCTACGTCGTGAGCGCGGTGGCCGGCCCGGTCGCCGCGCTGCGGTGGAGCGACCATCTGGTGGTCGCCGTGGTGCTCGTGGCGGTCTGGGGCGCGGGACGGAGCCTGCGGCTTCGCCGCGCGTACCTGGAGGAGCTGAAGGACCGGGCGGCCCGGCTGGAGCGGGCGCACGCGGCCGACACGCGGGCGGCGCGGGCCGAGGAGCGTTCCAGGATCGCCCGGGAGCTGCACGACGTGGTGGCCCACCATGTCACCGTGATGACCGTGCAGGCCTCGGCCGCGCGCCGGGTGCTCGGCTCCGACCCCGAGCTGGCGCACGAGGCGTTGTCGGCGATCGAGCACACGGGCCGCATGGCGCTGACCGAGATGCGCGACATCGTCGGTGTGCTGCGCACCGACGCCCGCGCCGAGCTGGGCCCGCAGCCGGGCATGCGGGACCTGCCCGCCCTGGTGGAGCAGATGCGGGAGGCCGGCCTGGAGACGCTGCTGCGCGTCGCCGGCGAGCCGGGCCCTGTTCCCGCCGGAGTCGACCTGGCCGCCTACCGGCTGGTTCAGGAGGGGCTCACGAACAGCCTGCGGCACGCGGGAGCCGGGGCGAGCGCGGTCGTCACCGTACGGCACGAGCCGCACGAGCTGGACGTCAGGGTGGAGGACGACGGGCGGGGCGGGCTCCTGTCCGGGGAGCCAGGGCATGGTTTGGTGGGGATTCGTGAGCGCGTCGCCCTCTATGGTGGGGTTCTGAGCATCGGTCCGCGGTCCGGGGGCGGTTTCGAGGTTCGGGCGAGATTCCCCTTGAAGGACGGACAATGACGATCAGAGTGCTGCTGGTGGACGACCAGCCGCTGCTGCGCACCGGTTTCCGGCTGATCCTGGAGGCCGAGCCGGACATCACGGTGGTCGGGCAGGCGGGCGACGGCCAGGACGCGCAGGAGCAGACGAGGGCGCTGCTGCCCGACGTGGTGCTGATGGACATCCGGATGCCCGGGGTCGACGGCATCGAGGCCACGCGACGGATCGTGCGCGACGGGGCCCGGACGACCCCGGCGGCGCACGTGCCGAAGGTGCTGGTGCTGACCACGTTCGACCTCGACGAATACATCGTGGAGGCGCTGCGCTCGGGGGCGTCGGGGTTCCTGCTGAAGGACGTGCCGCCCGAGGAGCTGGTGCAGGCGATCCGGGTGGTGGCGGCGGGCGACGCGATCGTGGCGCCGAGCGTGACGCGCCGGCTGCTCGACCGGTTCGCGGCCCGGCTGCCGTCGGCCCACGAGCAGCCCGCGCCGGCGCGGGTCGACCGGCTCACCGAGCGAGAGCTCGAGGTGCTGCGGCTGATCGCCAAGGGGATGTCCAACGCGGAGATCGCGGCCAAGCTCGTGGTGAGCGAGACGACGGTCAAGACGCACGTCGGCAACGTGCTGACCAAGCTGGGGCTGCGCGACCGTGTGCAGGCCGTGGTGCTGGCGTACGAGACGGGCCTGATCACGCCGGGCGCCCTGTCCTGAGCGCCCGCCCCGCCGTTTCGCCACGGCGAGGCGGGAGGGCGGCTCAGGCCTCGGCCGGCTTCGCCGCGGCGGCGGGCACCTCGGCGGTGTTCTCCGGGAAGTGGCAGGCGACCTGGTGGCCGTCGGCCAGCTGCTCCAGCGGCGGCTCGACCGTCTTGCAGATGTCCTGCGCCTTCCAGCAACGGGTGTGGAAGCGGCAGGCGGGCGGCGGGTTGAGCGGGCTCGGCACGTCGCCGGTGAGGCGGATGCGCTCGCGTCCGGCCCGCGCCCTGGGGTCGGGCACCGGCACCGCCGACAGCAGGGCGTTGGTATAGGGGTGCATGGGCGCGCTGTAGAGCCGCTTGCGGTCGGCCACCTCGACGATCTTGCCGAGGTACATGACCGCCACCCGGTCGCTGATGTGGCGCACCACCGACAGGTCGTGCGCGATCACCACGTAGGTGAGGTCCATCTCCTGCTGCAGGTCCTCCAGCAGGTTGACCACCTGGGCCTGGATGGACACGTCGAGCGCGGAGACCGGCTCGTCGGCGATGATCAGCTTGGGCTTGAGCGCCAGCGTGCGGGCGATGCCGATGCGCTGCCGCTGTCCGCCCGAGAACTCGTGCGGGTAGCGGTTGTAGTGCTCGGGGTTGAGGCCGACGAGGGCGAGGATGTCCTGGACGGCCTTCTTGACGCCGTGCTCGGTCCGTACGCCCTGGATGCGGAACGGGGCGCCGACGATGGCGCCGACCGTGTGACGCGGGTTGAGCGACGAGTAGGGATCCTGGAAGATCATCTGCATGTCGCGGCGGAGCGGGCGGAGCTTGCCCTGGCTCAGGTGGGTGATGTCGTTGCCCTCGAAGACGATCTTGCCGCCCGTGGGCTCCAGCAGCCTGGTCACCAGGCGGCCCGTGGTCGACTTGCCGCAGCCCGACTCCCCCACCAGGCCGAGCGTCTCGCCCTTGAACACCTCGAAGCTGATCCCGTCGACCGCCTTGACGGCTCCGACCTGCCGCTTCAGCAGGCCCTTCGTCACCGGGAAGTGCTTCTGCAGGCCCTGGACGGACAGAAGCGGCTCGTTGTCACTCACTGAGTCTCCAGCACTGGCTTGATCTCGGTCTCCCACAGCCTCCGCCGCTCGGACTTGTCCAGGTGGCAGCGCACCAGGTGGCCGCCCTCGGTCTCGGCGAGCGCCGGCACCGCGGTGTCGGCCTTGCCTTGCGTCAGCTCCGCGTAGGGGCAGCGAGGGTGGAAGGCGCAGCCGGACGGGACGTTGATCAGGGACGGCGGGCTGCCCTTGATCGGCAGGAGCCGCTCGGTGGGCTCCCGGTCGAGCCGGGGCATCGATCCCAGCAGACCCCACGTGTAGGGGTGCTCGGGACGGTAGAAGATGTCGTCGGTCGAGCCGTACTCGACGCACTTGCCGCCGTACATGACCAGGATGTCGTTGGACAGCTCGGCCACCACGCCCAGGTCGTGGGTGATGATGATCAGCGCGGAGTTGAACTCTCGCTGCAGGTCGCGCATCAGGTCGAGGATCTGGGCCTGCACGGTCACGTCGAGCGCGGTGGTCGGCTCGTCGGCGATGAGCAGCTCGGGGTCGCACGAGAGCGCCATCGCGATCATGGCGCGCTGGCGCATGCCGCCGGAGAACTCGTGCGGATAGGCGTCGACGCGCCTGTCGGGCTCGGGGATGCCCACGCGCCCGAGCATGTCGATGGCGTGCTTCTTGGCCACCGCCTTGGAGACCTGGTTGTGGATCCGGTAGGCCTCGATGATCTGCTGACCCACCGTGTAGAAGGGGTGCATCGACGACAGCGGATCCTGGAAGATCATCGCCATCTTCCGGCCGCGCAGCGTGCGCACGTGCTCGGCCGTGGCGCCGACCAGTTCGTCGCCGTCGAGCCAGATCTCCCCGGAGATCTTCGCCCGGCCGCCCTTGTGCAGGCCGAGCAGGCCGAGGCTGGTCACGCTCTTGCCCGAGCCCGACTCGCCCACGATGCCCAGGGTCTCACCGCGTTCGAGGCTGAACGACAGGCCGTCGACGGCCCTGACCAGCCCGTCGTCGGTGGGGAAGTGGATCTTCAGGTCCTTGACGTCCAGAAAGCTCACGACAACCTCACCCTCGGGTCGACCCACGCGTACAGGAGGTCGACGATCAGATTCGCCAGCACCACGAAACAGGCGGCGATCAGGACCACACCCATGACCTGGGGCAGGTCCTGGTTTCTGATGGCCAGGATGGCGAACTGGCCGAGCCCTGGCAGAGTGTAGGTCGTCTCGGTGAGCACGGCGCCGCCGATCAGCAGGCCGAAGTCGATGCCGAACAGGGTGAGGATCGGAGTCAGCGCCGCCCGCAGGCCGTGCTTGACCACGACGTCACGCTCCCGCATGCCCTTGGCCCGGGCGGTGCGGATGTAGTCCTCGCCCATGGTCTCCAGCATCCCGGCTCGGGTCAGCCGCGCATAGCCGGCCGCGAACAGGAACGCCAGTGTGATCCAGGGAAGCAGCAGGTTGTAGGCCCACTGGGCGGGATTCTCCGACAGGTCGGTCCACGCGCCGCCTGGTGGTGTCCAGCCCAGGCCGTAGCTGAAGACCACCAGCGAGACCATGCCGGTGAAGAAGATGGGCAGTGACACGCCGGCCAGCGCGGTGCCCATCGCCACCCGGTCGAAGAAGCTGCCCCGGCGCAACGCGGACACCACGCCCACGCTCACGCCGGCCACCACCCAGATGAAGGCCGCGCCGAGGGCCAGAGCGAAGGTCACCGGGATGCGGTCGACCAGGTCCGGCCATACCGGCTGGCCGCTGATGAAGGAGTAGCCGAAACACGGCGCCGGGCACTGCTCGACCCCGGCTCCGTAGTCGTACTCCGCGCCGGTGAACAGACCCTTGAGGAACCGGCCGTACTGCACGACCACCGGATCGTTGAAGCCCAGCCGCTCGGCGACCAGGTGCACGGTCTCCGGAGTGGCCGCGCGGCCGACGTAGCGCGAGGCCATGGCCTCCGGCGTGGCGCCGGCCCACTGGGGGACGACGAAGAAGATGCCGAAGGTGACCATGCTGACGACGATCAGCATCGCGACCGCGCCTATCAGACGCCTGATGATGTATGTGAACACCGCTTCCGGCCGGATGGCCTGCCCGTCGCCGGGCAGGCCATCCCTGCCTTCACCTGCCTTCGCTAGATCCCCGACCCTCGCCTGGTCACTCGACGCCGAGCAGCACGTAGTCGAACATGCTCTGGCCCTCGTTGTAGGCGACGTTCGTCACGCCCTTGCCGCGCATGAGCAGCGACTTGGCCCACACGACCGGCAGGATGGAGGCGTCCTCCATGACCTTCTTGTCGACGTCGACCCACAGCTTGGCGCGGGCGGTGGCGTCGAGCTCGGCCGAGGCCTGGTCGATGAGCTTGTCGACCTCGGGGTTCTTGACGCTGAGGTTGTAGTTGCCGGCGGGGCGGATGGTGCGGCTGTCGACGATGGCCTGCATGAAGCCGTATCCGTCGGGCCAGTCCGAGCCCCAGCCGTGGGCGGCCAGGCCGACACCGTTCTTCTTCACGTACGCGGTGTTGCCGGCGTAGTCGGAGAAGTAGCTGGATCCCGGGAAGCCCTTGAGCGTCAGCTTGATGCCGACCTTGGCCAGCGCCTGCTCCATCGCCTCGGCCAGCGCCTTCTCACGCGGACGGTCGGCACGGAAGGTCATCGTGGTGGAGAAACCGTTCGGCTGGCCACAGGCGGCGAGCGCCTCCTTGGCCTTGGCCACGTCGCCCTTGTTGCCCTCGGAGGCGTACAGGTCGAACTTCTCCTGGCCGACGATGGGCGGCGGCATCACGTTGGTCGCGATCTCGCCACCGGCCAGCTCGCCTCCGTAGGCGGTCTGGTTGGCGACCCGGTCCGCGGCGTACATCACGGCCTTGCGGCACTCGATGTTGTCCAGCGGCGGGTTGTCCGGGATGACCGAGACGTACCAGAGCCTGGGGATGATCGGGTTGTCCGTCCGCGCCTTCAGGGCGGGGTCGGGCAGGACCTTGCCCAGGGCCGCCGGCTGCATGCCGGTGCCGGGGATGTCCAGGTGGATGTTGCCCGCGATGAGCTGGTTGTCCAGGTCATCGGCGTTGACGTTGAGCTGGACCTCGATCCGGTCCGGCAGCGCGGGCCGGTTGGGGTCGGTGGCCGGGTCCCACTGGTCGTTGCGGACCAGCGCGAACTTCTTGCCGATCTCGTTCGACTCGAACTTGTACGGGCCGGAGGAGACGACCTTCTCCTTGTACTTGGCGCCCGTGTCCTTGTCCTTGGGCACCGGAGCGGTCATCGGCATCTGGACGACGTAGTCCATCGACGAGAACGCCTTGTTCAGGTGGAAGACGACCGTCAGGTCGTCCTTCGCCTCGACGGCCGCGCTGTAGTCGACGTCGGGGGTCTTGTAGACGCCCTTGAAGTCCTTCGGCCAGGCCAGCAGCTCGTTGAGGTAGGACGGGCCGTGCGGGAAGGTCTCCTTGTCGAAGCTGCGCGCCACCGCGTAGGCCACGTCCTTGGCCGTGATCGGCGTGCCGTCCTCGAACTTCAGGCCGCTCCTGAGCTTGTACGTCCAGGTCTTGCCGCCGTCGCTGGCCTCGCCCAGTCCTTCGGCGAGGTCGGGCACGACCGTGTTGCCCTCGGGGCCGGGACCGGTCTTGTACGTCGTCAGCGTCCGCCAGTAGAACCGGCCGAAGTTGAACGAGTAGCCGTAGTAGGTGTCGCCCGGGTCGAGGCTGTCCCAGTCGGCGGAGTGGGCCGCCTTCAGCGTGCCTCCCTTCTTGGTCGAAGGGTTGAACACCGAGGTCAGACCGGCGTTGAACGCCGGTTCGGCGGCACCGCCCGACGCGGATTGGGCGGGTTGCTGAGTTGTGCCGCCACCTCCGCCGCAGGCGGAGAGCACCAGGGCGAGGGCCGCGGTCGCGGCCGCCGCCAGTGCGGATTTCCTTCTCATTTACTAACCCCTTGATCAGTGGAGTTGGGGGATGGAGCGTTGGCGAAGGTCAGTGCGCCCGAGGGTCGAAGGCGTCCCTCAACCCGTCGCCGAACAGGTTGAAGGCGAGAACGGTGATGAAGATCGCCAGACCAGGGAAGATCACGAAGTGCGGCAGGGTGTAGAAGCGCACCGCCTCCGAGAGCATGCCGCCCCAGGTGGGGGTCGGCGGGTTGATGCCGACGCCCAGGAAGGAGAGTCCGGCCTCGAACAGGATGTTGGTGGGGATCAGCAACGTCGCGTAGACGAGGATGGGCGCCATCAGGTTGGGCAGGATCTCACGGAACAGGATGTAGCCGTTGCGGGCGCCGAGGCTCCGCGCGGCGTCGACGAACTCGCGCTCGCGCAACGAGAGTGTCTGGCCACGGACGATGCGGCCGATGTAGGGCCAGCTGAAGAATCCGATGATGAAGATCAGCATCGCGATCCGCAGGGAGTTGCCCTCCAACCCGAACCCCTTGTCGGGGATGACTCCCGCCAGCGCGATGGCGAAGACCAGCAGCGGGAAGGCGAGGAAGACGTCCATGATCCGGCCGATCAGCTGGTCGACCCAGCCACCGAAGTAGCCGGCGATCACGCCGAGCGTGGTGCCGATGACCACCGACAGGATCGTCGCCAGGAAGCCGATCAGCAGCGAGATGCCGGCGCCGGCCACGATGCGGCTGAACACGTCGCGTCCGTTGACCGGCTCGATGCCGAGCAGGAACTCTCCGCCCATGGCGCCGAAGGCGCCCTTGGGCAGGAGCGTGCTCTGGTCGATCTGGTCCTGGTGGAACTCCAGCGGCGGGTGCCCGAAGGCGGCGATGATCGGCGTGGAGAAAATCGCCACGAGGATCAGCAGGATCACGGTGATCCCGCCCGCCATCGCGAGCTTGTCTCGCCGCAACCGCATCCAGGCGATCCGGGTGAGCGAGCGCCCCTGGATGGCCTTGCCCGCTCCCACGAGCACGGCTTCCGGATGTGCTTCAGCCGCGGAGCCGGATACGTCTAGCGGTGCGGTCATGCCTGATTGCCCCCTGATTGCGGACGACGTTGGCCGGGTCGTCTGAGTGGGCCGCGGATCGCGACCCCAGGAGGCAGGATGTATGGCCTGAGCTGCGCTGACTAGCCCCTCAGACCGCTATGTGGCTCAAACGTGATTGACGCGAAACTCATTCGTATCGATCTTGATGTGAATGTCTACGACCAGTTCCGGTTATGTCCCAGAATCGTGACACAAGCCCATTCAACCGATACCTCGGCGTCGAAGGATCTCCTCGATGTCGGAGAAGTCATCATCATTCGTTCGCTTCTTGGGGGCTTCCACCGCAGGCTTGCCCGTCGCGGTCCCCTTCGGAGCCGCCGCGCCCTCGGGCGCGCGCGGGGCCTCCTTGGCCTTGGCCGGCCCGGCGCCCTTGGCCGCGCTCCTGCCGCGCAGCACCCCGGACACCACGAACAGCACCACCGACAGCCCCGTCAGCGCGACGCCCGACCACACGAGCGGATTGAAGACGAGACCCGTGACGAACCCGACGAGAGTGGCGCCCACGGTCCACAGGCTGCTCAAGGCCCCGGTGAGATAGGCGGCCAGCGGCAGCAGCGCCCACGCCGTCGTCCTCAGCCCCGCCGCCGCTCCCCTGCGCCGGAACGCCAGGAAGCTGAGCGCCAACCCCGCGATGGTCACACCGATGCACAGCGGCAACCACGCGATCTGATCGAAAGTCATTCCGGCACGTCCCTCGTTTCGACTACGCCTCCATCCTGGCACGCGTGGCCGGCCGGGCAGCTCCTCCGCTGGGACCACTTGTCCCCTAGGGGACGCGTTCAGGCGCCGCCGATCAGGGTGCGCAGGTGAGGGATCCCGACGGACGCGAGCGAGGAGACGACCAGCCGCCCCGGCGCCGGGTCGATCGGCAGCAGGCTGGGCACCGCGACCACCGCGCAGCCCGCCGCCGTGGCCGCGGCGACGCCGTTGGGTGAATCCTCCAGCACCACGCAGCGGGCCGGCCGCACGTCCAGCAGCCCCGCGGCGGTCAGGTAGGGCTCGGGGTGCGGCTTGGTGCGGGTGACGTCGTCGGCCGTGACGACGAGGTCGAAGCGGTCACGGCCGACGTCCTTGAGCACGGCGTCGGCGATCTCCCGGAGCGACGAGGTGACCAGCGCGACCGGGACGCCGTCGTCGCGCAGGGCGTCGAGCAGCTCGGCCGCGCCCGGCATGATCCTCACACCGCCGGACAACCGCTCCACCATGCCCTCGATCATCCATTCGCGCAGCGTCTCGGGGGCGACCGACGAGCCGGACACGGCCAGCATGTACGCGACCGTGCGCTCCATCGAGCCGCCGACGAGCTGGACCTGGTGCTCGGGGGTCCACTCGCTCCCGAGCCGCCCCATCACGGCGGTCTCGATCTCCAGCCACACCTTCTCGGTGTCGACCAGCAGCCCGTCCATGTCGAAGAAGACCGCTTCCATGCATCCCCCGATCGGTTGTCCCGTGAGCGCCGTCGCGAAAGCCCCCGGCCGGGAGCCGGGGGCCGTCGAGGCGGTCAGACGTTGAAGTACTTGGCCTCAGGATGGTGCGCGACCAGGGCGGAGGTCGCCTGCTCGGGGTGCAGCTGGAACTCCTCCGACAGGGTGACCCCGATGCGCTCGGGCTCCAGCAGCTGGAACAGCTGGACCTGGTCCTCGAGGTTGGGGCAGGCAGGGTAGCCGAAGGAGTAGCGGCAGCCTCGGACGTTGACCTTGAGCATGTCGTCGAGCGACTCGTCGCCGCCGATCCCCCACTCGGAGCGGACCCGGGCGTGCCAGTATTCGGCCAGCGCCTCGGTCAGCTGCACCGACAGGCCGTGGAGCTCGAGATAGTCGCGGTAGGCGTCCTTGGCGAACAGCTCGGCCGTGGCCTCGGCGACCTTGCCGCCCATCGTGGCCACCTGGAAGCCGACCACATCGACCTCGCCGGAGTCCTTGGCCCGGAAGAAGTCGGACAGGCACAGGTGGCGGTCACGCCGCTGACGCGGGAAGGTGAAGCGGGTGCGCTCGCCGCCCGCCTCGTCGAGGATGACGAGCGAGTCGCCGTCGCTGACACACGGGAAGTAGCCGTAGACGACGGCCGCCTCCAGCAGGCCCTCGGTCTGGATGCGGTCGAGCCACATCCGCAGCCGCGGCCGGCCCTCGGTCTCGACCAGCTCGTCGTAGTCGGGCCCGCTGCCGCCCCTGGTCGGCTTGAGCCCCCACTGGCCGAGGAACAGGGCGCGCTCGTCGAGGAAGGCGGCGTACTCGTTGAGCGAGATGCCCTTGACGATGCGGTCACCGTGGAACGGCGCCACCGGCACCGGGTTGTCGGCGGCCACGTCGGAACGGGCCGGCAACTCCTCGACCGGGGTGCGCCGCAGCACCGCGCCCGGCTTGACGCGGCGCTCGCGCAGCGGCGGCAGCGTCGCCCCCTCGACGCCGCGCTTGACCGCCATGAACGAGTCCATCAGCCGCAGGCCCTCGAACGCGTCCCGGGCGTAGCGGACCTCGCCCCGGAACAGCTCGGCCAGGTCCTGCTCGACGTAGGCGCGGGTGAGCGCGGCGCCGCCGAGCAGCACGGGGTAGTGCTCGGCGATGCCCCGGGAGTTCATCTCCTCGAGGTTCTCCTTCATGACGACCGTCGACTTGACCAGCAGCCCGGACATGCCGATGACGTCGGCCTTCTGGTCGTCGGCCGCCTCCAGGATGGCCGAGACCGGCTGCTTGATGCCGAGGTTGACGACGTCGTAGCCGTTGTTGGACAGGATGATGTCGACGAGGTTCTTGCCGATGTCGTGCACGTCGCCCTTGACCGTGGCCAGCACGATGCGGCCCTTGGTCTCGCCCTCGACCCGGTCCATGTGGGGCTCGAGGTAGGCGACCGCGGTCTTCATCACCTCGGCCGACTGCAGCACGAACGGCAACTGCATCTGCCCGGAGCCGAACAGCTCGCCCACGGTCTTCATGCCGTCGAGCAGCACGTCGTTGATGATCTCAAGGGCGGGCCGCTGCTCCAGCGCGGCGTCGAGGTCGGCCTCCAGGCCCTTCTTCTCGCCGTCGATGACGCGCCGCTTGAGCCGCTCCCACAGCGGCAGCGCCGCCAGCTCCGCGGCCTTGCCGCCGCGCAGGGCGGCGACGTCGACGCCCTCGAACAGGTCGATGAAGCGCTGCAGCGGGTCGTAGCCCTCGCGCCGCCGGTCGTAGATCATGTCGAGCGCGACCTGGCGCTGCTCGTCGGGGATGCGCGACATCGGCAGGATCTTGGAGGCGTGCACGATGGCCGAGTCGAGCCCGGCGTTGACGCACTCGTTGAGGAACACCGAGTTGAGCACGATGCGCGCGGCCGGGCTGATGCCGAAGGAGATGTTGGACAGGCCGAGCGTGGTCTGCACCTCGGGATAGCGCCGCTTGAGCCGGCGGATGCCCTCGATGGTCTCCAGGCCGTCGCGGCGGCTCTCCTCCATGCCGGTGGCGATGGTGAAGGTGAGGCAGTCGACGATGATGTCGGGCACCTTCATGCCCCAGTCGGCCACCAGGGCGTCGATGGTCTCGCCGGCGATGCGGACCTTCTCCTCGGCCGTGCGGGCCTGGCCGTCCTCGTCGATGCACATGACGACGACCGCGGCGCCGTGCTCGCGGACGGCGGTCATCGTCTTGTGGAAGCGGGACCCCGGACCTCGGCCGTCCTCGAAGTTGACCGAGTTGACCACCGCGCGTCCGCCGAGCATCTCCAGGCCGGCCCGCAGCACCTCGGACTCGGTCGAGTCGAGCATGATCGGCAGGGTGGAGGCGGTGGCCAGGCGGAATGCCAGCTCCTTCATGTCGGCCACGCCGTCACGGCCGACGTAGTCGACGCACAGGTCGAGCAGGTGCGCGCCGCCGCGCGCCTGCTCGCGGGCCATCTCGACGCAGTCGTCCCAGCGGCCTTCGAGCATGGCCTCGCGGAAGGCCTTGGAGCCGTTGGTGTTGCAGCGCTCACCGATCGCCAGGTAGGAGGTGTCCTGGCGGAACGGGACGGTCTGGTAGAGCGAGGAGGCGCCCGGCTCGGGGTGCGGGCGGCGGGCCACGGGCTCCTTGCCGTGCACCCGCTCGACGACCTGGCGCAGGTGCTCGGGCGTGGTGCCGCAGCAGCCGCCGACCAGGGACAGGCCGTAGTCGCGGGTGAAGGTCTCGTGGGCGCCGGCCAGCTCACCGGGGCTGAGCGGGTAGTAGGCGCCGTCGGAGGTCAGCACCGGCAGACCGGCGTTGGGCATGCAGGACAGCCCCAGCCTGGAGTGGCGCGCCAGATAGCGCAGGTGCTCGCTCATCTCGGCGGGGCCGGTGGCGCAGTTGAGGCCGATCAGGTCGACGCCGAGCGGCTCGATCGCGGTGAGCGCGGCGCCGATCTCGGAGCCGAGCAGCATCGCGCCGTTGGTCTCGATGGTCACCTGGGCGATGATCGGCACGTCGCGGCCGGCCGCCTCGATGGCCCGCTTGGCGCCGATGACGGCGGCCTTGACCTGGAGCAGGTCCTGGCAGGTCTCGATGATCAGTGCGTCGGCGCCGCCCGCGATCAGGCCGGCCGCGTTGTCGCGGTAGGCGTCGCGCAGGCTGACGTAGGGCAGGTGGCCCAGGGTGGGCAGCTTGGTGCCGGGGCCCATCGAGCCGAGCACGAAGCGCGGCCGGTCGGGGGTCGACCAGTGGTCGGCGCGCTCCCGGGCGATGCGGGCGCCGGCCTCGGAGTATTCGAAGACCCGCTCGCCGATGTCGTATTCGGCGAGCGCGGCGAGGTTGGCGCCGAAGGTGTTGGTCTCCACGCAGTCGACGCCCACCGCGAAGTAGGCGTCGTGGACGCCGCCCACGATGTCGGGCCGGGTGACGTTGAGCACCTCGTTGCAGCCCTCGTGCCCCTGGAAGTCGTCCATGGTGGGGTCCTGGGCCTGCAACATCGTCCCCATGGCCCCGTCGGCGACAACCACGCGCTGGGACAGGACTTCGCGGAACGAGGGACGGCTGCTCATGCGCCAAGCCTAACGGCTGCCCGGGAACGCTATTCTGCCGACAGTCAATTGAACATCACGTCCAATTGGGGTTCTGATGGCCTATCGCACCGTCCTGGTCGGCACCGACGGTTCCGCCTCCTCCTTCCGCGCCGTCCGCGCCGCCGCGTCCCTGGCCGGGGCGACCGGCGCCACCCTCGTCCTGGCCTGCGCGTACCTTCCGATGAGGGAGAGCGAGCGTTCGGCCGCGGCCGAACGGCTCGGCGAGCTCGCCTACAAGATCAACGGCTCCACACCGGCCGACGACGCGCTGCGCGCGGCCCGCGAACACGCCGTGGCGGCCGGAGCGACCGACATCGTCCTCGCGGCCGAGGAGGGCGATCCGGTCGACGTGCTGATCTCGCTGGCCGGCCGCCGGCACGCGGATCTGCTCGTCGTCGGCAACCGCGGGCTCAACAGCCTGGCGGGCCGGCTGATCGGCTCGGTGCCGTCCGCGGTGACCCACCGCGCGGCCTGTGACGTGCTGATCGTCCACACCACGTCCGGCGGGCGCCACTGATCGTCGTCACCGCGTGACATGAGCGCCTCCTCACCGCATAGGCTTAGCGCGACGGAGGAGACAGGAGGCGACACGTGATCGAGCTCGAAGGGCTCCCCGAGCTCGTCGATCCGGTGCTGATTGCCGCGTTCGAGGGGTGGAACGACGCGGGCGAGGCTTCGAGCGGTGTGATCGCCCATCTCGAGTCCGCCTGGAAGGCCGAGCCCCTGGTGGCACTCGATCCGGACGACTACTACGACTTCCAGGTCACCCGCCCGGTCGTGGAGATGGGCGACGGGCTGACGAGGTCGATCATCTGGCCGACCACGCGGCTGCTGCGCGCCCGCCCGCCCGGCCTCGATCACGACGTGGTGCTGCTGCGCGGCATCGAGCCCAACATGCGCTGGCGCTCGTTCTGCGCCGACATCATCGAGGTCTGCCGCGAGCTGGGCGTCGAGTTCGCGGTCATGCTGGGCGCCCTGCTCAACGACTCCCCGCACACCCGTCCGGTGCCGGTCATCGGCGGCGCCACCGACGAGGGCCTGGCCCGCTCGACCAACCTGGAGCTCAGCCGCTACGAGGGCCCGACGGGCATCGTGGGCGTGCTGCAGCACGCCTTCGGCGAGGCCGGCCTCAGCGCGATCTCGCTGTGGGCCTCGGTCCCCCACTACGTGGCGCAGCCGCCCAACCCCAAGGCCACGGTGGCCCTGCTGCGCCGCCTGGAGGACGTGCTGGAGATCCCGATGCCGCTCGGCGATCTCGACGAGGAGGCCCGCGCGTGGGAGCGCGGCGTCGACGAGCTCGCCTCGCAGGACAGCGAGGTGGCCGAGTACGTCAAGGAGCTCGAGGAACGCAAGGACGCCGCCGAGCTGCCCGAGGCCAGTGGCGACGCGATCGCGGCCGAGTTCGAGCGCTACCTGAGGCACCGGGACACCGACACTGACAGCTGACTTGCCGCCAATTGACGGATTTTTCACGAGTTAAGGGTAATAATCGGGGACCGTACAAACTTGCACCAAGTTGGGACCCCTATCCGCCTCCTGAAGGCGGACCTTCGCCGACCCCGTGACGCCCCTGCCCGTGTGACTGCGCACCGTTAGGCCAACTCATGGCGACCTCCCACGTAGATCCGCACCAGCGAAGCCAGGACGCCAGGCGGCGTGTCCTGGAGATGGCTCTGTCCGTCAGGAACGAGCGCCCGGGCGGGTCGGTGGACCACTTCCTCGCGCTCCTGCAGTATCGCCTCCCCTTCTGGCTCAGCGTCCTGCACGACCTGACCCACCGGGTGGGCCAGGACCGGGTGGCCGACAACCTGATCCCCATCGTGCGGGCGGGCATCGACTACTACGGGGAGGTGCAGTCGGCCGCGCTGCCCGCCTTCACCTCGCCCAACGTGACCGTGCGGTTCCGTGAGGCGCTGCGCGACCACGGGCTCGGGCCGATGGCGGAGATCGTCCCGCTGGCCTCCTACTTGGAGGCGGAGCAGCGCGCCGGCCGGGTGGTGGCCGGCGTGGACCCGGTGGCGACCGCCCGGCTGCTGCTCGCGGGCTGCTTCCACCACGCCTACATCGCGATGTTCGTGGGCGACGAGGCGGTCCCGCCGCCCGACGCGGCGGCGGAGCAGATCGTCCGCGAGCTGCGCCTGGAGCCCGGCGGGCAACCGGCCTGACCCTCCCGTACGGCTCCCGCGCGGCCCGTCCGCGCACCGGTCCCGGGCGACGCCGCCGGGCGGCCGGTCACTGCGGCGCCGCCGGGCTCGCCGGGCGGCCGGTCACGACGGCGCCGCCAGGCCCGCCGACCGGCCCGTCAGGCGCTCACCGCCCGTCCGGCCAGGGCCGCCGCCGTCTCGTCGAAGCGCCTCCAGACCAGGGCCGCCACGTCCGGGTCCGTGCCCAGGGGTTCGCTCACCAGGTCTGCGCCGGCCGCGACGAGCCGGTCGTGGAAGAAGCCGGGGGCCAGCAGGTAGGAGGCGACGGCCACCCGGCCGGCCGGGCCCTGCCTGACCCGCTCCAGCGCCTCGTCCAGCGAGGGGGCGCCCGCCGAGGCGAACGCCGCCGTGACCGGCCGCGCCAGCCGTACGGCCAGCCGGTGGGCCGCCGCCCGCACGTCGGCCAGCGCCGAGGGGTTGGACGAGCCCGCCGCGCCGAGGACGACCGCGTCCGTGGACCGCAGCCCGGCGCGGGCCAGCCCCCGGGCCAGCGCCGTGGTGAGCAGCCGGTGCGGCCCCAGTGGCGGGGCGACGAGCGCGTCGGGGCGGTGCTCGGCGATCACGCCGGGCAGGTCGGCGTGCACGTGGTAGCCGCCCGTGAGGAGGAGGGGCACCACGACGACCGGACCGGGCACGGCGCAGACGGTCGAGCCGAGGACGGCGCGGCCGGGCGTGGCGGACAGGACGTCGGCGAGCAGCGGCCTGCTGATCTCCAAGTAAGCCAGCTCGACGCGCTGCCGCGGGCGGACCGCGCGCACCGCGCCGGCCAGGTCTGACAGGGCCCGCTCCCCCGCCTCGCTGCGCGTGCCGTGGGCGGCCAGGACGAGCGCCGGCGTCACAGGCCCGCCTCGTGCGAGCAGGCGAGCCGGTAGCCGCGCTTGACGACCGTCTCGACGACTCCCCCGGCGCCGAGGGCGCGGCGCAGCCGGGTGATGGCCATCTCGACCGCGTGCTCGGCGGAGTCCCTGGCCAGGCTGCCCGGCAGGACGGTACGCAGCTCGGCTCTGGACACCACGTGACCGGGCTTGTCGGCCAGCCGCTTGAGCACCGACATCGGCGCGGGCGGCAGCGGCCGGAGCTCGCCGTCGACCACCACCGCGTGGCCGCGGATCTCCAGCCGGTGCCCGCCCGCGACCACCCGGGTCACGCCGTGCTCGGGCAGGTGTCTGGCCAGCGCGCGGGCCAGCGCGCCGAGCCTGGCCCGTTCGGGCTGCAGGGTCCGTACGCCGCGCGAGGTCAGCGGGTCGGCCGTGACCGGGCCGACGCAGGCGGCCACCACCCGGCCGCCGAACGCGGCCAGGAGCGGCTCCTCCAGGTTCTCGGCGCGGGCGGCGCCGAGCATGGCGTGCACGGCGGGCGCGCTGGTGAAGGCGACGGCGTCGACGGCTCCGGAGATCGTCTGGGTGATGAGGCGGCGCAGCGGCGCGATGTCGCGGTAGGGCAGCCACCGGTAGACCGGGATCTCGATCACCTCGGCGCCGGCCTCCCGCAGGTCGCCGACGAACTCGGTCAGCGGCTCACCGTGCAGTTGCACCGCGATGCGACGGCCGCGCAGGTCCTGGGCCAGCAGGTGCTGCTTGACCTCCAGGCACGAGTCGGTGGCCGGGGTCCAGTGGTCGTCCAGCCCGGCGGCGCGCACCGCGCCCCTGGCCTTGGGACCCCGGGTGAGGATGCGGGCTCGCGACAGATGGACGCCGAGGTCGGCGGACAGGCCCCAGCCCTCGGCGGCGGCCATCCAGCCGCGAAAGCCCACGCCCGTGGTGACCACCACGTCGTCGACGGGCCCCGACAGGGTGGCCTGGGTGGCGGCCAGCAGGCCGGAGTCCTCGGCGAGCGGCACCAGCCGGATCGCCGGAGCGCTCACGACGCGGGCGCCGCGCCGTTCGAGGAGCGCGCCGAACTCCTCGCGCCTGCGGGTCGCGGTGACGCCGATGGTGAACCCGGACAGCGCGTCGGGCGCGGTCTCGTGCCGGCGTTCGGCGGCGGGATCTCGCGGCCCCGTGCCGGCGGGATCGTACGGCGGGGTGAAGTCCTCAGGGGGGAGCACGCTCACGCGGACACCTCCAGGTGGATCGGCTGGGCCGGTGCGTCCGGCCGGGCCCCGAGCACCCGGCCAGGCATCACACGCACGTGAATCCGAAGTGAGATCACCCTGAGATAGTGCTTTCACGCCGTTTCGCCGACGGGTCTCTCCTGTTACCGCTGTGCTACATCGCCCAGCCCATGGGATTGATCATCGGAGGGGCGGGAATCCTGCGGAGGACGGCGTGACGAATCGGGGAGTTGCGGTGGCAGTCCGGCCCATCCGTATGTTCGACGACCCTGTGCTCCGCTCGGTGTCCGAGCCGGTGCGTGACTTCGACCGTGAGCTGCGGGGGCTGGTGAAGGCCCTGACCGCGACCATCCGCGCCGGGGCCGGCCGCGCCGGCCTGGCCGCCCCGCAGATCGGGGTGCCGCTGCGCGTGCTCGCCTACTCCTACGAGGGCAGGTCGGGTCACCTGGTCAACCCGAGACTGGAGCTGTCGGAGCGGCGCGTCACCGCCGACGAGGCCTGTCTGTCGGCTCCGGGCGTGTGGTGGCCACTGGAACGCTCCTACCTGGTCACGGCGCGTGGCCGCGACATGTTCGGCAAACCCGTGGTCGTGCGCGCGATGGGCGTGCTCGCCAGGGTGCTGCAGCACGAGAACGACCACCTCGACGGCGTGCTGTTCAGCGATCACCTCGAGGCGGGCGAACGCGAGCGTTTCCTGGCCGCCGCCCTGCCTCCGGGCTGACCGTGACCCCGCGCGGCCGGATTCGCGGCGAGCGCGCGGCGCTGTGACGGATCGGTGCCGCCCCAGACGCCGTACGCCTGGCCGGTGCTGATGGCGTAGTCGAGGCAGGGCTGTCGCACCGGGCAGCCCTGGCATATCGTCTTGGCGCGTTCCACCTGCTCGTGGCCCAGGCCTTCCGTCGAGATCGGGAAGAACAGCTCCGGGTCCAGGGTCAGGCAGGCGGCCGCGCGTGACCAGTCGAACATCATCATGCTCACCACGCCTACCCACGCGATACGTGGTCATACCTGGTCGAACAGCCGATCCCAGTCGGCCAGAAACCTGTCCAGCCCGTAACGGGCCAGCGCGGCGGTCCGGGCCGCCTTGCCCGCCCGCGCGGCGTGCTCCGGATCTCCGGCGAACTCGCCGAGCGCGCGGACCAGCGTGTCCACCCTGGTCGAGAGCACGCCCGCCTCCGGCGGGACCGCCTCGACGGCCTCCGTGGCCGCCAGCGCGACCACCGGCATGCCGAGCGTCATCGCTTCGACGAGCGCCAGCCCGAGCGACGTCCATCGGTAAGGGTGCAGGTAGACGCGCCGCCGGGCCAGCTCCGCGTGCATGACGTGCCGCGGCGGATCCTCGTACGTGCCGTACGGCAGGCCGGTCACCCGCATGCCGAACACGTCGAGCGGCACCTCGGCGGCGAACCGCGGCAGCAGGTCGGTCCCCGCCACCCGGGCCCGCCGGACCGGTTCGTTGACCACGACCCCCGCCCGGGGCAGCTCGCCGGTGTAGAGGGGGCCGGGGTCGGGGACGCCGTGCTCGATCACCCGGGTGGGTGCCCGGCCGTTGTCGTAGAACAGCTCGTTGAAGTGGGTGACGTGCACCAGCGTGATGTCGTCGCGGCCGGCGAGCGGATGCCGGGTCCGGGGCACGTCGCCGGCCGGGGTGTTGTGCTCCACGTAGACGCCCGGCAGGTCGCGGCCGAGCCAGCCGCGGGCCAGCTCCAGTTCCTCAGGCCGCTGGTAGACGACGACGTCGAGCGGCTCGCCGCGCAGCCGGTCCCAGGGCACCTCGCGGGCGTTCGCGGGCCAGTCGTAGGTCCGGGCCCTGCCGCGCCCGTCGGGCCCCCGGCCGGGCACGAGCGGCAGGACGTACTCATGGCCGCCGCGCACGAACGCGTCGGTCCAGGAGCCGTGCACGTGCCAGAGCAGGATCCTCACCAGCGGCTCCAGTCGGCCCCCCCGACGCGGAGCGCCGAGCCGGCCACGGCTCCCTGGAAGGCGCCGCCCTCGTGGCGGGCGTCCTTCAGCACCCGGTCCACGGCTTCCGTCAGATCCTCGGCCACCTCCGGCGCGTCCTGGATCTCCTCTGGCAGCGTCTGCCGAGTGGGCACCAGGATCCCGCGCGCGCCGGCGGCCCTGGCGGCCTCCATGTCCCTGCCGATGTCGCCCACGACCACGCAGTCGCGCGGGCTGACGTCCAGCACGGCGGCCGCCCTGATCAGCAGGCCGGGCGCGGGTTTGCGACAGGTGCAGCCGTCGCCGTCGTCGTGAACGCAGATCGCCCACGCGTCGAACGGGCCGAGCAGTTCCTCCACCTTGGCGTTGACCTGGTCCATCTCGTCCGGCGTGAGCAGTCCCCTGGCCACGCCGGACTGGTTGGTGACCACGGCGACCGGCACGTCGGCCCGGCGCAGCCGCACCAGCGCGTCGATCGCCCCTGGCATGGGCTCCACCCGGTCCGGATCTCCGTTGTACGGGACGTCCCTGATCAAGGTCCCGTCACGATCGAAGAGCACGGCCCCGGGACGTCGTTGTTCGAACACCTCTCACCTCCGTCGAGCTGCCCGCCAGCTACCCGGGGGCCGGACCGGCAAACAGCCACGTACGGTGACCAGCCTCGCCACAGCAGCCTGTTTGCGCAGCTCAGATACCCCTTGATGTTTGGAGGCCGCTTCTCTAGGTAGCCGTTCTCTCAGATACTTGGGGGGCTGAAGATGAGATTTCTCGGTATCAACGCGATCTTCCACGACCCTGCCGCGGCCCTGGTGGCCGACGGCCGGGTGGTCGCCGCCGCGGAGGAGGAGCGCTTCAGCCGCCGCAAGCACGGCAAGCGGCCGCTCGCCTTCGCCGCGTGGGAGCTGCCCGAGCAGGCCGCGGCCTGGTGCCTGCGCGAGGCCGGTCTGGCTCCCGAGGACCTCGACGCGGTGGCCTACTCCTACGACCCGGCCCTGGTGACCGGCCGGCACGAGGGCGTCTGGGAGGACCTGCGCACCACGTACGCGCTGCGGGCGCCGAACTTCCTGGCCACGGCGCTGCCCGGGCTGGATCCAGCCCGGGTGCGGTTCGTGCCGCACCACGTGGCGCACGCCGCCTCGGCCGGGCTCGCCTCGCCGTACCGGGACTGCGCGGTGCTCGTCTGCGACGGGCGCGGCGAGAACGTGTCGCACCTGGCCGGGCGCTACCGCGACGGCGAGCTGGAGGTGCTGGCCGCGCAGGAGCTGCCGCACTCGCTGGGCCTGATGTACGAGGAGGTGACCGAACACCTGGGATTTCTGCGGTCGAGCGACGAGTACAAGGTGATGGCGATGGCCTCCTACGGCAGGCCGCGGCATCTCGAAGCGCTCCGCGAGCTCGTCCGCGCGACCGGTGACGGCGGCTTCCGGGTCGAGCCGATCGACTGGAACGGCTTCGCCAAGGCGCTGCCCCCGGGCACGCCGTGGACCGCCGACCACGCCGACCTCGCCGCGAGCGTGCAGGCGCGGCTGGAGGAGGTGCTGCTGGACCTGGTCCGCTGGCTGCACGAGCGCACCGGCGAGCGCCGGCTGGCGCTGGCCGGCGGGGTGGCGCTCAACTGCGTGGCCAACACCCGGCTGATCGACGAGGGGCCGTTCGACGAGGTCTGGGTGCAACCGGCCGCGGGCGACTCGGGCACCGCGCTGGGCGGGGCGCTGCACCTCGCGCAGGCCTGGGGGGAGCGGGCCGCGCCCATGCCGGGCGCCGACCTGGGCCGCGGGTTCACCGACGAGGAGCTCGGCGCCTGGCTGGACGTGGCGCGGGTGCCGTACACACGGCCGCCCGACCTGGCCGCCGCCGTGGCCGCCGAGCTGGCCGCCGACCGCATCGTGGCCTGGTTCCAGGGGCGTTCCGAGTACGGCCCCCGGGCCCTGGGGCGCCGGTCGCTCCTGGCGCATCCGGGGCACGCGCGCAACACCGAACGGCTCAACGACGTGAAGGGGCGCGAGCAGTTCAGGCCGATCGCGCCGATGGTGCTCGACACGCGCGCCGCCGGGATCTTCGGCCGGGGGCCGCTGCCCTCGCCGTACATGCTGTTCGTGCACGACGTGCACCCCGAGTGGCGCGACCGCATCCCGGCGGTGGTGCACGTCGACGGGACGGCGCGCGTCCAGACGGTGTCGGCCGGGACGGATCCCCTGCTGGCGCGCGTGCTGGCGGCGTTCGAGGCGAGGACCGGGCTGCCCGTGCTGGTCAACACCAGCCTCAACACCGCGGGGCGTCCCATCGTGGACGATCCCCGCGACGCGCTGGAGTGCTTCGGCTCCTCCCCCGTGGAGGTGCTGGCACTGGGGCCCTACCTGGTGCGGCGCGGCGAGGTGTTCGCCTCTTGATCACCGTGGTGGTTCCCACGATAGGCCGCCGCAGCCTGGGCGCCACGCTCGCCGCGCTGCCGCCGGACGTCCCGGTCATCGTGGTGGACGACCGTCCGGCCGGCGGGGCGGCGCTCCCGCTGCCCGCGCGCGTGCGGGTCGTCCGGTCGGGGGGCCGCGGTCCCGCCGCCGCGCGCAACGCCGGCTGGCGGGCGGCCCGCACGCCGTGGGTGGCCTTCCTCGACGACGACGTGGTCCCCCGGCCTGGCTGGTACGAGACCGCGCTGCAGGATCTCGGCGGCCTGCCCGCCGACGTGGCGGGCAGCCAGGGCCGGATCGAGGTGCCGCTGCCCGGCGACCGGCGGCCGACGGACGCCGAGCGCAACACCGCCGGGCTCGCGGGCGCCGCGTGGATCACCGCCGACATGGCTTACCGCCGGGACGCGCTGGACCGGGCCGGCGGGTTCGACGAGCGGTTCCCCCGGGCCTACCGGGAGGACTCCGACCTGGCCCTGCGGCTGACCCGGGCGGGGCATCGGCTGGTCCGGGGCCGCCGGGTGACGGTGCACCCGGTGCGGAACGACGGGTTCTGGGCGAGCGTGCGGTTCCAGCGCGGCAACGCCGACGACGCGCTGATGCGGCGGCTGCACGGCCCGGCCTGGCGCGAGGCGATCGGCGGCGCGCGGGGCCGCCTGCGCCGTCACGCGCTCACCACCGCTCTCGGGCTCGCCGCCCTCGGACTCGCCGCCACCGCCCTCGCCCTGGCCGCCGTTCACCGGCCGGATCCCGTCGTACGGTCCCGCGCGGGCGTCGTCGCGCCCCGGCCGTCACGGCCCGGACGCCCGGGACCGCGGGGACGGACGGGGCCCCTGAGGCGGGCGGCGGCGGGAGCGCTGGCCGGGTGGGCGGCGCTGACCGCCGAGTTCGCCTGGGCCCGGATCGCGCCGGGGCCGCGCACGCCGCGAGAGGTGCTGCGCATGGCGGTCACCAGCGCGCTGATCCCGCCGGTCGCGTGCGCGCACCGGTTGCGGGGCGAATGGAGGGCTCGCCGATGACCGAGGACACGCGGGCGGTGATACCCGGCTCCCTACCGGCGGCCGGGTGCGGCGCGCCGGCGCCGGGTCCGGCCGGACGGCTCCCGGGCGACGGCCGGGGGCGGGTGCTGGTGGCCCGGCTGGACGACGTGGGCGACGTGCTGCTCGCCGGGCCGGCCGTACGGGCCGTGCGGGCGCACGCGCGCGAGGTGACGATGCTGGCCGGGCCCAACGGCAGGCCCGCCGCCGAGTTGCTGCCCGGCGTCGACCGGGTGATCGAGTGGCGGGCGCCGTGGATCGACCACCGGCCGCCGCCCGTCTCCGCAAAGAGCGTCACCGAACTGGTCCGGCTGGTCAGGGGGACGGACGAGGCGGTGATCCTGACCTCGTTCCACCAGTCGGCGCTGCCCCTGGCGATGCTGCTGCGCCTGGCCGGGGTGCGGCGGATCGCCGCGATCAGCGAAGACTACCCGGGCTCGCTGCTGGACGTCCGGCACCTGGTCGACGAGAGCCGCGACGTGCCGGAGGCCGAGCGGATGCTGGGCCTGGCCCGGGCCGCGGGGTTCGTCCTGCCCGCCAGGGACGACGGGAGGCTCGCCGTCCGGCGCCCGCTGCCGGACGCGGGCCGGTTCGGGATCGGCGGCGGAGACTACGTCGTCGTACATCCCGGGGCGTCCGCGCCCGCCAGGACGTGGCCCGCCGGCCGGGCCCGGCAGGCGGTCCGGGAGCTGGCCGCCGACGGCCACCGGGTCGTCGTGACCGGCACCGAGCGGGCCCTCACCGCCCACGTCGCCGGCGGCGCGGCCCTGGACCTGGGCGGGCGGACCACGCTGGCCGAGCTCGCCGCCGTGATCGACGGCGCCGCCGTGCTGGTGGCCGGGAACACCGGTCCCGCGCACCTGGCCGCCGCCGTGGGGACACCGGTGGTGAGCCTGTTCGCGCCGGTCGTCCCCGCCGCCCGGTGGGCTCCGTACGGCGTGCCGAGCGTGCTGCTGGGCGACCAGGACGCGCCCTGCCGGGGATCCAGGGCACGCGTGTGCCCGGTGCCGGGGCACCCATGTCTGACCCGAGTGACCAGTGAAGAGGTCGTCAAGGCGGTAAGGGAGCTGAGCCAGTGAAGATCGCTCTGGTATCGGAACACGCGGACCCCCTCGCCGCGATCGGCGGCGTCGACGCGGGCGGCCAGAACGTCCACGTCGCGGCGCTGGCCGTGGCGCTGGCCGGGCGCGGGCACCGGGTCGTCGTGCACACCCGCCGCTCCGATCCGGACCGGCCCGACGAGGTCGCCATGGCCCCGGGCGTGACCGTCGAGTACGTCAAGGCAGGGCCGGCCGCGCCCGTTCCCAAGGACGAGCTGTCGCCGTACATGCCGGAGTTCGCCGAGCGCCTGGCCGGGCGGTGGGCGGCCGACCGGCCGGACATCGTGCACGCGCACTTCTGGATGAGCGGGCAGGCGGCGCTGCTCGCCGCCGGGGACGTGCCCGTGGTGCTGACGTACCACGCGCTCGGCACCGTCAAGCGGCGCTGGCAGGGCGGCGCCGACACGAGCCCGCCGCACCGCCTGGACACCGAGCGGGAGATCGGCCGGCGGGCCGACGCGGTGCTGGCCACGTGTGGTGACGAGGTCGGGGAACTGCGCGCGATCGGCGTGCCCGAGCAGCGGATCATGGTGGTGCCGTGCGGCGTCGACCTGGACACCTTCCGCCCGGACGGCCCGGTGGCGGCGCGCTCCTCGCGCCCTCGGGTGCTCAGCATCGGCCGCCAGGTGCCGCGCAAGGGCGTCGACACGATCGTGCAGGCCATGCGCCGGCTGCCCGCGGCCGAGCTGCTGATCGCGGGCGGCCGGCGCGACGGCGAGGAGGCGGCGCGGCTGCGCGAGCTGGCCGCCCGCCTCGGGCTCGGCGACCGGGTGCGCCTGATGGGCAGCGTGCCGCGCGAGCAGGTGCCGGCCCTGCTGCGGTCGGCCGACGTCGTCGTCACGGTGCCCTGGTACGAGCCGTTCGGCATGGTCGCGATCGAGGCGATGGCGTGCGGGGTGCCGGTCGTGGCCTCCGCCGTCGGCGGCCATCTGGACACGGTGGCGGGCTGCGGGCTGCTGGTGCCGGCTCGCCGCCCGCGGGCGCTGGCCAGGGCGCTGGAGGACGTGCTCGGTCACCCGGATCGGCGCCGGGCGCTCGGCGCCGCGGGCCTGCGCCGGGCCCGCGAGAGGTACGGCTGGCCGAGCGTGGCCGAGCAGACCGAGTCCGTGTACACGCGGGTGATCGACGGCAGGCTCTGCCGGCTCGCCGCACTGGGAGGTTGACGTGGACGCCCATCTGGAGAAGCTGTGGACCGCCCTTTCGCAGGTGGACGACCACTCGGCCGTCGTGCGCGCGTGGGGCGCCAAGCTCGCGGGGATCCTGAACGCCGGAGGCAGGCTGCTGGCCTGCGGCAACGGCGGTTCCGCGGCGGAGGCCCAGCATCTGACGGCCGAGCTCGTCGGCAGGTTCCGGGCCGATCGGCGGCCGTATGCCGCGATCGCGCTGCACGCCGACACCTCGTCCATGACGGCGATCGCCAACGACTACGGCGCCGAGGAGGTCTACGCCCGGCAGGTGCGCGCGCACGGCCGCGCCGGTGACGTGCTGGTCTGCCTGTCGACCAGCGGCCGCAGTGCCAACGTGCTCGCCGCGGCGTGGGCCGCGCGGGAGGGCGGGCTGCTCGCCTGGGGGCTGACCGGCCCCGCGCCCAACCGGCTGGCCGGGCTCTGCGACGAGGCGGTGGCCGTGCCGGCCGCCGACGCCGCCACCGTCCAGGAGGTGCACCTCGCGATGGTCCACCTGCTGTGCGACGCCGTCGAGGAGGCGCTCTGATGGGACCGCTCGTCGTCATCGGCGACACCTTGCTGGACGTGGACGTCGAGGGCGAGACCGAACGCCTGTGCCCGGACGCGCCGGTCCCGGTCGTGGACGTCTGCGCCGAGCAGGCCCGTCCCGGAGGCGCCGGCCTGGCGGCGCTGCTGGCGGCCCGCGACGGCGCCGAGGTGGTGCTGATCACCGCCATCGGCGACGACGAGCCGGGCCGCCGCCTGTGCGGGCTGCTGTCGGGCGAGGCCGCCCTGGTCCGGCTGCCGCTGTGCGGCGACACGGTGCGCAAGACCCGGGTCCGGGCGCGGGGCCAGACGCTGGTCAGGATCGACAGCGGCGACGGCAGGGCCGGGCACGCCCCGGGAACGGACGCGGCCGAGGCGATCCGCCGGGCGGGCGCGGTGCTGGTCTCCGACTACGGCAGGGGCACCGCCTGGGTGCTGCGCGACCTGCTGCGCGACGTGCGGGTCCCGATCGTGTGGGACCCGCATCCCCGGGGCGAGAAGCCGGTGCCCGGGTGCGCCCTGGTGACGCCGAGCGAGGCGGAGGCGCGGCGGCTGTGCGCCGACCCGCACGAAAGCCCCGACCAGGCGGCCCGCCGGCTGCTGCGGTCCCTGCGCGCCGAGGCGGTGGCCGTCACCCTCGGGGTGCGCGGCGCCGCCCTGGCCCGGCAGGGTGGCCCGCTCACCAGGGTGCCCGCGCCGGTGCTGTCCTGCGGCCAGGACGTGTGCGGCGCCGGCGACCGGCTGGCCGGTGCCGCGGCGCTGGCGCTGCGCGACGGCGCCGATGTCGAGCAGGCGGTGACCGTCGGCGTGGGCGAGGCGTCGAGGTTCGTCGAACGCGGCGGCGCGGCCGGCGTCAAGATCACCGAGCAGGAGCTGGGCGACCGGCCGCGCACCGCGTTCGAGGTGGCCGAGCTCACCCGCGCGTACGGCGGGCGGCTGATCGCCACCGGGGGCTGCTTCGACCTGCTGCACGCGGGGCACGTGAGCCTGCTGCGGCGGGCCAGGGCACTGGGCGACGCGCTCGTCGTGTGCGTCAACTCCGACGAGTCCGTGCGCAGGCTCAAGGGCCCGAGCAGGCCGGTCGTGGACGTGCGCGACCGGGTCGAGGTGCTCTCCGCGCTCGGCTGCGTGGACGCGGTGCTGGTGTTCGACGAGGACACCCCCGCCGCGGCCATCGAACGGCTCCGCCCCGACGTGTGGGTCAAGGGCGGCGACTACGCGGCCTGCTCGCTGCCCGAATCCGAGGTCCTCGGCAGGCTGGGCGCGGAGACCGTCGTGCTGAGCAGCCTGCCGGGACGATCCACGACCAACCTGATCAGAGAGATCCGTTGACTTCCTCCCCACGCCCGAAGGCGGGGGACTCCAGTAAAGGACATCCGATGAACGTACTGATCACCGGCGGGGCCTCCGGACTCGGCCTGGCCACGGCCGAGGCGGTGCAGAAGGAAGGCTGGCGGCCGCTCGTCGTCGACGTGCGCGAGCCCGGCCAGGGCTTCGAGCACGCGATCGCGGACCTGGCCGACCGGGCGCAGGCCGAACGGGCCGTCCGTGACCTGGCCGAGCGGGCCGGAGGGCTGGACGCCGTGGTGACCGCCGCCGGCATCGACGCCTGCGGACGGCTGGAGGACGTGCCCGCCGCCGACTGGGACCGCGTCGTCCTGGTCAACCTGCTCGGCACCGCCTCGGTCGTCCGGGCGGCCCTGCCGTACCTGAGGAGTTCGCGCGGCAAGGTGGTCACCTGCGCCTCGACCCTCGGGCTGCGTCCGCTCAGCGACGCCACCGCCTACAGCGCGTCCAAGTCCGGTGTCGTCGGCTTCACCCGGGCGCTGGCGATCGAGCTGCGCGGGCAGGTCGGCGTGACCCTGCTGATCCCCGGCGGCATGCGGACGGCGTTCTTCGACGGCCGGGCCGAGCAGTACCGGCCGGGCCCCGAGGCGGGGCTGAACGATCCGGCCGACGTGGCCCGGACCGTGCTGTTCGCGCTCGGCCAGCCCGCCGGCTGCGAGGTCAGGGAGCTCGTCGTCTGCCCGTCGACGGAGACGTCATGGCCCTAGAGCTGGTGGCGCTGCGCGGGCTGGGCCTCGGCGACCTGCTCACGGCCGTGCCCGCGCTGCGGGCGCTGAGGCGGGCCTTCCCGCGTCACCGGATCACCCTCGCCGCCCCCGCCTCGCTCGGCGCGCTGCTGCCGCTGATCGGGGCGGTGGACGAGCAGCTCGACGTATCGGGGCCGGGGCCCGTCCCGTTCGACCGGCCGGACATCGCGGTCAACCTGCACGGCCGTGGCCCGCAGAGCGTCGAGGCGCTGCGCCGGACCCGTCCCGCGCGGCTGCTCAGCCACGGTCCCGGCCCGCCGTGGCGGGACGACGTGCACGAGGTGCGGCGCTGGTGCGACCTGCTCGGGTGGTACGGCATCGAGGCCGACCCGGCCGACCTGACGCTGGGCGAGTCCGACCGGAAGGGCCCGGTGATCGTTCACCCCGGCGCCTCCCGCGCCGCGCGCCGCTGGCCTCCCGGCCGGTTCGCACGGGTCGCGGCCGCGCTGGACGACGTAGTCGTCACCGGTGGCCCCGGCGAGGTGCCGCTGGCCCGGGAGGTCGCCGAGCTGGCGGGGCTGCCCGCCGGCCGGGCGCTGGCCGGGCGCACCGACCTGGCCGGGCTGATCGACCTGGTCAGCGGGGCCAGACTGGTGGTATGCGGCGACACCGGCGTCGCGCACCTGGCCACCGCCTTCCGCGTCCCGTCGGTGGTGCTGTTCGGCCCGGTCTCCCCCGCGCTCTGGGGGCCGCCGCCGGATCGGCGGCACGTCGCGCTGTGGGCCGGGTCCAGCGGCGACCCGCACGGCGACCGGCCCGACCCGGGCCTGCTGAAGATCGAAGTCTCCGAAGT
Organism: Nonomuraea sp. CX421; assembly: GCF_059358955.1. NCBI lineage: Bacteria > Bacillati > Actinomycetota > Actinomycetes > Streptosporangiales > Streptosporangiaceae > Nonomuraea > Nonomuraea sp. CX421. The sequence goes on along the minus strand of NZ_JCADBK010000008.1, from coordinate 126,230 downwards.
CGTCGACGCCGCACTGGAGGTCATCACATGAAGGCGCTGGTTACCGGAGGAGCCGGATTCCTCGGCTCCTACCTGTGTGAACGCCTGCTGGACGCCGGGATGGACGTGGTCTGCATGGACAGCTTCCTCACCGGCGGGCCACGTAATGTGGAGCATCTGATCGACCGGCCGGCGTTCCGGATCATCGAGTGCGACCTGACCGGCTACGTGCACGTGCCCGACCGGCTCGACCTGGTGTTGCACTTCGCCTCGGCCGCCTCGCCCACCGACTACCTGCGCTATCCGATCGAGACGCTCCGGGTGGGCAGCGTCGGCACGCTGCACGCGCTGGGTTTGGCCAGGGAGAAGGGCGCCCGGTTCGTCCTGGCCTCCACCAGCGAGGTGTACGGCGACCCGCTGGAACACCCGCAGCGGGAGTCGTACTGGGGCAACGTCAACCCGGTCGGCCCGCGCAGCGTGTACGACGAGGCCAAGCGCTTCGCCGAGTCGCTGACCACGGCCTACCGCCACTCGCGCGCCACCGACACGGGCATCGTGCGGATCTTCAACACCTACGGCCCGCGCATGCGGCCCTACGACGGCCGCGCGATCCCCACCTTCATCAGGCAGGCGCTGACGGGCGAGCCGATCACGGTCACCGGCGACGGCTCGCAGACCCGGTCCGTCTGCTACGTGGACGACACGGTGTCGGGGATCCTCGCCATGGCCCGCAGCGACTTCGCCGGCCCGGTCAACATCGGCAACCCGGACGAGCTGACCATGCTGGAGCTGGCCAGGCTGATCAAGGAGCTGACCGGGTCGTCCTCGCGGATCGAGTTCGTCGGCCGCCCCGCCGACGACCCCATGGTGCGCAGGCCCGACACCACGCTGGCCGCCGAGCGGCTGGGCTGGCGGGCCGAGGTCCCGGTCGCCGAGGGGCTGCGCCGTACCATCGACTGGTTCTCGACGGAGCTGTCCGGGTACGACCGGCTGGAACGGATGGGCGCCTGAGCCCGGAGCCGGGGGTTACCGTCATGCCGAAGATCGCCATGATCGTGATCGACATGCTCAATCCGTACCAGCACGAGGACGCCGAGCAGCTCGAACAGGGGGTCGAGCCGATCGTCCCGCGGCTCGCCGAGCTGATCGGCCGGGCCCACCGGCGCGACGACGTGGAGCTGATCTACGTCAACGACAACCACGGCGACTTCGCGGCCACCCGCGAGGACCTGGTGTCCAGGGCCATGAAGGGGCGCCGCCCCGACCTGGTCGAGCCGGTCGCGCCGCCGGACGACTGCGCGTTCCTGCCGAAGGTGCGCCACAGCGCGTTCTACGGCACGGCCCTGGAGTATCTGCTGCGCCAGATGGACGTCGGCACCGTGCTCCTGACCGGGCAGGTGACCGAGCAGTGCGTGTTCTACAGCGCGCTCGACGCCTACGTCCGGCAGTTCGGCATCATGGTGCCGCCGGACTGTGTCGCGCCCATCCACGGCGATCTCGGCCGGGCCGCGCTGCGCATGATGGAGCGCAACATGTCGGCCGAGATCGTCCCCGCCCGCCGCTGCCTGATCTAGCGGCAGGGCCGCGGGAGCCGGGTCAGAGCGCGACGCCGAGCAGGGCGTCGGCCAGGTCGCGGACCAGGCCGGGCGCGCTCGCGTCATCGCCGCCCTGGCCGAGCGCCCGTTCGGCCCAGGCGTCGATCGCGGCCAGCGCGCCGGGCGCGTCGAGGTCGTCGGCCAGCCTTTCGCGCACCGCCGCCAGCAGGTCGCCGGCGGGCGGGGCGGCGGGCAGCGCCACGGCCGCGCGCCAGCGGCCCAGCCGCTGCTCGGCCTCGGTCAGCTGCCCGGGAAAGTACTCCCAGTCGGCGCGGTAGTGGTGGGCCAGCAGCACGAGCCGGACCGCCATCGGGTCGTGCTCGACCCGCAGCCTGGACACGAACACCAGGTTGCCCTTGGACTTCGACATCTTCTCGCCGTCGAGCGCGACCATGCCGGCGTGCGTGTAGAACTTGGCGAACGGCCATTCGCCGGTGGCGGCGTGCCCTTCGGACGCGCCGCACTCGTGGTGGGGGAAGATCAGGTCGGAGCCGCCCCCCGCGACGTCGAACCCGGGGCCCAGCTGCTCGAGCGCGATCCCGGTGCACTCGATGTGCCAGCCGGGCCGCCCTCTGCCGAACGGCGACTCCCAGGCCGGCTCCCCCGGTCGTTCGGCCCGCCACAGCAGCCAGTCGAGCGGGTTGCGCTTGCCCGGCCGGTCGGGGTCGCCCCCTCGCTCGGCGAACAGGGTGAGCATCAGCTCCTCGTCGTAGCCGGACACCTGGCCGAACTTGGGCGCGTCGGCCGAGCTGAAGTAGACGTCGCCGTCGAGCGCGTAGGTGACGCCCTTGGCCGCCAGCTTCTCGATCAGGCCGGCGATCTGGCCGACGACCTCGGTGACGCCGATGTACTCGCGCGGGGGCAGGACGCGCAGCGCCTCCATGTCGGCGCGGAACAGCTCGGTCTCCCGCTCGGCCAGCTCGCGCCAGTCGACCCCGGTCCGCTGGGCCCGCTCCAGCAGCGGGTCGTCGACGTCGGTGGTGTTCTGCGTGTAGTGCACGTCGTGCCCGGCGTCGCGCCAGACCCTGCCGACCAGGTCGAAGGCGAGGTAGGTGTTGGCGTGGCCGAGGTGGGTGGCGTCGTAGGGGGTGATGCCGCAGACGTACATCCTGGCGGTGGGCCCGGGATCGGTCTGCCGTACCTGTCGCGCAGCGGTGTCGTGGAGTCGCAGCGGGACGCTCTCGCCGGGAAGCCTGGGAACCTTCGGGGCAGACCACGATCTCATAGCTTTGAGCCTATCTGTCCGGATCAGCGGTCAAGTCCGTGAAGTCGTACGTCACCCCGCCCGGGTCCAGCTCGACCGTCATGACCGACAGGGACGCGAAGACCCGGCCGTCGGGTAGTTCGTGCCGGACGAGGAGCGCGCCGGGGTCGTCGGAGGGGTCGCCGGCGAGCAGCTCGCGCCAGTCGGAGCTGCTCTCGAACCTGGGCAGGAACCCGGCCACCCGCTCGCTGGAGGGGTCGACCCCGGTGTTGACCACCATGCTGGTGCCCTCCGCCAGGCCGGCCACGCTGAGCCGGACGCCGTCCCAGCTGAACACCCGGGCCCCGGACGGCTCGGCGAGCACCAGGTGGAAGGGGTCGTAGCTGGCGAGCTCCACGCGCGGCATGTCGCCGGTCGTGACGGCTCGGAGCGCCAGGTCGCCCCGGGAGATCTTGGTGGTCTCGGGAGCGGCCTGGCCCCGCCCGTTGAGCAGTGCGGCGGCGCGGCGGGCCGCCGGGTGGACGGCCAGCCAGGTGCCGCCCGCCTTGAGGTCGCGGCCGCCGATCACGCCGGGATACTCGGGCCAGTGCTCGCCCGGACCCTCCCATGGCCGGTCGGTGAACTCATCACGTACGCCCATCAGGGTCAGCGGTCGCCCCGTCTTCACGATCAGCGTGCACATATGCCAAAGAGTAGTAAACCGACTCAGATGGGCGGCCAGGGGATGGCAGGCCAGTCCTCGGACGGGGACGGATGCACCCCGGTGTTGATCAACCGCCTGACCCGGTGCCAGGTGGCCTCGACCTCGGCGAGCGACAGCAGCTCGCGCAGCCTGCGCCCCAGCGCGCCCGACTCGATGTCGCGCTCCAGCTTGGCGAGCACGGCCACGGCCTCACGCGCCAGCGGCTTGCCCCGCCACTGCCAGAGCACGGTGCGGAGTTTGTCCTCGACGGCGAAGCAGACGCCGTGGTCGACCCCGTAGACATGGCCGGTGGGCAGCGGCAGCAGGTGACCGCCCTTGCGGTCGGCGTTGTTGACCACGGCGTCGAAGACCGCCATCCGGCGCACCACCGGGTTGCGGCTGCGGATCAGCCGGGTCAGGTCGATCTCGCGCTGGGTGTCGATCCACAGCTGGCACATGCCGGGCCCGAACGGGCCGTCACGGTAGACCGTCGGCGGCACGATCTGCCAGCCGGTCGCCTGGGACACCTCGAACGCCGCCACCTCACGGGCGGCCAGGGTGCCGTCGGGGAAGTCCCACAGGGGGCGCTCGCCACGTACGGGCTTGTAGACGCAGGCGGCCGTGCGCCCGGCCAGCGTGACCGAGCAGTAGAGGGTCATATTGGTGGCCTCGACCAGCCGGCCGGCCACCTCCAGGCGGCCGTCGCGGAGCAGCGTGAGGGCCCCGTCGGCCTCCATGGCCGACGGGGATGACGGCCGGACGGCGGGCTCGCTCTCCGAGGCGCTCATGATGCCACCTCACCCCCGCGGTAGCCGTTGAGCCGGACGCACACGTGGCCCTCGGCGTCGAGCGGCTGCGCGCACAGGGGGCAGGGCGGCCGGCCGGCGGCGACGAGGTCGAGGGCCCGCCGGGTGAACGCCCGCGCGGCCCCGGCGCTGATGCGCACCCGGAGCACCGCCGGCTCCTCCGGCTCCACGTCGTCCTCGTCGATGATCTCCTGCGCCTCGATGACCACCTGGGACGTCTCGGGGTCCCAGGCCAGCGCCATGGTGCCGACCCGGAAGTCCTCGGCGAGCGGCACGTCGAGGGGGGCGTCGTCGGACAGGTCGGCGGGCGCGAGGGCGGGCACGTGCGCGGTGCCGCCGCTGCGCCGCAGGACCTCGTCGAGCAGCTCGTCGAGCCTGCCCGCCAGCGCGGCGACCTGAAGCTTCTCCAGCGCGACCGTGGTCAGTCTGCCCTCGGCTCTGGCCTGCAGAAAGAACGCCCGTGCGCCCGGTTGCCCCAGGGCACCGGCCACGAACCTCTCTGGTGGGTCGTAGTCGAAGACCGGCATAGCCTGACCTTACGTGGTTCCGGGCCCGCCGCCGACGGCGGCATCGCTCCCGGTGATGTTTTCTCCCCCGTCTTTCTCCTCCGAATCCTCGGGGAGCCGCAATTCCCCCATATCGTTAAGTCGGTGAACAAAGGGACGCAAGGGGCTATAGCGAATCACAGTGAGAGCCGCAGGATCGGCGGTTATCCGCTGAAACTGATCGAGATGGAGACCCAGGGCATCGGCGACGATCGCCTTGATCACATCACCGTGACTGCAGGCCAGGTAGACACCCTTCTCCCCCACGCGCTCGTTCCAGTCACGCACCGCGGCGACCGCCCGCTGCTGCATGGCGGCCAGCGACTCCCCCGCCGGGAAGGTCGCCGCGCTCGGGTGCGCCTGCACCACCTGCCACAGCGGCTCCTTGGCCAGCTCGGCCAGCGGCCGTCCGGTCCAGTCGCCGTAGCCGCACTCGACGAACCGCTCGTCGGTCAGCACCTCCATCCCACGCCCGGCGGCGATGGGCCGCGCGGTCTCCTGGCAGCGTTCGAGCGGGCTGGAGACGACGGCGTCGAGCCGGACTCCCGCGATGCGCCGGGCCAGCGCCTCGGCCTGCGCCCGGCCGGCGTCGTTGAGGTGCACCCCCGGGGTACGGCCGGCCAGGACGGGTCCGGTGAGCGCGGTGAGCCCGTGGCGGGCGAGCAGGAGGGTGGTCACGCACCAAGTGTCGCAGGCGTGGATCACGGCGTTCCAGCGGCCCGGGCGGTAACCTGGCCGGATCATGCAGCAACGCTATGTCGGCCGTAGCGGCCTGTCGGTGTCACGTCTCGGGCTCGGCACGATGACCTGGGGGCGTGATACCGACGCCGACGAGGCGTCGGCTCAGCTCCGGGCGTTCATGGACGCCGGCGGCACCCTCGTCGACACGGCCGACGTCTACACCGGCGGCGACGCCGAGCGGGTGCTCGGCCGGATGCTGCGCGACTCGTTCCCCCGCTCGGAGCTGGTGATCTCCACCAAGGCGGTGGTGACGCCGGCCGCCCGCAGGCCCCGCGACGCCTCCCGGCGCCACCTGATCGCCGCGGTCGACGACTCCCTCAACCGGCTCGGCCTCGACTACGTCGACCTGTGGCAGCTGCACACCTATGACGACGAGGTGCCCCTGGAGGAGACGCTGGCCGCGCTCGACGCGATCGTCTCCTCCGGCCGCGCCGTCTACGCGGGCGTCTGCGACTACACCGGCTGGCAGCTGGCCGCCGCCGGCGTCTCCCAGCGGGCGATCCCCGGCCGGATCCCGATCACCTCCGCCCAGGTCGAATACTCGCTGCTGGCCCGCGAGCCCGAGCGCGAGCTGCTGCCGGCCGCCCAGCACGTGGGCGCGGGCGTGCTGGCCTGGTCGCCGCTGGGCCGGGGCGTGCTGACCGGCAAGTACCGTACGGGCATCCCGGCCGACTCGCGGGCCGCGACGCCGCACTTCGCCGAGTTCGTCCGGCCCTACCTCGACGAGCGCAGCCGCCGGGTGGTCGAGTCCGTCGTGACGGCCGCCGACGGGCTCGGGGTGTCGCCGATGGCGGTCGCCCTGTCGTGGGTGCGCGACCAGCCGGGCGTGACCTCGGCGATCGTCGGTGCCCGCACCCACGCCCAGCTGGCCGGAGCGCTGCCCGCCGAGGACGTCGTGCTGCCCAGGGAGATCCGCGAGGCGCTGGACGACGTCTCCTCGATCGACTGAGGGGTGGAACGAGAGGGGCGCTCGCGTATCACTAGTCGATACCAAATCGCAACTTTCGCGGGAAACACCTGCCTCTCGTCGCCGATGTCCGTAAAGATTTCCCTCGAGGCGTGAAGCGGAAGGGGACTGATGGGGAGCAGGACCGCGATCTCGGCCGGCGTTCTGGTGATGACGCTGGCGGCGATCCCGCTGACGGCCCCGGCGGCCACGGCCGCCGACTGCCCAAGCGGAGGCGGCCTGCTCGGCGGCGTGACCGACGGCCTGTGCGACGTCGTCGGCGTCGTGACCGGCACCGTCGACACCCTCACCGGCGACACGCTCAAACCGGTCACCAAGGGCCTCAACGACACCACCGGCAAGGTGCTCGGCACCGTGGGCGAGGTGGCGCCCACCACCGCCCCGTCGCGCGAGAGCACGCCCGAGCCGTCGCAGCGCGGCACACTGCTGCCCGAGACGCTGGGCGAGGTCTGCCTGCCGGTGCTGGCCTGCGACGGGCAGGCCGACGAAGCCGAGGCCCCGAAGGCGACGCCAAAAGAGTCCGAGCCGGCTCCGGAGCCCACCGAGAGCGCCGACAAGCGGGCGCGCGAGCAGGACCGGGACGACGCCGCGGCGCCGACTCCGGCGCCCACCACGGGGCCCACGCCGCCGCAGAGCGAGCCCTACCTGATGGACACCAGCTTGCCGGAGCGTGAGGATCCGGTCGCCGACGAGCCGACAGTCGACACCGACGACGCGCGCATCGACCTGCTGTGGCCGCATCCGTTCGCGCGGGAGCTGTCGGAGCCGCTGCGCCAGCGGGTGGTGCGGCCGAGCAGCCCGGCCTCCGACGTGGCCGGCACCGGGCTGACGATCGCGCTCCTGCTCTCGGCCATCGCCGCCACCCGCATCGTGCAGCAGCGCCGCCAGCGCGGCGCCCGGCCCGCCTCGATCCCGTTCGAACCGGCCCACACGGCCGGTGGCCGGCACCGCCTGGCCTGACGGACCGGCCTCAGGCGCTGACCCGAGGCGCCCCGCGCGCAGGCGAACGGCACGGCAGGGCCGCGGAGATCAGCCGCCGATCGCGTGCACGCCGCCGTCGACGTGGACGATCTCGCCCGTGGTGGCCGGGAACCAGTCGGACATCAACGCCACGCACGCCTTCGCGGCCGGGACCGTGTCGGCCAGGTCCCAGCCGAGCGGGGCCCTGGACGGCCAGCTCTCCTCGAACTCCTTGAAGCCCGGGATCGACTTGGCCGCCATCGTGCGCAGCGGCCCCGCGGCCACCAGGTTGACCCTGATGCCCTGCTTGCCGAGATCGCGCGCGAGGTAGCGGGACGCCGACTCCAGGCCGGCCTTGGCCACGCCCATCCAGTCGTAGACCGGCCATGCCTTGCTGGCGTCGAAGTCGAGGCCGACGACCGCGCCCCCCTCCTTCATCAGCGGCAGGCAGGCGACGGCCAGTGACTTGAAGGAGAAGGTGGACACGTGCAGGGCGGTCGCGACGTCGTCCCACGAGGTGTTGAGGAAGTTGCCGCCGAGGGCGGTCTGCGGGGCGAACCCGATCGAGTGGACGACGCCGTCGAGGCCCCCGACGTGCTCGCCGACCCGGGAGGCCAGGGTGTCGAGCTGGTCGGTGTCCTGGACGTCGAGCTCCAGCACCGGCGCCGGCTCGGGCAGCCGCTTGGCGATGCGCTCGACCAGGCTCAGCCGGCCGAACCCGGTGAGCACCACGGTGGCGCCCTCCTCCTGGGCCAGCCTGGCGACCGAGAACGCGATCGAGGCGTCGGTCAGCACGCCGGTCACCAGGATCCGCTTGCCTTCGAGAATGCCCACGTCAGTGCCCCATTCCAAGTCCGCCGTCGACGGGGATCACGGCCCCGGTGATGTAGGAGGCGTCGTCGCTCGCCAGGAAGCGTACGACGCGCGCGACCTCGCTCGGCGACGCCTGCCGCCCCAGCGGGATGTTCTTCGTGATCGCCTCGGTGTCGAGGTCGGCCGTCATGTCGGTGGCCACGAACCCGGGTGAGACGACGTTGACGGTGATGCCGCGCGAGCCGTACTCGCGGGCCATGGAGCGGGCGAAGCCGATCAGCCCGGCCTTGGAGGCGGCGTAGTTGGTCTGGCCCGCCTGGCCGAGCATCGCGATGACGGAGGACACCAGGATGACCCGCCCGCGCTTGAGCTTCATCATGGGCCTGATGGCCCGCTTGGCGACTCGGTAGGCGCCGGTCAGGTTGGCGTCGACGACGTCGGTGAAGGTCTCTTCCTTCATCATCGCCAGCAGGGTGTCCTTGGTGATGCCGGCGTTGGAGACGAGGACCTCGACCGGACCCTGCTCCGCCTCGACCTTGTCGAACGCGGCCTCGACGTCGGCCATGCTGGTCACGTCGCACCGGACGCCGAACAACCCCTCGGGAGGCTCTCCGGATCGGTAGGTGACCGCGACGGCGTCGCCGTTCGCGGCGAGTTCACGGGCGATCGCGAGGCCTATGCCGCGATTGCCCCCGGTGACGAGTACTGAGCGTGCCATGACACATGACGCTATCCCCTACCGGTGAGTATCCGCTTATCCGGGTGATACAAGATCACAGGGTTAGGATCGTGGACATGCGCCAGATCGATCCCGAATTCCTGGAGCTGCCGCTGCGGCAGCTGGCGGACGCCGCCCTGCAAAGAGCTCGTGACCTGGGCGCCGGGCATGCCGACTTCCGGCTGGAACGCGTCAGAGCCGAGACGCTCAGCCTCTACGACACCCGGCTCGAAGGCGCCATGGACGCCGACGACCTGGGCTACGCGGTGCGTGTCGTCAAGAACGGCACCTGGGGGTTCGCCGCGGGCATCCACCTAACCCCGGAGGCCGCCGCGGAGGTGGCCGCTCAGGCGGTGCGGGTGGCGGAGGTGAGCGCTCCCATCAACCGGGAGCCGATCGAGCTGGCGCCCGAGCCGGTGCACGCCGACGTCACGTGGGTCTCCTCCTACGACGTCGACCCGTTCTCGGTGCCGTCGGCCGACAAGGTGACGCTGCTGGCCGACTGGTCGGCCGGGCTGCTCAAGGGCGCCGACCACGTCTCGGCGCGGCTGCTCCAGGTCAAGGAGCAGAAGTTCTACGCCGACACGGCCGGCACGGTCACCACCCAGCAGCGGGTGCGGGTGCACCCGACGCTCAACGCGATGAAGGCGACCGACGGCGGCTTCGACGACATGTCGACGATCGCGCCGCCGGTGGGCCGGGGGTACGAGTACCTGACCGGCACGGGCTGGGACTGGCAGGCCGAGCTGGCCCAGCTGCCCGAGCTGCTGGCGGAGAAGCTGGCGGCGCCGTCGGTCGAGGCGGGCGACCACGACCTGGTGATCCACCCGTCCAACCTGTGGCTGACCATCCACGAGTCGATCGGCCACGCCACCGAACTCGACCGGGCCCTCGGCTACGAGGCCGCCTACGCCGGCACCAGCTTCGCCACCTTCGACCAGCTGGGCGAGCTCGTCTACGGCTCGCCGGTGATGAACGTGACCGGTGACCGCACGGTCGAGCACGGCCTGGCGACGGTCGGGTTCGACGACGAGGGCGTGCGGGGGCAGAGCTTCGACATCGTCCGCGACGGCGTCCTGACCGGCTACCAGCTCGACCGGCGGATGGCGCTGATGAAGGGGTTCGGCCGGTCCAACGGCTGCGCGTTCGCCGACTCCCCCGGCCACATGCCGATCCAGCGCATGGCCAACGTCTCGCTGGCCGCGGCGCCCGGCGGGCCGTCCACCGAGGAGCTGATCTCACGCGTCGAGCGGGGCCTCTACATCGTCGGCGACAAGAGCTGGTCGATCGACATGCAGCGCCACAACTTCCAGTTCACCGGCCAGCGGGCCTACCGCATCTCACACGGCCGGCTGGCCGGGCAGGTGCGCGACTTCGCCTACCAGGCGACCACGACGGACTTCTGGCAGTCCATGGAGGCGGTCGGCGGGCCGCAGACCTACGTCCTCGGCGGGGCCTTCAACTGCGGCAAGGGCCAGCCCGGCCAGATCGCGCCGGTCAGCCACGGCTGCCCCTCGGGGCTGTTCCGCGACGTCCGGATCCTCAACACGGTGCAGGAGGGCGGCAAGTGAGCGAGCGCGGATTGACGGGGGGCGCCGAGGCCTCCCCCCAGGAGATGGTGGAGCGGGCCCTGGAGCTCTCCACGGCCGACGGGTGTGTGGTGCTCGCCGACGAGGGGTCCACGGCCAACCTGCGGTTCGCGGGCAACACGCTCACCACCAACGGTGTCGCCCGGTCCTCGCAGCTGACCGTGATCTCGATCGTGGGCGAGGGGGTCGGCGTGGTCTCCCGCGCCTCCGTACGACCCGGCGGGCTCGCCGACGTGGTCGCCACGGCCGATCGGGCCGCGCGTGAGGCTCAGCCCGCCGAGGACGCCCGGCCCCTGGTCGAGGGGGTGCCGGCGAGCCCTTCGTGGGGCGAGCGGGTGACGCCCACCGACATCGGCGTGTTCGAGCGCTTCGCGCCCGCGCTGGGCGACGCGTTCGCCGCCGCCGAGGCGGGCGGGCGCAAGCTCTACGGCTTCGCCGAGCACTCGCGCACGACGACCTTCCTCGGCACGTCCGCCGGGCTGCGGCTGCGTCACGACCAGCCGACCGGGCGGCTGGAGCTCAACGCCAAGTCGGCCGACCTGAAGCGCTCGGCCTGGACGGGCGTGGCGACGCGCGACTTCGCCGACGTCGACGTGGCGGCGCTCGACTCGTCGCTGGCGCAGCGGCTCGACTGGGCCAAGAACCGCGTCGACCTGCCGGCCGGCCGTTACGAGACGCTGCTGCCGCCGAGCGCGATGGCCGACCTGATGATCTACCTGTTCTGGTCGTCGGGGGCCCGTGACGCGCTCGACGGCCGCTCGGTGTTCGCCAGGCCGGGCGGCGGCACCCGGGTGGGCGAGCAACTGGGCGATCTGCCGGTGACGCTGTCCGGCGACCCGTCCGCGCCGGGCATCGAGTGCGCGCCGTTCGTGATCGCGCACGCCTCCGGCCGCGAGACCTCCGTGTTCGACAACGGGTTGCCGCTGACCCCGACCGACTGGGTCAGGGACGGCAGGCTGGAGGCGCTGCTGCAGACCCGCTACTCGGCCGAGCTCAGCGGGCTGCCCGTGACGCCGTCGATCGACAACCTGATCATGCGGGGGCCCGGCGACGGCCGGACGCTGGAGGAGATGATCGCCTCCACCGAGCGCGGCCTGCTGCTGACCTGCCTGTGGTACATCCGCGAGGTCGACCCGCAGACCCTGCTGCTGACCGGTCTCACCCGCGACGGCGTCTACCTGGTCGAGCACGGCGAGGTGGTGGGCGAGGTCAACAACTTCAGGTTCAACGAGAGCCCGGTCGACCTGCTCGGCCGGCTGACCGAGGTCGGCGCCGCCGGGCAGACGCTGCCTCGCGAGTGGAACGACTACTGGACCCGTGCGGTCATGCCGCCCGTGCGGGTGCCCGACTTCAACATGTCGACGGTCAGCCAGGCGAGCTGATCGCCAGCTTGATCACCCGGTCCCAGCGCTGGCCGGGGACGAGCTTCGCGGTGCCGGCCCTCAGGTCGTAGACGACCGACCAGCGGGTGTGCGGCTGCGCCACCTGGCGCAGCAGGCCGAGGGCGTCGGCTTCGGTGCCGATGCCCTCGGTCAGCGCGCGGTAGCGGGGGTCGGCCAGGCGGGTGTCGCGGCTAGCGCCGGTCATCGTGATGTTGGTGAGCACGCGGTCGTCGATGACGTTCAGCCGGCCGTCGCCGTACTCGACGACGACCGACCGTCCCGAGCGGTCGCCGATCAGGTAGTGGACCTGCGGCCCGCCGGAGAAGTCGACGTCGTAGCGGCGCATGAGGGCGACGGCCTCCTCCACGGTGGCGGCCCGGTCGAGCAGGAGCCGCATGATCCGCGCGCTGCCGACGACGGGACGGCCGGGTGCCTGGGCGGGCAGCTGAGCGTCGGGCGTCTGGGCCAGGCCGACCGCCAGGCCCTTGTCGTTCATGCCGTCGAACGGGACCAGCACGGCGTGCGCCAGCCGTCGCCGGTCGCCGGGATCGTCGAGGTCCGGAGTCCGCTGACCGCCGAGGACGTAGGAGACGTCGGAGATCGACAGGGAGGCGTGGCCGCCCGGCGGGCGGGCGTGCACCACCATGGCCGGGTTGGGGTCCCAGTCGAAGTTGCGGCCGAACTCGGTGCCGCGCAGGAACAGCGAGCAGGCGAAGGCGTCGTCGCGGCGGGCCAGCTCCTGCTCGGTGAGCGGCGCCTCGGCGTCGTAGCCGCCGTGGAAGGTCATCTCGTACAGCGGCAGGCCGTCGAGCCGGCGCAGGCTCGCCACCGTGCCGGCCGCCTCCGCGGCGCTCTGACGCAGGATGGGGCGCGGCTCCGGCTCTGCCGCCGATCCCGACGCCGATCCCGACGGCCCTGACGCCGGCCGGGGCGGCGGGGCGGCCGTGCAGGCGGCGAGCAGGGTCAGGACGAGCGCCGACAGGATCCCCGCGGTACGGCTGCGCATAGGCGCAGTGTGGCGTGCCGCTCCGGGCTTGTCATGGGGCGCACGCAATCGTGACGGAACGGGAAGCTCAGGAGTCCTCGAGGCGGAAGCCCACCTTCATGCCCACCTGGAAGTGGGCGACCTCGCCCGCGTCGATGTGCCCGCGAACCTCGGTCACCTCGAACCAGTCGAGGTGACGCAGCGTCTCGGAGGCGCGCCTGATGCCGTTGCGGATGGCCTGGTCAACGCTCTCCCCCGACGTCCCGACTATCTCGGTGACCCGGTACGTTCGATCCGTCATCTCCCCATCTCCTTACTAGAAGGCCATGATCGCATGACTCGCGCCGCCCGTCCGGCAGGCGGTCACAGCACGCCCGTCGGAGGTCTAGCGTGAAGGGTATGAAGTGGTGGCACAGCAAGAAGGACGTCCACCAGGTCACCGACGCCAGACCCTCGCTGACTGCGGACATCCACCGTCGAGAGATCAGCTACCTCATCAAGATGGGGATCCGCACGCTCTGCCTGATCCTGGCGGTGGTGGTGCCGGTGCCGTGGCCCTATCGGCTGCTGTTCATCGCGGGCGCCGTCTTTTTGCCATACATAGCCGTAATCGGGGCCAATGAGAGGGGCGCGGACGTGCCACCTCCCACCTTTCAGACACCCGAAGCTAACCAAAGCGAGATACCAAGGCACCGACGCGAGATCGGGTCGTGACTAAGTCTTGACGCATCCCATGGGTTGTAGGTGTACGCTTTAGCCAAGCGCTCCGGTCCCCCGTCGGAGTGCTGGTGCCGGCGTTCCGGGCCCCCGTCGGAACGCCGATGAAGCGACGCCGGGTGGTTTGCCCCCGTAACCACCCGGCGTCGCCCCTTTCCTGGGGAAACCTTTGTCTTTGGATGATCAGTCCGACAGCGGCGATCTCAGTTTGATAGGGCCTCTTTCCCGAAATCGTTTACGCTCCAACGCGCTCGGAATTCCCAGGAAATCTTCAGCTTCGCGCAGGGCTTGACTTTGGGAGTTCGCCCGAGTGTCAGTCGTCCGTCAGTGTCTCGGCGGTGGCCTGCCCCCAGTTGCCGGCCAGAGCCGTCAGCCGGGCCACGGCGTCCTCCGGAGCGGTGCCGGCGCCCTCGGCGAGCCCCAGCAGATAGGCGGTGAGCGGCGCGGCCGGCCGGGCCACCCCGTGCGCCACTTCCTTGGTGAGGTCGAGGATCGCGTCGCGGTCGACGCGGGCGGGGTCGATGCCCAGCTCCCGGCAGGCCAGCGCGGTCCACTCGTGCAGCACGTTCATGTGAGCCTCCTTGAGATCGTCCATAGTGTCGCAGTCGAACGAGGCCCGGCCGGGCAACGGCACCCGGCCCGCGACCAGGGGCCCGAGCAGGCCGCGCAGCGACCGCCCGGTATAGCCGTCCAGCGCCGCGCGCAACGGCGCGACCTCCCATACGCCCAGCAGCCACTGCTCGCGCCCGTCGCCGTCGACGGCCACGACGCCGCCCGTCCCGCAGGAGCGAGCCGCCAGCAGGGGCGTCAGGTGGGCGGGCAGCAGGAACGGCAGGTCGGCGGCCAGCAACAGCACCCAGGGCGCGGTGACCTCGCTCAGCCCGGCCCGCAGCGCGGGCACCGGTCCCGCTCCCGGAGGGTCCTCCCGGGCGAACACCACCCCCGTCAGCCCGCGCTCGGGCCCGACCACGACGACCCGCCGGGCGTCCGGGACGGCCGCCACGACCCGCTCGACCATCGCCCGGCCGCCCACGGCCAGGCCGGGCTTGTCGACCCCGCCCAGCCGGCGGGCCAGGCCGCCCGCCAGGATCACCGCGTCGTAGCCGCCGTTCACGCGCTCACCGCCCGGCACAGGTCGCCACCGGCCGCGAAACGGTCAGCCGCCGATGGCCGACATCGGCCGGGAGGGCTGCAGGAACGAGGGGTCGTCGATGCCGTGACCGGCGCGTTTGCGGGAGACGGCGGCGACCCAGCGCTCGGCCAGCTCCTCGTCCGAGGCGCCCGCGCGCAGGGCGGCCTTCAGGTCGGACTCCTCGGTGGCGAACAGGCAGTTGCGGATCTGCCCGTCGGCGGTGAGACGGACACGGTCGCAGGCGCCGCAGAACGGGCGGGTCACCGACCCGATCACGCCCACCCGGGCGGGGCCCCCGTCGACCAGGAACCGCTCGGCGGGGGCGCTGCCGCGCTCCTCCGGATCGTCGGGCGTGAGCCGGTAGGCGGTGGTGAGCATGGCCAGGATCTCGTCGGCGGTCACCATGTCCTCGCGGGTCCAGCCGTGCTGGGCGTCGAGCGGCATCTGCTCGATGAAGCGCAGCTCGTAGCCCCGCTCCAGGCACCAGCCGAGCAGGCTCACGGCCTCGTGGTCGTTGATCCCGCGCATCAGCACGGTGTTGACCTTGACGGGACGCAGGCCAGCGTCGTGGGCGGCGGCCAGGCCGTCGATCACGTCGGCGAACCTGTCGCGGTGCGCGAGCCGCTTGAACACGTCGCGGTCGAGCGTGTCGAGGGAGACGTTGACCCGGTCGAGCCCGGCCCCGGCGAGCGCGCCGGCCAGCTTGGCCAGCCCGATGCCGTTGGTGGTCAGCGAGACCTGCGGCCGGGGGGCGAGCGCTGCGGTCCGGGCGACGATGTCGACCAGCTCGCGGCGGAGCAACGGCTCGCCGCCGGTGTAGCGGACCTCGGTGATGCCGAGTCGTTCGACGCCGATCGTGACCAGCCGGACGATCTCGGCGGCGGTGAGCAACTGGGCGTTGGGCAGCCACTCCAGCCCCTCAGGGGGCATGCAGTAGGTGCAACGCAGGTTGCACTTGTCCGTGAGGGACACCCGCAGATCAGTCGCCACCCGTCCGAACGAGTCTCGCAACATGGGGCGTCACCTCCTGTTCCCGTTGGCCAGACGGCCAGACTACGTGGCGTGTCGGCAAGACCCCAAAGGTAACGGTCAGTCCGCATATGGATATCCGCCGAACACCCGCGAATCCACCCTAGATCACCCTCCGGCGCGGCACGCGGTCCCCACCCCCACCGCCGGGCGCGCGGAGCGGAGGGACAATAAATGAGTGGGGATCCATTCCAAGATCCCACAAACTGGATCAGGTCCACCTGAGGAGATCCAGATGTTGCCCAACCAGCCCGCGCCCAATCTGCTGTCGTGGGCCAGCGAGATCGACGACGGCGCGATCATGCAGGCCGCGCGCACCGCCCGGCTGCCGTTCGTGTCCGGTCACGTCGCTCTCATGCCCGACGCGCACGTCGGCATCGGGGCCACCGTCGGTTCGGTGATCCCCACCGAGGGCGCGATCATCCCCGCCGCCGTGGGAGTCGACATCGGCTGCGGCATGGTCGCCACCGAGACCACCCTGACGGCCGCCGACCTGCCCGACGACCTCGGCGCGCTGATGCCGCTGGTCGAGCGGCGCATCCCGGCGGGCGTCGGCAGGGGCCACGACGACCCGGCGCTCGACCGGGCGCTGAGCGACCTCGGCCGCCCGCACACCGGCCTGACGCCCCAGCAGGAGAAGAAGGTGTCGGTGCAGTTCGGCACCCTCGGCTCGGGCAACCACTTCGTCGAGGTCTGCCTGGACGAGCGCGACCGGGTGTGGACGGTGCTGCACTCGGGCTCGCGCGGCATCGGCAACCAGCTGGCCGTCAAGCACATCGCCGACGCCAAGCGGCTGATGCGCCGCCAGGCTCTCGGGCTGGAGGACCCCGACCTGGCCTACCTGGTGCAGAGCACGCCGGAGTTCACCGCGTACATCGAGGACATGCTGTGGGCGCAGCGCTACGCCATGGCCTCGCGCGCCCGGATGGACAGGGTGCTCAGCAACGCGCTGTTCCGCGTCGTCGGGCGGGGCGCCCGGGTCCGCACGATCAACTGCCACCACAACTTCACACAGCAGGAGGTCCACGGCGGCAAGGAGCTGTGGATCACCCGCAAGGGGGCGATCAAGGCCGACGTCGGCGACGAGGGGGTCATCCCGGGCTCGATGGGCACCCGCTCCTACATTGTGCGCGGGCGCGGCAACCCCGACTCCTACAACTCCTGCTCCCACGGGGCGGGGCGGCGGATGTCGCGCAGCAAGGCCAAGCGGCAGCTGTCGGCGGCCTCGCTCACGGAGGCCATGCAGGGCCGCACCTGGAACTCCAGCCGGGCGGCGGCGCTGGTGGACGAGCACCCCGACGCCTACAAGCCGATCGACCAGGTGATGGCCGACCAGCGGGATCTGGTCGAGGTGCGGCACACGCTGAGCCAGGTGTTCAACTACAAGGGCTGAGGCGGCTCCTGCGCGGTGGCTCAGTCTTCACCTCCGGGCCACCGCGGCGATCTACCGTACGCCCATGAGAATGCGGAGATTACTCGCGGGCGCGCTGGCAGTGCTCACCGGCGGTACGGTCGCCGTTGTGCTGATCCAGTCCACCACTCCCGCCGCCGCCGAGCGCCGCGGCGAGGCCCCCCTCGTGATCGGGCACCGCGGCGCGAGCGCGCACCGCCCCGAGCACACGCTGCTGTCGTACGAGGCCGCCATCGCGATGGGCGCCGACTACATCGAGCCCGACCTGGTCTCGACCAAGGATCACGTGCTGGTGGCCCGGCACGAGAACGAGATCTCCGGCACCACCGACGTCGCCGCGCGGGCAGAGTTCGCCGGTCGGCGCACCACCAAGACGATCGACGGCCGGCCCGTCACCGGGTGGTTCACCGAGGACTTCACCCTGGCCGAGCTCAAGACGCTGCGCGCCCGCGAGCGGGTGCCGGAACTGCGCCCGGACAACACGGCCTTCGACGGGCTGGCCGAGATCCCCACGTTCGAGGAGGTCGTGCGGCTCGCGCAGCGCCACGGCGTGGGCGTCTACCCCGAGACCAAGCACCCGTCCTACTTCGACTCGATCGGCCTGTCGCTGGAGGAGCCGCTGCTCGACGTGCTCGGCGCCACCCGGATGCGCGAGGTGTTCATCCAGTCGTTCGAGACGGGCAACCTGCGTGAGCTGCGCGGCAGGACGAAGCTGCCGCTGATCCAGCTGATCACCTGGGGTGGGGCGCCGTACGACTGGACGGCCGCGGGCGACCCGCGCACCTACGACGACATGGTCACGCCGGCGGGCCTGCGTGAGGTGGCCCGCTACGCCGACGGGATCGGGGTGGACACGCGGCGGGTGGTGCCGGTGGGCGCCGACGGGCGGCTGGGGCCGCCGACCTCGCTGGTGGCCGACGCGCACCGGCGGCGGCTGGACGTGCACGTCTGGACCGTGCGCAACGAGAACTCCCAGCTGCCGGCCGACCACCGGCTGGGCGATCCGGCCAGCCCCGTCTACGCGCGCGCCACGGGCGACGTGGCGGGCTGGCTCGGCAGGCTCCTCGACCTGGGCGTCGACGGCGCGTTCTGCGATGACCCGGCGATGGGCCGGGCGGTGGTCGCCCGCCGGGCCGGCTGAGCGGCCGGGGCGAGGCGACCGGATGGCGTAGCCGCGCTGGCGGGCCGGGCGTGGTCACCTTGGCAGACCTCCGGCGAGGGTATGCGGATTTGCCCTATACTGCCCGTCGTCCAGGTGCCCCGAGGATGAGGATCTTTGACGGGCTCGGTGCCGGCCGCCCGAGAGGCGGCCCCGACGTTACGCTTCCCGGCGGGTTCGCTGGTGATCCTCACCGGCCTGCCCGGCGCCGG
Organism: Nonomuraea sp. CX421; assembly: GCF_059358955.1. Lineage (NCBI taxonomy): Bacteria > Bacillati > Actinomycetota > Actinomycetes > Streptosporangiales > Streptosporangiaceae > Nonomuraea > Nonomuraea sp. CX421. The sequence goes on along the minus strand of NZ_JCADBK010000008.1, from coordinate 107,604 downwards.
CAAGACCACCCTGCTCCGCCGCCTGTACGCGCTCGACGGCGGCGAGAGGCGGCCGGTGGCGGCCGGTCCGGTCACGGTGATCGACTCCTACCAGTCGCGGCTGTGGTGGGCCGGGCGGCTCGGGTGGGCGCCCAAGCCGGCGCGCACCGGCGTCGTGTTCGCCACCCACCTGTGGCGCGTCCATCGGGCCCTCACCACCGGCCGCGCGGTGATCGCGCACAACCGCGGCTGCGCTCCCGGGGTGCTGCGGATCTTCGCCTGGCTGGCCCGCCGCTCCGGGGCGGCCTTCCACCTGCTGCTCCTGGACGCCTCACCGGAGGCCGCGCGGGCCGGTCAGCGGGCCAGGAACCGGGTCGTCGGCGAGCGCACCTTCGCCTGGCACCGCCGGCACTGGGGCGCGCTGCTCGCGCGGGCCCGCGCCGGGACGGTGGAGCCGGCCGCGGGCGCGATCGTGCTCGACCGCGCGGGCGCCGACCTCCTGGAGGACATCCGTTTCGACGGCCCGCCCGCCGGGCCCCCGCGATGAGCGGACTCGCCTGGCTCAGCGTGGCGGTCTTCCTGGCCTCGTACGCGCTGATCGCCACCGAGAAGGTGCACCGGGTGGCGGCGGCGCTCGGCGGGGCCGGGATCATGCTGCTGGTCCACGCCAGCGACGCGGGGGCGGCGTTCTTCTCCGAGCACACCGGCATCGACTGGAACGTCATCTTCCTGCTGCTCGGCATGATGGTCATCGTCGGCGTGCTGAAGCAGACCGGCGTCTTCGAGTACCTCGCCATCTGGGCTGCCAAGCGCGCCCGCGGCCGGCCGTACCGGCTGATGGTGCTGCTCGTGGTGATCACGGGGTCGGCCTCGGCGCTGCTCGACAACGTCACCACGGTGCTGCTGATCGCGCCGGTGACGTTCCTGGTCTGCGACCGGCTCGCGCTGCCGGTCGCGCCCTTTCTCATCGCCGAGGCGATGGCCTCCAACATCGGCGGCGCCGCCACCCTGATCGGCGACCCGCCCAACATCATCATCGCCAGCCGCGGCGGGCTGACCTTCAACGACTTCCTCGCGCACATGGCGCCGATGGTCGTCGTGCTCATGGTGGTGTTCGCCGGTCTGTGCCGGGTGTTGTTCCGTAAGGCGTTCCGCTACGACCCCGAACGGGCGGCGGCGATCATGACGCTGGACGAGCGGGAGGCGATCGCCGATCACCGGCTGCTGTGGCAGAGCCTGGCCGTGCTGACGGTGGTGATGGCGGCGTTCGTGCTGCACCCGGTGCTGCACTACGAGCCGTCGGTGGTGGCGCTGCTCGGCGCGGGCATCCTGGTCGCGGCCACCAAGGTGACCACCGAGGACGCCATCCGCGAGGTCGAGTGGCCGACCCTGGTGTTCTTCGCCGGGCTGTTCGTCATGGTCGGCTCGCTGGTGGAGACCGGCGTCATCGAGCAGGTCGCGCGGGCCGCGGTGTCCGCCACCGAGGGGCGGCCCGAACTGACCGCGATGGGCCTGCTCGGCGTCTCGGCCGTGCTGTCGGCCATCGTGGACAACATCCCCTACGTGGCCACGATGAGCCCGATCGTGGAAAGGCTGGTCGAGGCGGGCGGTGGCGAGCAGGCGCGGGTGCTGTGGTGGGCCCTGGCCTTCGGCGCCGACCTGGGCGGCAACGCCACGGCGGTGGGCGCCGCCGCCAACGTGGTCGTGGTCGGCATCGCCGCCCGCAACCGCGTCCCGATCAGCTTCTGGCAGTTCACCAGGTACGGGCTGGTCGTCACCGCGGTCACGGTCGCCCTGGTGGCCCCCTATCTGTGGCTGCGTTATCTGGCGTGATCTGTCGTGGTCAGTCGCGATTAGTCATGATCTGGCGTGATCTGTCGTGCTGCACGGGGATGCATGATGATCAGCGGGGCAGGAATGCCGCGATGCCTTCCGCTGAACTCGTCTACGTCGTCGCGGGCGCCGGTGCGCTGCTCGCCGCCGCGCTGCCCGGCGTCCTCGTCCGCCGTCCGTTCTCGCTGCCGCTCGCCTGCCTGCTCGGCGGCGTACTGGTGTTCCTGCTGCCGACCGGGCTGCCCGACCCCGACCCGGTGACCCACCGAGCCGCGCTGGAACACATCACGGAGATCTGCGTCGTCGTCTCCCTGATGGGCGCGGGCCTGGCGCTCAACCGCACGGTGAGCCTGCGCGGCTGGTCGTCGACCTGGCGGTTGCTCGGCTGGACGATGCCGCTGACCGTGGCCGGCGTCGCGGGCGTCGCCACCGGGCTGCTGGGCTGGCCGCTCGCGGCGGCGCTCCTGCTCGGCGCGGTACTGGCGCCGACCGATCCGGTGCTCGCCTCCGACGTGCAGGTGGGCGAGCCCGTCGACGCCGAGAACGCCGACGACGAGGTCCGCTTCGCGCTGACCTCCGAGGCGGGTCTCAACGACGGCGCGGCCTTCCCCTTCGTGTACGCCGCCATCGCCCTGGCGAGCGTGGGCGGAGCGGGCTGGCTCGGTGAGTGGGCGCTGGTCGACGTGCTCTACCGGACCGGGGCCGGGGTGCTGGCCGGGCTGCTCATCGGCCGGCTCCTGGGCCGGTTGTTCTTCCACGCCCCGACGCGCGACCTGCGCCTGGCCGAGCACCGCGACGGCTTCGTCGCGCTGGCCGCCACCTTCCTGGCCTACGGCCTGACCGAGATGGTGCACGGATACGGCTTCGTCGCGGTCTTCGTCACCGCGTGCGCCATCCGGGGCCTGGAGCGGGGCCACGGCTACAACAACGTCCTGCACGGCTTCGTCGAGCAGATCGAACGGTTGCTGACCGCCTGGCTGCTGCTCCTGCTCGGCGGCTTCGTGGCCTTGGGCGGGCTCGCCGCGCTCACCTGGCAGGGGGCCGTGGCCGGGTTATCGCTCCTGCTGGTGATCCGTCCCCTGACGGCCTGGCTGTCGCAGTGGCGGGGCCGTGCCTCGCCGATGGAACGGGTCGCGACCTCGTTCTTCGGCATCCGGGGCATCGGCTCGCTCTACTACCTGGCGTACGCGCTCGGCCACGCCGACTTCGGGGTCCCGGCGGAGGAGCTGTGGGCGGTCGTGGCCTTCACCGTGATCGCCTCCATCGTGCTGCACGGCGTCACCGCGACTCCGGTGATGGCCCGCCTCGACCGGCTCAGGGACCGGCAGGCGTGAGTGACGCGGCGGGTGGCCGCTACCGGGGTGGCCGCCTGCCGCCGGGTTGGACCAGGCCCGTCTCGAAGGCGTACACCGCCGCCTGGGTGCGGTCGCGCAGGCCGAGCTTGGCCAGGATGTTGCTCACGTGCGACTTCACCGTCTGCTCCGCGATCACCAGGTGGCCGGCGATCTCGGCGTTGGACATGCCGTGCGCGATCAGCGCGAGGATCTCGTTCTCCCGTTCGGTGAGCTCGTCGAGCCGGATCCCACGGGCCCGCGGCGGGGCCTGGCGGGCGAAGGCCGTGATGAGGCGGCGGGTGACGGAGGGCGCGAGCAGGGCGTCTCCCCCGGCCACGACGCGGACGGCGTCGCCCAGCTCGCGCGCGGAGGCGCTCTTCAGCAGGAATCCGCTGGCTCCGGCCCGCAGCGCCGCGTAGACGTACTCGTCCTGGTCGAACGTGGTGAGCACCAGCACCCTCGTGGCGGGGACCACCAGCGGGATGGCGTCCAGCCCGCCCAGCACCGGCATGCGCACATCCATGAGCACGACATCGGGGCTCAGCTCGGAGACCCGGTCGACGGCCTCGCGCCCGTTCGCGGCCTCGCCTGCCACCTCGATGTCCGGCTGGGCGTTGAGCAGGACGGACAGACCCTCGCGGACCATCGCCTGGTCGTCGGCGATCACCACCCGGATCACGTGGCGGCGCCTTTCCCGAAGGGCAACCTGGCCGTCACGGTGTAGCCGCCGTCCGGCCCGGGACCCGCCCCGAGCTCGCCGCCGAGCATCGCGGCCCGCTCGCGCATGCCGACCACGCCGTGTCCCGAGCCCGCCCGCTCCGGCGCGGACGCCGCGGCGGGGCCGTTCGCCACCCGCAGGTCGAGGCAGCGCGCCGTGTGACGGATCTCCACCAGGGCGGCCGCGCCGGGGGCGTGCCGCAGCACGTTGCTCAGCGCCTCCTGCACGATCCGGTACGCCGACAGCTGCACGCCCGGCGGGACCGGCCCGCCCTGGTCCGGCTCCGTCACCAGGGTCACCTCCAGACCGGCCTCCCGCACCCCGGCCACCAGCCCTTCCAGGTCGTCCAGTGTGGGCTGCGGCGCGGGGTCGGCCCCGCCCGCGTCGTTCCTGAGCAGGCCGAGGATTCGGTGCAGCTCGGTGAGCGCCTCCAACGCGCCGGCCCGGATGGTGGCGAAGCTTCGCGCCAGCTCCTCGGGCGGGTGCCGCACGCGGTAGGGGGCGGCCTCGGCCTGGATCGCGATCACCGACATGTGGTGCGCCACGACGTCGTGCAACTCGCGGGCGATCCTGGCCCGCTCCTCCAGCAGCGCCCGCCGGGCCTGCTCCTCGCCGCTCACCCGCTCGGCGCGGGCCATCCTGGTCAGGGCGTCGGCGCGGCCGCGAAGCGCGCCGGCCGCGATGAGCACGGCGGCGCTGAGCACCGTCATGTCCGCCACGGCGCCGGGCTCGATCGAGCCGTGCGCGGCCAGCCGGACGCCGATCCCCGACAGCAGCGTGATCAGCCACATCTCCACCGACACACGGACGCGCGTCCGGAGGGCCACCAGCCCGAGCACGCTCAGGTGCACGAGCATGGACGGCGTCGGCCACACCGGCTCGCCGGGCGGCAGTCCGGCCGTGACGGCGACCAGCGTGGCCGCCGCGAGCGACAGCCACCACGAGGCCATCGGCCAGTAGAGGGCGAGCGGCAGCGCGGCGGCCTGGGCGACGGCCAGCGTGCCCGCCACCTCGTTGCGCAGCCCGAAGTCCTCGATCAGGGTGTGCCAGGCGACGCCCATGACGAGCAGCGCGTATCCGGCCACCGCCGCGTGTGCCGCCCAGGCCAGGAAGGGAAACGCCCGCGGGGACGCCGGGAACAGGGAGGTCCCGGCGCCCGGTGACAGATCCCGCCGCACGCCGCGCAGAGCGGCGCGCGGTCCCCGATCACCCTCGCGCACCCCGGCACCTTTCCGTCAGCTCCCGTAGATCGCTCCGGCTTCCACTGTGCCCGAGAAACGCCGCCGCCGAGATCGATCTCGGCCGAAGGCTAGGACGCGCGCGCCTTGGACGTCATGACCCGGCGGGGCCATGCCGTCCTCTGGCTCTCGGGTAGGGGGTGCTAGAAGGGGTAGGCCGGGGGCTCGGCGCGCATGGTGACCCACCGGGTCTCGGTGAACGCCTCGACGTTGGCCGCCGGGCCGCCGAACCGCGAGCCGGTGCCGGACGCTCCGATGCCGCCGAACGGGCTGTTGGCCTCGTCGCTGACGGTCTGGTCGTTGATGTGCACGATGCCGGTCGGGACGCGGTCGGCCACGGCCAGGCCCTTCATCACGTCGCGGGTGACGATGCCGAGCGAGAGCCCGTACTCGCCGGCGGTGGCCAGCCGCACGGCCTCCTCCACGGTGGAGAAGCGCGCGACCGGGGCGACCGGCCCGAAGATCTCCTGGGAGAAGGCCGGCGTCGACGGGGTCACCTCGGTCAGCACGGTCGCGGCGTAGCAGAGCCCGTCGAAGTCGCCGCCCGCGGCGAGCTTGGCGCCGACGTCGACACTGGCGGTGACCAGCCGGTGCACCTTGTCGCGCTGGCCGGCGTCGATCAGCGGGCCGAGCGCGACCTCGGCGCGGGCCGGGTCGCCCACCGGCAGGGCCGCGGCCTTGGCGGCGAGCCGCTCGACGAAGTCGTCGTGGACGCTCTCGTGCACCAGATGCCGCCCGGTCGTCATGCAGATCTGGCCCTGGTGGAAGAAGGCGCCGAACGCGGACAGGCTCGCCGCCGCGTCGACGTCGGCGTCGTCGAGGATGAGCAGCGCCGAGTTGCCGCCCAGCTCCAGGTGCGCCCGCTTGAGGTGCTTGCCGGCAAGCTCGCCCACCCTGCGGCCCGCCGCGGTGGAGCCGGTGAAGGAGATGACCCGGACGAGCGGGTGCGTGATCATGGCCTCGCCCACATCGGCCCCGCCGGGCAGCACCTGCAGCACGCCCGGCGGCAGCCCGGCCTCCTCGAAGATCCGGGCGATGGTGACCCCGCCGGTCACCGCGGTCCGCGGGTCGGGCTTCAGGAGGACGGCGTTGCCCAGGGCGAGCGCGGGGGCGACCGAGCGGATGCCGAGGATGATGGGCACGTTGAACGGCGAGATCACGCCGACGACGCCGACCGGCATCCGCCTGGCCATCGACAGCCTCGGCTCCTCGCTCGGCAGCAGCTCGCCGTAGGGGCGGCTGGGCAGGGCTGCGGCCTCGTGGCACTCCTGCTCGGCGACGTGCACGGCGAACCCGGCCATCGCGGGGACCGCGCCGACCTCGCGGATGTTCCACCAGGCGATCTCCTCGGCGTGCTCCTGCCACAGCCGGGCCGCCCGGCGCAGCACCTCGGCGCGTTCCGGGTGAGGGGTGACGGCCCATGCGCGCTGCGCCTCGCTCGCGCTCTCCGCCGCTCTGCCGAGGTCGTCGGCGGAGGCCACGCCGACGTGGCCGAGGACCGAGCCGGTGGCCGGCTCGGTGACGTCCATGGAACCACCGGAGCCCGGCGCCCACGCCCCGCCGATGAAGATCCGGTTCTCCCACGTTGCTGCATCGAGAAACACCGCTGTCACCTTCCGCTCGCGGACAGGGGACCGACTGTAGGTCCGGGTCGTGCCGCAATCAATGGGCGGTTCCACATGTTCGAACACTGATGTCACCCCAGGCCGCGCGTCTTCGCTCCGGGACGGTGAGCCGGCCCGCCGGAGCGGGTGGTGCGCCGGAGACGCGAAACGCCCGGCCCCGAGGGGAGCCGGGCGCGGGCGGGCGAGGCGGTCAGCGGCGGTGGCCGATGACCTTGACCCAGTCGGTGGCCCCGGCGGGTTCGAGGCGGCGGTCGCCCTCGAAGACGGCGCGCCACGTGCCCGAGGTGTAGGCCGGGACCTTGGTGTGGAAGTAGCCCTTGTGGCTGGTCCTGACCGTCTCGACGTACTCCCACCTGCCGCTGCGGGCCGGCTGGAAGAGGATCACGATCCGCTTGCGGCCGAGGCGGTGCCACGCCTCGGAGTCCCTGCAGTAGTCGGCGTGGTGCACCGACACGAAGCCGTCGATGTAGTCGTCGTCGCAGCGCACCGACAGCTTGCCGGTGAGCGTCAGCGGCTTGCCCCGCCAGGCGGGCTCGGGGCTCGCGTCGAAGGTGAGCTGGGTGTGACCGTCGTCGGCGCCGGGATCGGCCAGCGCCGGCGAGGCGGCCACCCCTGCCACCGTGACGCCGAGGGCGGCGGCCGCCAGCCCGGCGGCGAGTCGTCGCATCATGAGATCAACTTCCTTCCCCGTATCGGACGCGCACCGCGACGATGCGCGTCAACGCCATTGACGCGTAAGGGTAAGGAAAAGTTTTGGTAAAGCCGATCACGTTTCCGCAACGACCGGTCAATCACGCCTCGCTCGGGCGGGGCACTATGCCGTTTACTGGGGGATTTGGTGCACTGAGGAGAGCGCGGCGGCGTAGTGTCCGGTTCCCGGGTAGCGGACCTGCCAGTAGTCGCCGGTACGCCCCTGCACGGTCCCGGTGAAGTCGCCCCTCTCGCCGGTGGTCGCCGTACCGACCCGCTCCCACGAGCCCGTGGTCCCCTGCCGCCGGAGGATCTCCACCTCCTGGCCGGTGAACGGGGCGTAGTCGGCGAGCCCCTTCGGGCCGACCCGGGTGAGGGAGCCGTTCACACGCACCGACTCCGAGCCGCGGGCCCTGGCGACCCGGACCCCCGTCAGCCTCGTGTCCCTGCGCAACTGGAACGAGGCGTACTCCGTCACCGTCGCCCCGTCGGCGCCCTTGGCCGTCGCCGTCACCGTCCAGGTGCCCGCCGGGTAGAAGCGGTTGAGCCCCTTGTCGGGCAGGAACCGCCAGGTCTCCCAGGCCTCCGCGCCGCGGTCGGAGGCCGGGGCCGCCAGCCGCGCCACGGCGGGGTTCACGTGGATCGGCCGCGGCTCGGGCCTGCGCTCCGTCTGGGGTACGACGGTGGCGGGCCGTCCCTCCGGCCTGGTCCGGTCCCAGCCGGCCTGCTGGCCGGTGGCCCCCGGGGTGCCGGCGGCGGGCGTGGTGGTGGGGGCCGGCTTGGGCGGCGGGCCGGGTTCGACCTTGATGGTCACCCCGTCCTTGCCCCGCGCCCCCTTGACGATCACGTCGACCAGCAGGCGGACGGAATCACCCACCCCGACCACCGGTTCGGCGGGACGTACGTTGATCTCGCGGATGGTGAGCTCGGTCGCGGCGGAGTACGCCGGCGCGGGCGCCATGAGCGTCCCCGCCGCGAGCGAGACGAGAAGGAGTCGTCTGGTCATGAGCCAGACGGTAGGAACCGCACGGTCATGACCAGGTTCACGACACACGCCCCGGAAGGCAAAAACCCGGTCAGCCGGCGTAGAGGCCCTCGATGATGTCGCCGTACTTCGCGTGGATGATCCGCCTCTTCAGCTTCAGGCTGGGGGTCAGCTCCTCGGTCTCGGCCGTCCACTCGGTGCCGAGCAGCGCCCAGCGCTTGACCTGCTGCACCCGGGCCAGCTTGACGTTGGCCGCCTCCACCGCCGCCTCGATCTCCTTCAGCACGTCGGGGTGCTCGGCCAGCTCGGCCAGGGAGTCGAAGGTGATGCCGCGCGAGCCGGCCCAGCCCGGCGCCACCTCGCCGTCCAGGGTGAGCACCGCGACCGGGTAGGGCCTGCCGTCGCCGTAGGCGAGCGCCTGGCCGATCAGGGGGTGCTCCTTCAGGTGGTTCTCGATCGCGGCCGGGGAGATGTTCTCGCCACCCGCGGTGATGATGAGCTCCTTCTTGCGGTCGACGACCCGGTAGAAGCCGTCTTCGTCGACCGTGCCGATGTCGCCGGTGTGCAGCCAGCCGTCGGCGTCGATCAGCTCGGCGGTGGCCTCGGGCCGGTTGAGGTAGCCCCGGGTGTTGAGCGGGCTGCGGGTGAGGATCTCGCCGTCGTCGGCGATGCGCACCTCGGCGCCCGGCTCGGCCCGGCCCACGGTGCCGAGGCGGTAGCAGGACGGGCTGTTGCCGGTGAACGCGCCGGTCGTCTCGGTCATCCCGTACACGTCGATGACCTTCAGCCCGAGGCCGGCGTAGAACCGCTGCACCTCGTCCGGGAGCGGCGCGGCGCCGGTGGCGGTCCACTCGGCGCGGTCGAAACCGATCATGCCCCGGATGATCGACAGCAGCGACTGGTCGGCCTGCTCGTAGGCTGCCTGAACCTCGGGGGTCAGGGTGTGGCCGAACTGGCCGCCCTCGACGTAGGCGACGCCGGCCGCCATGGCCTGGCGCACGGCGTCCTGCTGCTCGGCCGGCTGGGAGGCGAGGACCGCCTGCAGGCGGGCCATCATCTTCTCCCACACGCGGGGCACGCCGAAGAACATCATCGGCTTGACCTGTCCGAGGGTGGCGCCGAGGTTGGCCAGGTCGGTGCAGAAGTGCACGTGGGAGACCTTGACCAGCGGCAGGTAGAGGCTGAGCACCCGCTCGGCGATGTGCGCGTACGTCAGGTAGGAGATCTGGGTGCCCTGCGACGGCAGCGAGGTCAGCCGGTCGGTCGAGGCCACCTCGTAGAACACGTTGTGGTGGGTGAGCGGCACCCCCTTCGGCATGCCGGTGGTGCCCGAGGTGTAGAGGACGGTCACCACATCGTCCTGCGTCACGGCCCGCGCCCGGTCCTCGACGGCCGACGGGTCCTCGGCCAGCGAGGCGCGGCCGAGTTCGAGGAAGTCGTCCCACGCCAGGAAGCGCTCGTCGGCCGGCGCGCCCTCCAGCATGATGATCTTGCTCAGCCCCGGCAGCCGCTCGAGGACCGGCTCCCAGCGGGCCAGGTCGGCGGGGCCGCCGAGCACCGCGAACTTCGCCCCCACGTCGCCCGCCACGAAGGCGATCTGGTCGGACGCGAACGTCGAGTAGACCGTGCAGCCCACCCCTCCGGCGTGCACCGTTCCAAGGTCGGCGAGCACGTGCTCGCTCCGGTTGACCATCATCAGCGCGACCGAGTCGCCCGGCTCCAGCCCGAGCGCGATGAAACCTGCGGCGATCTCCAGCACCCGCCGGCGGGCCTCGGAGTAGGTGAGCGTGCTCCAGCCTCCCTCGACCGGGTCGGAGTAGGCGGGCGCGTCAGGATGACGCTCGGCGACCTGTCTCAACTGCTCGCACACGGTACGGCCAGCGATCTCGCGCTCGATCTCGGCCCGTACCTCGAGGACATCGGCCATGACACCCGCCTCCAGTCAGTAATCACTTGCACAGGTGGCATGCATCGCACCACACCGCCGGGACAGCGGCAAGACCCTCCAGGGAAAGAAACTGATCCGTCACGTAGAGTGATGAACTCACACGCGCATCCGTGCGGCCGGGGGGCGGGCATGACTACCGAAGGCAGGACGTTCTTCGGGCACCCGCGCGGCCTGGCCACCCTGTTCGGCACCGAGATGTGGGAGCGCTTCAGCTGGTACGGCCTGCGTGCCATCCTGGCCACGTTCCTCGCCGCCTCGCCCGCCCACCAGGGCCTCGGCATGCCGGAGCAGACCGCGCAGGCGGTCGTCGGCGTCTACGGCGCGCTCATCTACCTGGTGGCGCTGCCCGGCGGCTGGATCGCCGACCGGATCCTGGGCGCCCGCCGCTCGGTCTTCTGGGGCGGCTTCGTCATCATGTGCGGCCACATCAGCATGGCCGTCCCGGTCTCCTCGGGGGCCTTCGTCTGGCTCGGCCTGCTGCTCATCATCGCCGGCACCGGCCTGCTCAAGCCGAACATCTCGGTCATGGTCGGCAAGCTCTACCCCGAGGACGACGACGGCCGCAGGGACGCCGGGTTCTCGCTGTTCTACCTGGGCATCAACCTCGGCGCGTTCTTCGCGCCGCTGGTGGTGGGCTGGCTGGCCCGCGACGACCACTGGCACCTGGGGTTCGGCGCCGCGGCGGTCGGCATGGCGCTCGGCCTGCTGCAGTACGTCCTGGGCCGCCGGCACCTGCGCGGCGTCGGCGACCGGCCCGGCATGCCGCTCACCCCCCGCGAGCGCGGGCGCGTCATCCGGCTGGTCAGCGTGGTCACGGCGGCCGTCGCCTCGGCGCTGGGGGCCTGGGCCGCCACGGGCGCCCTCACCCTCGACCGGTTCACGGTGGTGGTGACCGTGGTCATCCTGGCGGTGCCGGTCGGCTACTTCGCCTACATCCTCTTCGGCAGCCACGACCTGACCGAGGATGAGCGTTCGCGGATGAAGGCGTACATCTGGCTGTTCGTGGCCGCCGCGATCTTCTGGATGGTCTACGACCTGGCGCCGAGCAAGCTGCTGTTCTTCGCCCAGAACGACACCGACCTGACGCTGTTCGGCGTGCGCATCCAGGCGGCCACGACCCAGTCGTTCAACCCGCTGTTCATCATGATCTTCGTGCCGGTCTTCGCGGCGCTCTGGGTCCGGCTGGGCACCCGGGTGAGCACCCCGCAGAAGTTCGCCTTCGCGCTCGTCATGGTCGGGCTGAGCTTCGTGGTCATGGCGGCCGCCGCCTCGCTGGCCGAGACCGGCAAGGTGTCGGTGTGGTGGCTGGTGCTGGTCTACCTCGTCCAGGTCTTCGGCGAGCTGTCGCTCAGCCCGGTCGGCCTCTCGGTCACCACCAAACTGGCGCCGCGGGCGTTCAAGGGGCAGATGCTCGGCATCTGGTTCATCGCGGTGTCCGTGGGCGACGCCGTCGGCGGGCAGACCGGGCGGCTCAGCCAGGTCATGTCCGAGCCCGCCTACTACCTGCTGCTGGCCGCCATGGCGATCGTCGCCGGGCTGGCCCTGTTCCTGTTCACCCGCAGGCTGCGGGCGATGATGTCCGAGCACCATGTGCCGGCCGAGCCGCCGATCCGGTAAAGATGGCCACCGTGCCCGAACTTCTCGATCTCGCCGGAATCTTCGTCTTCGCCCTGTCCGGCGCTCTCATGGGCGTGCGCAAACGGCTCGACGTGGTCGGGATGGGGGTGCTCGCCGAGATCACCGCGCTGGGCGGCGGCGTCATGCGCGACCTGATCCTCAACGTCCGGCCCGCCGCCTTCCAGAGCCTCGGCTACGTGCTCGTGCCGCTGGCGGCCACGGCCATCGTGTTCTTCTGGCATCCGCACGTGGCCCGGGTGATGCCCGCCATCCTGGTGCTCGACGGCGCCGGGCTCGGCCTGTTCTGCGCGCTCGGCACGCTCAAGGCGCTCGAGTACGGGCTCAGCCCGCTGCACGCGAGCCTGCTCGGCGTCACCACGGGCGTGGGCGGCGGCATGCTGCGCGACGTGCTGGCCGGGGAGATCCCGACCCTGCTGTACGACCGCGAGCTCTACGCGGTGCCCGCGCTGCTCGGCTCCGGCGCGATGGCCGGCCTCTACACCGTCGGCCTGTACGGCTGGCCGGCCACCCTGGCCGCGGCCCTGCTCGCCTTCGGCACCCGCATCGCGGCCATGCGTTACAAGTGGCGGGCCCCGCTGGCCCGGGGGGTCACACCGCCGGAGTGAGGCCCGCCGGGCCTCGCGTCAAGCGCGGACCGGCGGACTGCCATCCTGAGGGCACCATGAGCGACACGACCCTCCCATACCCCGGCTCCCTGCCCGTCCGCCTCCTGCGCCTCTACGGCGGCCTGGCGCTCTACGGCGCGGGCATCGGCCTGCAGGTCACCTCCGGCCTCGGCAACTCCCCCTGGGACGTCTTCCACCAGGGCGTGGCGATCAGGACCGGCCTGTCGATCGGCACGGTCATCATCGTGGCCGGCGCGCTGGTGATGCTGCTGTGGGTCCCCCTGCGGCAGCGGCCCGGCCTCGGCACGATCAGCAACGTCGTCTTCGTCGGCCTGTTCGCCGACGCCGCCATCCTCCTGCTGCCGGAGCCCACGCACTGGACGCTGAGCTGGCTCTACCTGGCGCTCGGCGTGCTGTCGATCGCGCTGGCCACTCTGTTCTACATCGGCGCCGGCATGGGCGCCGGGCCGCGCGACGGCATCATGACCGGGCTGATCCGGCTGGGCCTGTCCGTGCGCCTGAGCCGTTTCCTGATCGAGATCACCGTGCTGGCGGCCGGCTGGCTGCTCGGCGGCACCGTCGGCCTCGGCACCCTGGTCTTCGCCCTGGCCATCGGCCCGCTGACCCAGCTCCTCACCCGCTGGTTCCCGCTGTCGCCCGCCGGCGGCACCGCGCGCCGCCCCGATCCTGACGCGGACTGATCGGACCCGACGCGCCGTCCTCCCACGCCGAGTAGCGTCTGAGGCATGCTGATCGAGGATTACGCCCTGATCGGGGACATGCAGTCGGCGGCCCTGGTCGCCAGAGACGGTTCGATCGACTGGCTGTGCCTGCCCCGGTTCGACTCCCCCGCGTGCTTCTCGGCGTTGCTCGGCGGCGACCACAACGGCCACTGGTGGCTCGGGCCGGTCGGCCGGCGGCCCGCCACCCGGCGCCGCTACCGTCCCGACACGCTCATCCTGGAGAGCGAGTGGGACACCCCCACAGGCACGGTCCGGGTGATCGACTTCATGCCGCCGCGCGACGTCAACCCCGACGTGGTCCGCATCGTGGAGGGCGTGTCCGGCACCGTCGAGATGTCCACGCAGCTGAGGGTCCGCTTCGACTACGGCCGGATCGTGCCGTGGGTGCGCCGCACCGACGGCCACCTGCAGGCCGTCGGCGGCCCCGACTCCGTCTGGCTGCACTCCCCCGTGCCGCTCAGGGGCGGCGACTACGCCCACATCGCCACGTTCACCGTCAAGGCGGGCGAGCGGCTGCCGTTCGTGTTCACCTGGCATCCCTCCCACGAGGCGATGCCCCGGCAGATCCACGCCGAGACCCAGCTCACCGAGACCGAGGCCATGTGGTCCGACTGGGTGGCCACCTGCACCTACCAGGGCCCCTGGCGCGAGGCCGTGGTGCGCTCGCTGATCACCCTCAAGGCGCTCACCTACTCCCCCACCGGCGGCATCGTCGCCGCCCCGACCACCTCGCTGCCCGAGGACCTCGGCGGCGTGCGCAACTGGGACTACCGCTTCTGCTGGCTGCGCGACGCCACGATGACGCTGGAGGCGCTGATCGGCAACGGCTACCTCGACGAGGCCGCCGCCTGGCGGTCGTGGCTGCTGCGCGCCATCGCCGGCCGGCCACAGGACCTCCAGATCATGTACGGCGTCGCCGGCGAGCGCCGGCTGCCCGAGATGACGCTCGGCTGGCTCGACGGCTACGAGTCCTCCCGCCCGGTCCGCATCGGCAACGACGCCGTCACCCAGCTCCAGCTCGACGTCTACGGCGAGGTCATGAGCTGCCTGTACGCCTCGCGGACCTCCGGTCTGCCCGCCGACGAGCGGGCCTGGTCCATCCAGCGTGAGCTGCTCGACTACGTCGAGGAGCACTGGGACGAGCCGGACGAGGGGCTGTGGGAGGTGCGCGGCCCGCGCAGGCACTTCACCCACTCCAAGATGATGTGCTGGACGGCGCTCGACCGGGCCGTGAAGTACGTCGAGCGGTTCGGCCGGTCCGGCCCCGTCGAGCGGTGGCGGGCGCTGCGCGACACCGTCCACGCGGAGATCTGCGACAAGGGCTACGACGCCCGGCGCAACACCTTCACCCAGTCCTACGGCTCCGCCGAGCTCGACGCGTCGCTGCTGATGATGCCGATCCTGGGGTTCCTGCCGCTGGAGGATCCGCGCGTGACCGGCACCGTGGCGGCCATCGAGAAGGAGCTGATGGCCGACGGCTTCGTGCTGCGCTATCCGGTGGCCGACGACAACGAGGTCGACGGGCTGCCGGGCGGCGAGGGCGCGTTCCTGGCGTGCAGCTTCTGGCTGGTCGAGGTGATGGCCATGCAGGGCCGCAAGGACGAGGCCCGGGAGCTGTTCGAGCGGCTGCTGGCCCTGCGCAACGACGTGGGGCTGCTGGCCGAGGAGTACGACCCGAGATACGGCAGGCTGGTGGGCAACTTCCCGCAGGCGTTCAGCCACGTCCCGCTCATCCACGCGGCGCGCGCGCTCTCCTAGACGCGCGCTCTCTTAGACGCGGCGGGCCGGCTCCCGGACGCCCCCGCGAGGGTCCTAGACGGCCAGGCGGGCCAGCACCCGGGCGAACTCCGGCGGCGGGGCGACGACCAGCCGGGTCTGGCCCCGCTGGAGCACCACGTCGGCCTTGATGAGCGTCAGCTGCTCGTCGTGCCACCAGTAGACCTGCGGGCTGAGCCTTCCGTTGCGGGCCGCGTGCACACGGAGCCGCTCGATGGCCCGCACCACGGCGATCCCGTCGACGGGGTGCACGAGCAACGTGTAGGGGTCGGGCAGCACGGCGAGCACGCCGTCGGGCGGCACCGGCAGGTAGTCGCGCAGCCAGCGCAGGTGGGTGGCGGTCGAGGCGTCGCGGCCGGACAGCCGGGTCACGCGCGTGCCGGACAGCTCGACGGTCTCCGCCGAGAGCCTCTCGGCGCGCCGGACGTTGGCGACGGCCAGCCCCAGCGCCTCACCCGACGGGATGGGCCAGCAACCGGCCTCCTCGGGGCGCACCGGACGGGAGCCGACGGTGAGCAGTTCGACCAGTTCGCCGTTGAGGTGGCGGCCCACCACCCGGGTCAGGTCGGGCACCTCGTCGACCGCCTCGACGCGGGTGCGCAGCAGCGGCCCGGCCTGTTCGAGGTCGCACACGTCGAGCAGGTCGCCGGCCGCCGCGACCGCGTTGGCAAGATGCTCGGAGACCAGGGACGGCCAGTCCTCGCGGGCCCTGCGGCCGGCCTCGCGGCGCAGCCCGGTGAGCCTGACCCGGATGTCCGTGCCGCCGCCCAGCGTCAGCCAGCCGCCGTCGGCGGAGAACACGCAGGTGTAGCCGCGGGACTCGGCGACGAGCGCGAGGAGCGAGTCGAGGTCGACGTCCTCGACCGCTCTACGCGAGGGCTTCCGGCCGCGTCCGAACACGCCGTGCCCCCTTCTGTCCGGTTTGCCCCTGTCTGTCTCTCCTACCTTGCCTGCTCGCCGTCGCGGAACATGCCAGTCAGCGAGCACGATTCGGTATCGATAACACCAAGCGCCCCAAGCCACACACTGAGCTGTGGTGATCCATGGCCGACCGGCAGTCCGGCCAGGATCGGCACCCCGAGCGGCAGCAGACGCTCACGCAGCACGGCGAACGGGTCGCGGCACTCGACCCAAGAGCCGAGCACGACGCCCCGCACCCCGGCGAACGCGCCCGACTGCAGCAGCTGGGTCAGCATGCGGTCGATCCGGTACGGCTCCTCGCCGATGTCCTCCAGCAGCACGATCCTCCCGGCGAACGACGGCTGGTAGCGCGTGCCGCACAAGGACGCGAGCAGCGACAGGTTGCCGCCGGTCAGCACGCCCTCGGCCCGGCCGGGCGCGAGCACGGCCTCCGCGCGGACCGGCGGCGCCGTGCCGAAGATCGCGGCCCGCAGGTGCTCCCAGGACTCGGGCTCCGGGCCCTGCTCGCCGGCGATCGTCGAGCAGGCCGGCATCGGGCCGTGCAGCGTCGGCACGCCCAGCTCGGCGGCGAACGCCTGATGGAGCGCCGTGATGTCGCTGGATCCGAGCAGGACCTTGGGCCCCGCCGCCCGCATGGCGTCCCAGTCGAGCAGGTCGAGCAGCTTGGCCGCGCCGTAGCCGCCCCTGGAGCAGAAGACGGCGGAGACCGCCGGGTCGCACCAGGCAGCCTGCAGGTCGGCGGCGCGCGCCGCGTCGGACCCGGCCAGGAAGTCGAGCTCCTGCCGGTCGAGCACGTGCTCGCCGGTCACCACCTTCAGGCCGAACTCCTCCAGCCGCGCGATCCCGCGTCTCAGCAGGACGGCGTCCGGCGGGCCCGACGGCGAGACGATCGCGACCGTGTCACCTTGCCGCATCGATCAACTCCTTGAGGAGGGTGGGAACGCCCTGGCCGGTGATGACGCCGGCCGCTGTGAGCAGCGACACCGACATTGGCTCGTACACCTGGCAAACGGTGTCACACTTACCTGTCGTATGCGACTTCCGCCCCACATCCTCGTGGTCAACGGCATCAAGGTCCGCAAGCCGGTCTTCCTGCTGGGAGCCCCGCACTCCGGCGCGGATCTGCTGGGGCGCGCCCTGAAGCGATCGCCGGGCTTCCACCTGACGATGGGCCGCGCGTGCGTGGCGTACGTGGTCTACGCCTTCGCCCGCAAGCCGTCGATCGGCCGCGGTTCGGGCGCCGTGCGCGTGCTGCGCGACGCGCTGGCCGAGTCGTGGCAGGTGCTCCCCGGCGCCTGCGAGCAGTGCGCCGAGCCGTGCCGTGAGGCGGGCGGCGTCACCGGCAGCGGCCCGTGCGTGTCGGCGGGCTCGATCACCCGCTTCGGAGACGGCAGCCCCGACCTGCTCTACAGCGCCTCGGTGCTCCAGCAGGCCTTCCCCGACGCGCAGTTCGTCCAGCTGATCCGCGACGGCCGCGACGTGGTCGCCGACATGCTCGCCGACCCGGCCTGCCTGGCCTGGTTCAAGCCGGTGATGCTGGCCGAGCACACCGAGTTCCCCAACGACTTCCTCGGCGTCAACCGCGACGAACACGTCGAGCGGTGGAAGACCATGCCCGTCGCGGGCAAGAGCGCGCTGCGCTGGCGCAGCGCCGTCCGGCTCAGCGCCACGCTGCGCCAGGAGCTGCCCGCCGGCCGGCTGCTGACGCTGCGCTACGAGGACCTGCTGCGGCGGCCCGCCGAGTCGGTGGCGGCCCTCACCGACTTCCTGGAGACGCGCGTCTCCAAGGTGGCCCTGTACGGCACGCACGCCCCCGAGGTCGGCTCCTGGCGCACCCGGCTGCGGCCGGACGACCTGGAGCTCGTGGAGAAGGTGGCCAGGCAGGAGCTCACCCGGCTGGGCTACCTCACCTGACCCGACGGGGCTGCCTCACCGGCTGAACTGCGTGCGGTAGAGCTCGGCGTAGAGCCCGCCGCGCCGGAGCAGCTCGTCGTGCCGGCCCCGCTCGGAGATGCGGCCGTCCTGGACCACGAGGATCTCGTCGGCCTCCCGGATCGTCGACAGCCGGTGCGCGATGACCAGCGAGGTGCGGCCCTCCAGGGCGGTCTTCAGCGCCCGCTGCACGGCCGCCTCCGACTCGGAGTCGAGATGCGCGGTGGCCTCGTCGAGCACGACCACGCGCGGCGCCTTGAGCAGCAGCCGGGCCAGAGCCAGCCGCTGCTTCTCACCGCCGGACAGGCGGTAACCGCGGTCGCCCACCACGGTCTCCAGCCCGTCGGGCAGCGACTCGATCAGGTCGCCGATCTGCGCGGCCCTCAGCGCCTCCCACAGCTCCTCCTCGCTCGCCCCGGGACGCGCGTAGCGCAGGTTGGCCTCGATCGTGTCGTGGTAGAGATGGGGATCCTGCATGACCACGCCGACGGTGTCGCGCAGCGACGCGAGCGTCGCGTCGCGCACGTCGAGCCCGTTGACACGGACCGCCCCCTCATTGACGTCGTAGAGCCGCGACACCAGCGAGGTGATCGTGGTCTTGCCCGCCCCCGAGGGGCCGACCAGGGCGATCAGCTGCCCCGGCTTGGCGGTGAAGGAGACGCCCCTGAGCACCGGCTGCGAGGGGCCGGTGTCCTGCCTGGCGACCGACTCCAGGGAGGCCAGCGAGACCTCCTCGGCCGACGGGTAGCGGAAGTGGACGTCGTCGAACTCGATCGTCACCGGGCCCTCGGGCACCGGCTCGGCGCCGGGCCGCTCGGCGACCATCGGCTTCAGGTCGAGGATCTCGAAGACCCGGTCGAAGCTGACCAGCGCGGTCATCACATCGACGTGCACGTTGGACAGTGAGGTGAGCGGGCCGTACAGGCGCATGAGCAGCGCCGCCAGGGCGACCAGCGTGCCCAGCTCGAACACGCCGTTGACCGACAGCACGCCGCCGATCCCGTAGACCAGCGCGGTGGCCAGCGCCGCGACCAGGCCGAGCGCGACCCTGAACACCGTTCCGTACATTCCGACCGTGACGCCCACGTCGCGCACCCGGGCGGCCCGGGCGCCGAACACGGCCGCGTCGTCGTCGGGCCTGCCGTAGAGCTTGGCGACCATCGCGCCGGCCACGTTGAACCGCTCGGTGGTGACCGAGCTCATCTCGGCGTCGAGCTGCATCTGCTCGCGGGTGAGCACCGACATGCGCCGCCCCACCAGCTTGGCCGGGATGACGAAGATCGGCAGCAGCACCAGCGCGGCCAGCGTCACCTGCCACGACAGCACCAGCATCGCGCCGAGCACGAGCACCAGGCTGATGACGTTGGACACCACCGACGACAGGGTGCTGGTCAGGGCCCGCTGCGCGCCGATGACGTCGGTGTTGAGCCGGGAGACCAGGGCGCCGGTCTGCGCGCGCATGAAGAAGGC
Organism: Nonomuraea sp. CX421; assembly: GCF_059358955.1. NCBI lineage: Bacteria > Bacillati > Actinomycetota > Actinomycetes > Streptosporangiales > Streptosporangiaceae > Nonomuraea > Nonomuraea sp. CX421. The sequence continues at coordinate 88,169 of NZ_JCADBK010000008.1, read as the reverse complement.
CACGGGCATCCGCTGCACGTGGTCGAACACCTCGGTGCGCAGGTCGTAGATGAGCCCTTCGCCGATGCGGGCGGAGAACCAGCGCTGCGCCAGCGTGAGGCCGGCGTCGACGACCGCCAGCGCCGCGATCGCCGCCGCCAGGCCGATCACCACGTCGCCGCGCTTCGGCAGGATGCCGTCGTCGATGATCGCCTTCATCAGCAGCGGGTTGGCGACCACGATGACCGCGCCCGCGACCACGAGCAGGAGAAACGCGCAGATCTGCCGGGTGTGCGGCCTCGCGTAACGCGCGATGCGCCGCACCGTGCCCGGTGTGAGCCGCTGCTTGGTCACCGAATCGTCGCGTCGCAGCGACGCCATCACATGGGGGCCGAAACCCCCTCCCATCATCGACATCCGGGGCCTCCTCCCCCGGTATGAGCGCCGTGGGGACTCATGACGATTCCCGGGTCAGCTCAGCGCGAAACTCAGGCGGCTCCGCCGAACATCGCCCTGAGCCGCTTGATCTGCTCGGCTCCTTCGGCCGCGCACTGCTCCTCCAGGGTGCGGCTCTGCGCGCCCTGGAGGAGTCGCTTGGTCGCCGCCGCCGCGTCCCGGTTGGTCGACAGCAGCTCAGCGGCCTTGTCCTGTACGGCTTTGGCGAGGTCGCCCCCCGCGACTACTCGCTCGGCGAGGCCGATGCGCATGGCCTCGTCGGCCTCCACGAACCTGGCGGTCAGGCAGATGTCGATCGCCTTGGCCAGGCCGACCAGCTCGACCAGCGGCTTGGTGCCGGTCAGATCGGGCACCAGCCCCAGTGCGGGCTCTTTCATGCAGAATTTTACGTCGTCGGCCACGATCCGCAGGTCACAGGAGAGCGCGAGCTGAAATCCCGCGCCGATGGCGTGACCGTGCACGGCCGCGATGGAAACGATCTCTGGTCTGCGGAGCCAACGGAATCCCTGTTGGGCTTCCTGGATCCGCTGCTCGAACGATGCGCTGTCGAGTCGCGCCGCCGAGCCGAACGAGCCCTGTCCGGGCACTCCTTCGGGTGTGAACATGCGCAGGTCGATCCCTGCCGAGAAGGACGGTCCCTCACCTTGCACCACGACGACGCGCACCTGCTCCGGCAGGCTGTCGCCGATGCGGGCCAGCGCCGACCAGGTCGCGAACGTCTGCGCGTTTCGCTTGTCCGGCCGGTCCAGCGTGATCGTCGCGATCTCACCGTCCACCTCGAAACGCAGTCCGATCTCCGCCAGTGTCTCGGCAGAGACGTCCTCCGTCTGCCCCCCGCGCTGTTGTGGCGCCTTCGCTTCCGCCATCGCCCGCTCCCTCTGTGCTAGACCGTCGCGCCCGAGCCTACAGAATATCGTTCTGGCTCGGGCGCGACGGCTGGCTGACTGGGACGAGCGGCTGCGGTCGCACGTTCCGAGGCGGCCGTCAGCGCTTGGACTTGCCTCGGGTCGCCCCTCCGCGCCCGCGCAGAGTCACACCGGACTCGCTCAGGATGCGGTGGATGAACCCGTAGGACCGGCCGGTCGAAGCGGCCAGCGCACGGATGCTCTCACCCGCTGCATAGCGCTTCTTGAGATCGCCTGCCAGCTTCTCTCGGTCGGCCCCGGTGACCCGGGTGCCCTTCTTCAGTGTCTCGGCCACGAGTACCTCCTGTAGTGCCGGACTTCCGCAGCGTTACTCCGCCATGATCAGTCATTTCAGCGGGATCGGCTACCTACTCCACGGGAAAAGATCCGTACCCACCCAAATTAAGATCAGGCAAGTGCCACAAGATCGGAAAATTCGGCGCTCCATGCGTCTTCAGTTCCGTCGGGTAGCAAGATCACCCTATCCGGTGAAAGGGCGTCAACGGCACCCTCGTCATGGGTGACCAGTACGATCGCTCCTGAATATGACCTCAGAGCACTGAGAACCTGCTCGCGGCTGACCGGATCCAGGTTGTTCGTCGGCTCGTCGAGCAGCAGGACATTGGCACTGGAGAGCACCAGCATGGCGAGCGCGAGCCGGGTCTTCTCGCCGCCCGACAGCACTCCGGCGGGCTTGTCGACGTCGTCTCCGCTGAACAGGAACGAGCCGAGCACCTTGCGCAACTCGGTGTCGGTGAACTCACCGCCCGCCGAACGCATGTTCTCCAGCAGGGTCCGGTCGCTGTCGAGGGTCTCGTGCTCCTGGGCGTAGTAGCCGACCTTGAGGCCGTGGCCTGGCCTGATCTCGCCCGTGTCGGGCTGCTCGACGCCGCCGAGCAGCCTCAGCAGCGTGGTCTTGCCGGCGCCGTTGAGCCCCAGGATGACGACCCGGTGGCCACGGTCGATGGCCACGTTGACGTCGGTGAACACCTCCAGCGAGCCGTAGGACTTGGACAGCCCCTCGGCCGTCAGCGGGGTGCGCCCACAGGGCAGCGGCGCGGGAAAGCGCAGCTTGGCCACCTTGTCGCTCTGCCGTTCCTCCTCGGTGCCCGCGAGCAGCCGGTGGGCGCGGCGCATCATGTCCTGGGCGGCCTTGGCCTTGGTCGCCTTGGCGCGCATCTTGTCGGCCTGCGCCAGCAGCGCGCCGGCCTGCTTCTCGGCGTTGGCACGCTCGCGCTTGCGACGCTTCTCGTCGGTCTCACGCTGCGCCAGATAGGCCTTCCAGCCGACGTTGTAGTGGTCGATCACACACCGGTTGGCGTCGAGGTGAAGGACCTTGTTGACCGTCGCTTCAAGAAGGTCGACATCGTGACTGATGATCACCAAGCCGCCCTGATGCGATCGCAAAAAATCACGAAGCCACCCGATTGAGTCGGCATCTAGGTGGTTTGTCGGCTCGTCGAGAAGGAGAGTTTCCGCCCCGCTGAAAAGAATGCGCGCCAATTCCACACGTCTGCGCTGACCACCGGAAAGCGTTTTCAGTGGCTGGCCCAGCACGCGGTCCGGCAAGCCGAGGCTGGAGGCGATCGAGGCCGCCTCGGACTCGGCCGCGTAGCCGCCGAGCACGTGCATCTGGTCCTCGAGCGCGCCGTAACGCCGCACGGCCTTCTCCCGGGTGCGCTCGTCGGCGGAGGACATGCCAAGCTCGGCCTGGCGCAGCTTGCGCAGCACCTCGTCGAGGCCCCTGGCCGACAGGATGCGGTCGCGGGCGAGCACCTCCAGGTCGCCGGTGCGGGGGTCCTGGGGCAGGTAGCCGACGTTGCCGGTGGTGTTGACCACGCCCGCGGCGGGCAGCCCCTCCCCGGCGAGCACCTTGGTCAGCGTGGTCTTGCCGGCGCCGTTGCGGCCGACGAGGCCGATCTTGTCGCCCGGGTTGACGCGGAACGACGACTTCTCGATGAGCAGGCGCGCGCCGGCGCGCAGCTCGATGTCACTGGCGATGATCATGGTTGACGGGACACTCCCGAGCTAGGAAACGAGGGTTTGGGCGTGCGACGCCGGTCAATCGGGAGTGTGCATACAGATCAGTGTATGACCCCGATCTGGGGTTCCACCTCCGGATAAACCTCCGGCGGGCGCCCCACGATCACCGTCGCGTTCCGGATGACCACCGGGCCGGTTACGCACCGGCTCAATCGGCGGGCGTGGCCGCGCCCGCCCGCATGCCGTCGAGCATGAGGCGCAGGAACCGCTCCGGCCGGGCGGCGATGTGGGCCGGCAGGCCGGCGGGATGGCAGGCGAACAGGCCGAGCAGCGCCACGATGTCGTCGGTGCCGACGTCGAGTCGCAGCGCCCCCTCGGCCTGGGCCTGGCGGACCAGCTCGTCGAGCCGCTCCAGCCACTCCCGGCGCGCCCCGGCGAACTCGGCACGGTCGGTGAAGGTCTCCTCGGGCACGTCGGCCAGCGCGGTGGCGAGCGCGCCGCGGCCGGGATCTCCCGCCCAGACGACGAAGTCGTACAGCCCGGTCCAGGCGTCGGGCGCGCCCTTGACGGCGCTGTCCAGGGCGGCGGCGAGGGAGTGGACGTAGTGGTCGCCGATGGCCGCGATCAGCGCGCCGCGGTCGGGAAAACGCCGGTAGAGCGTGCCGACTCCGACGCCCGCCCGACGGGCGATGAGCTCCATGGGCGCGTTGACGCCGCGCTCGGCGATCACGTCGGCGGCCGCGTCGAGGATCTTGTCGAGGTTGCGTCTGGCGTCCGCGCGCACGTACGACTCCGAACTGGACGAAGAGATTCCGCTTATTGTATCGTCCGCTAACCGGAATCCAATATTCCACTTAGGAGGACCCAACATGATCCTGGTGACCGGAGCCACGGGCACGATCGGCAGGGCGCTCATCGAGAGACTGCGCGGCGAGGACGTCGTCGCCGTGCTCCGCCGCCCGGCCGACCTCGACTGCGCCCACGTGCTCGGCGACCTCGAACGGCCGGAGACCATCGCCGCCGCCCTCTCGCCCGGCGACCGGCTCTTTCTCAACAGCTCGCTCTGGCCGGGGTTCGTCCAGGCCCACCAGCGGATGATCGACCTGGCCCGCGAGGCGGGCGCCGGGCAGATCGTGACCGTGTCGGTGCGCGGCGCCACGCCCGGCGCTCTCCTCGGCGGCGGCGCACACGGCGAGGTCGATGCCCACCTCAGGAAGTCGGGGGTGCCGTGGTCGATCCTTGAGCCCGTGGGGTTCATGCAGAACCTCCCGGCCGAGGTGCGCGACGGCCGCATGTACGGCTCGTACGGCTCCGCCCCGGTGGGCTACATCGACGCCCGGGACATCGCGGACGTGGCCGCGGCGCTGCTGACCCGCCCGGTCGGTGAGAGCGGTGTCCATGTCCTCACCGGTCCCGAGGCGCGCTCCCACGACGAGATCGCCGCCGCGATCGGCGCCGCCCTGGGCCGGCCGGTCGAGTACACCGACCTGCCGGTGCCGGAGATGGCCGCCCATCTCGCCCGGCAGGGCCTCCCGGAGCCGGTCAGCCACGATCTCGCCGCGCTCATGGCCGAGATCGGAGACGGCCGCTGGTCCACGGTCACCACGGCCGTCCAGGACATCACCGGGCACCCGCCCCGCTCCCTGGCCGCCTTCCTCGCCGACCACGCACCCGCCTTCGAGCGCTGACCAGGCGGGTCGCGGCGCGGGCCGCGGGCGGCGTCTCAGGCGGGGTCGACCACCCGGATCCGTACCTCGCGGAACAGCTTGGGCGTCTCGCGCAGCACCGCCAGCTTCGGGTCCGGCACCACGAGGAACGGCTCGGATTCGAGGGCCAGGAGCGGCGCCAGCCGCCGGTCGGCCCGAAGGGTGTCGACCGCGCGGCGGTCACCGCCGAACACGACCGCGTCCAGCTCGGCCAGGTGCGGCGACAGCACCCGCAGCGCCGTCTCCACGGCCGACTCGACGGCCTGGCCCGCCTGGTTCTGCCTGCGCCGGGCGAAACGCTGCTGCGACCAGCCGCCGGCGGCGGTGCGCCCCTGGACCAGCCGGGAGCCGACCTTGGAGGCCACCAGCCGCGACCCGTGGAACACTCCGGCCGCGTAGCCGCCCAGCCGCACCAGCACCACGCCCACGCGCCGCTCGGCCCGCGCGTGCGTGACCAGCCGGGTGACATGCGGCGGCCCTGGCCGCATCGGCGGGAAGGGGACGTGCAGCTCGGCCAGCGCCCCGTCGGCGGCCACCAGGCGCACCATCAGCCCGTCACCGGCGGCCTCGAAGGAGCCGTGCCGGGCGGCGAAGCCGTCGATCCACGGGTGCACGCGCTCGGGCGGCACCGAAACCCACCGGCCGCCGCCCTTCGCCGGTCGCGCGTTCATCCCCGAAGGCTAGCCGACCCGGCGACGGACCCGGGTCAAAGGCGGCAGGCGTAGATGTCGGTGACCAGGATGGCGCGCGCGCCGATGTCCCACAGCTGGTCCATCACCTGCTGGTGCCCCTTGCGGCGGACCATGGCGCGGACGGCGACCCAGCCCTCGCGGTGCAGCGGGGAGACCGTGGGGCCCTCCATGCCGGGCGTGAGGGCGATGGCCTCCTCGATGCGCTCGGCGCGGATGTCGTAGTCCATCATGACGAAGTCGCGGGCGTGCACGACTCCCTGGAGGCGGCGCACCAGCTGGGCGACGCCGGGCGCCTCGGGCGCGCTCTGCTGCTTGATCAGCACGGCCTCCGAGCGCATGATCGGCTCGCCGAAGACCTCCAGGCCGACGTTGCGCAGCGTGGTGCCGGTCTCGACGACGTCGGCGATCGCGTCGGCCACGCCGAGCCTGATGGCGGTCTCGACGGCGCCGTCGAGCTTGATGACGCGCGCGTCGACGCCCGCGTCGGACAGGTATTTGTCGAGCAGCCCGGCGTAGGAGGTGGCGATGCGCCTGCCGTCGAGGTCCTTGACCGAGGTCATCTCGCCGGCCCCGCAGGCCAGCCGGAAGGTGGAGCCGCCGAAGCCGAGCGGCATGATCTCCTCGACGGGCGCGCCGGAGTCGATCAGCATGTCGCGGCCGGTGATGCCGGCGTCGAGGGTGCCCTCGCCGACGTAGACGGCGATGTCACGGGGGCGCAGGAAGAACAGCTCACAGCCGTTGTCGGCGTCGACGACGACGAGCTCCTTGCTGTCCTTTCGGGACCGGTAGCCGGCCTCCTTGAGGATGACCTGGGCGGCTTCGCTGAGCGCGCCCTTGTTGGGTACTGCCAGGCGGATCATGTGGATCGTGTCCTAAGTCTCGCGGGTCCGAACGGGTGGGACGAGGGCGGGCGCGGGCGCCCTAGAGATGCTTGTACACCTCGTCCAGCCCGATGCCCTTCGCGAGCATGAGCACCTGCACGTGGTAGAGGAGTTGCGAGATCTCCTCGGCGGCCCGGTCACTCGACTCGTGCTCGGCGGCCATCCAGCTCTCGGCGGCCTCCTCGACGACCTTCTTGCCGATGGCATGGACGCCGGCGTCGAGGGCGGCGACGGTGCCCGAGCCCGCGGGCCGGGTCTGCGCCTTCTCTGACAGCTCGGCGAACAGCTCTTCGAAGGTCTTCATGATCTCTCTCGTCGGTCGGCTGACGTGCATGACAAGCCTAGTCTGCGCGCGCGGGTCGGATGGCCCGGTGTCCGCCACGCGAGACGCCGGGGGCCGGAACGGCGATGTTGACCATTCCCCTGCACTCCTTTATCGTTCACACGGTTAAATCATTCTATTAGAGTCATTTGAGCCGAATATGGAGACTTAGTGTCGACGGAAAGCCCCTTTCCGCATTCGCTCCGTACGCTCCTCTGGCCGGAAACTCTCCGGAATCCCGCCCCCGTCTATTCCGCCTGGCGCGAGACCGACCCCTTCTTCTGGTTTGACGAACTCGGCACCTGGGTGCTGACCCGCCACGCCGACTGCGCCGAGGTGCTCAGGCGGCTGGACCTGTTCTCCTCCGACTGGCGGCGGGTCGGCGAGCGGCTGCCCGACGAGCTGATCATGTTGCAGTCCGTCGACCCGCCCGACCACCCGCCCGTTCGGCGGCTGCTCGCGGCCGCCTACCGGGCCCAGGACCACGCCGCGCTGGCCGGGCGCACGGCCGAGCGGGTACGACGCCGCCTGGCCGGGCTGGGCGGGGCCGAGGTGGAGTTCGTGCACGAGGTGGCCATCCCGCTCACCGTGGAGACGATCTGCGACCTGCTGGGCGTGGACCCGCCCGATCTCGACTGGCTCACCTCCGTCTCCCCGTCGGTCGTCGACACCATGGACGGCGGGCTGCGCCCCGAGGTGATGCCCGCGGGGATCGCCGCGCGGGCGGAGATCGACGCGGTCATCGCCCACTGGATGACCGACCACCGTCCGGATGGCATGTTCGCATTTGTCGCCGAAAAACTGCGCACCGTGGACGTCGACCGAAGGCTCCTGCTGAATTCGCTGCGCTCGACTTTCCACGCGGGCTTCGAATCGTCGGCCCGGTTACTCGCCCTCTCACTACTCGCGTTCATCGATAATCCTGACACTCTCCAGGATTTCCCGGAAAATCCGGATTCCGGGGTAGAGGAGCTGATCCGTTACACCAGCCAGGTCCAGGTGCTCGCCCGCGCCTGCCTGACCGACACCGAGATCGGCGGCCGCAAGGTGCGCGAGGGAGAGGGCGTGACACTGATCATCGGCGCCGCCAACCGCGACCCGGCCGTCTTTGCCGACCCCGACGCCCTGCGGCTGGACCGCGCCCACAACCCGCACCTCGGCTTCGGCCGCGGCCTGCACGCCTGCCTCGGCGCCGGTGTCGCCTCGGCGCAGACCCGGGCGCTCTTCACCGAACTCGCCCGCGCCGGACACACCGTCCGTCCGCACGCCGCCCCGGTGATGTGGGACAGCGGAACCCTGCGCGGCGTGCGAAGCCTGCCGGTCACGTTCGCCCAGGAGGTGGTCCCATGCGCTACGTCTACTGACCGATAGTCGCCGTGGCCGGCCAGGCCACGGCGAACCGGCGCCTCCCCCTCCCCCGAGGAGCTCGATGACCCATCCGACGGGCGCGCGGGGCCGCTATCGCGACGCCCTCGCCGTGCCCGAGTTCCGGACCCTCTTCCTCTCACACGTGCTCTGCATGCTGGGCACGATCGTGACCCAGTTCGCCCTGACCGTGCTGGTCTACCGCCAGAGCGGCTCTCCCCTGCTGGCCGCCCTGGTGTTCACCGTCGCGTTCGTCCCCTACCTGTTCGGCGGGGTGCTGCTGTCCGCGCTGGTCGACCGGGTGGCGATCCGCCGGCTGCTGGTGGGCTGCAACCTGCTGACCGCCGCCCTCGCCGCCGCCATGACCCTGCCCGGGCTGCCGGTCGCCGTCGTGCTGGTCCTGGCCCTCGGCATGGGCCTGGTGGCCCCGGTCTTCGCGGGGGCGCGGGCCGCGATGCTGCCGCGCGTCCTCGACGGTGACGTCTACATCGCCGCCCGCAGCCTGTTCCGGCTGGTCGCGCAGGGCGCGCAGGTGAGCGGCTTCGCCCTCGGCGGGCTGCTGCTCATCGTGCTGACGCCGCGCGCCGCCCTCGTGATCAACACCGGCGCCTTCCTGCTGTCGGCGGCGCTGCTCGCCGCCGGGCTCACGGCCCGCCCGGCGGTCTCCGCTCCCGGGACTCAGTCTCTGGTGGGCGACTCGCTGACCGGCCTGGGCAGGATCTTCCGGCAGGTACGGCTGCGCCGTGTCCTCGTGTTCGGCTGGGCCGTGCCCGCTCTCGGGGTGGCGCCCGAGGCGCTGGCCGCGCCGTACGCCGATCTGGCCGGGTTCGGCACGGCCGGGCTGGGGCTGCTCATGTCGGCGCTGCCGATCGGCACGGTCCTGGGCGAGCTGCTGTGCCTGTGGCTTCCCTCTCCCGCCCGCCGGCTGCGGCTCATCGCGCCGCTGGCACTGCTCGTGTTCCTGCCGCAGCTGCTGTTCGGACTGCGGCCGGGCCTGCCGTCGGCGATCGCGCTGCTCGTCCTGTCGGGCATCGGGCTCGCCCACCACCTCGGCCTGGACCAGTTGCTCGTGGACGTCGCCCCCGAGGAGCTGCTCGGCAGGGCGCTGAGTGTCCAGACGGCCGGTCTGATGTTCTGGCAGGGTGTCGGATTCGCCGTGGCCGGCGCCGCCGCCCAGTTCGCCGCGCCCTCGCTCGTCATCACGGTGACCGCCGCGCTGGGCCTCGCCCTGGTGCCGTTCCTGCGTCCGCGCCGGGATGACCTCGCGAACGGCGACGCCCGCCGTACCGCTCCATAGCGGAGAGGTACGGCGGGCCTCGTCGGTTGTGCCGGGCGGTCAGCGGCCGTAGCGGCGCTCGCCCTGACCGGAACGGTAGCCACCGTTGCCACGGCCGTCGGCGCGGGGGCCGCCGGACCGGTAGCCGTCACGGGAACGGTCGTCGGACCGGCCGCCCCGCTCGCGGTCGGCCGAGAACGGGCGGCCACGGTCACCGGCGGCGCGGGGGGCGCGGTCGTCCGACCGGAAACCGCCGCGGGAGCCGCCGTCGTCGGGCCGGGTGCCACGCGGGCCACGGTCGTCGGAGCGGAAGCCGCCACCGCGCGGGCCGTCGTCGGAGCGGAACCCGCCGGCACGGGGGCCGCGGTCGTCGGACCGGTAGCCGCCACGGGGGCGGTCGTCGCCACCGGAGCGGCGCTCGCCGAAGGTACGCGGCTCGGCGGCGTCGGTGTGGCGACGGTGGTAGCGGTCCTCGCCGTCGTGGCGGCGGGGACGCCGGTCGTCGCCCGAGCCGACGGCCGGGCGGTCGCCGTCCTCGTGGCGGCGCGGACGGCGGTCGCCGTCGAAGTCACGGCGCGGACGCCGGCCGCGACGCTCGGCGCCGTTGTGGCCGCCCTCGCGACGCGGGCGCAGCGGCTTGCGGACGTCGGGCTCCCAGACGGGGATGGCCTCGCCGCTCGGCTGGCGGGCACCCGCCAGCTCGGCGAGCCTGGGGTGACCCGGGGAGGCCTTGAGGCGGAACGGCTGGATGCCGGCGCGCCGGGTGAGCTGGTCGGTCGAGCGGCGCTCGTTGGGCAGCACCAGCGTGACGACGGTGCCCTTCTCGCCGGCGCGGGCCGTGCGGCCGCCGCGGTGCAGGTAGCTCTTGTGGTCCTGCGGTGGGTCGACGTGCAGCACCAGGCTGATGTTGTCGACGTGGATGCCGCGGGCGGCGACGTCGGTGCAGACGAGCACGTTGACGGAGCCCTCGCGGAACTCGGCCAGGATGCGGGTGCGCTGGTTCTGGCGCTTGCCGCCGTGCAGGCCGCCCGACTTGACGCCGACCCTGGCGAGCTGCTTGCACAGGCGGTCGACGCCGTGCTGGGTGCGGACGAAGATGATCGTCCGGCCCTCGCGGTTGGCGATCTCGGCGGTGATGTCGAACTTGTCGTCGCGCGTCACCTGGAGCACGTGGTGCTCCATGGTGTCGACCGGGGAGGTCGCGGGGGCGACGGAGTGCGTGATCGGGTCCTTGAGGAAGCGGCGCACGAGCTTGTCGACGTCGCCGTCGAGCGTGGCCGAGAACAGCAGCCGCTGCCCGTCGGCCGGCGTCTGCGCGAGCAACTCGGTCACGACAGGGAAGAAGCCGAGGTCGCACATGTGGTCGGCCTCGTCGATGACGCTGACCTCGATGTCGGACAGCGAGCACTCACCCTGGCGGATGAGGTCGCCGAGCCGGCCCGGCGTGGCGATGACGATGTCGACGCCGCGGCGCAGGGCCTCGATCTGCTTGCCCATGGACATGCCGCCCACGATGACCTTCATGCGCAGGCCCAGGCCGCGGCCGAGCGGCTCAAGGGCGTCGTGCACCTGCAGGGCGAGCTCGCGGGTGGGGACGAGGATCATGGCGCGGGGGTGGCCGGGGGCCGGCCGGGTGCCGGCGATGCGGGCCATGGTCGGCAGGCCGAAGGCGAGCGTCTTGCCGGAGCCGGTCTGGCCGCGGCCGAGCACGTCGGCGCCGGCCAGCACGTCGGGGATGGTCGCGCTCTGGATGGGGAACGGGCTGGCGATGCCCTGCTTGGCCAGCCCGGTGATGAGCGGCCTGGGCAGCCCCAGCAGCTCGAACTCGGACGGGCCCTGCTCGGGGGTGAGCTCGGGCAGGACAGCATCAAGCATGGTCACGAAAGTCGTGCCTTTCAGTCGAAGTGGCGCGTCACTTCTGCGAAAGGACGTGCCAGGACGTACGGCAGTGCCGTACTGCGTTACGTTCGCGGGAATTCGGACCCGCTGGGTGGGGACTGGCCCGAAATCGACGGGCCGTCTACGCGCACCCCATTGCCGGCCGCAGGCGGCGATAACGCACATTGGTGCGCCAGGTGCACGTGGTGCCAACGCGGGGAAAACACCATGTATTCCCCGGCTAGTCCGATTATCGGACTTTAGCACGCTGGCACGGCCGACGCCGAGGCGTCAGCCGTGCAGCAAAAGATCAGACGTTGAATCCTAGCATACGCAGCTGCTCACGACCCTCATCAGTGATCTTGTCCGGTCCCCACGGGGGCAGCCAGACCCAGTTGATCTTGACATCGGAGACCATACCGTCGAGCGCCGAGTGGGCCTGGTCCTCGATCACGTCGGTCAGCGGGCAGGCGGCGCTGGTCAGCGTCATGTCAATGGTCGCCACCGGCCGGCCGCCGTCGGACGGGTCAAGGTTGAGGCCGTAGATCAGCCCCAGATCGACCACGTTGATGCCCAGCTCGGGGTCGACGACATCCCTGAGCGCCTCCATGACCTCGTCGAGGCTGACGTCTCCGTCGACCCCGGTAGGCGTCTCCACCGGCTTGCTCATGACACCCTCCTCACAGCGCAGCACTCCTCACAACAGCGTCTTTGTACGCCATCCACGACAGCAGGGCGCACTTCACCCGCGCCGGGAACTTCGCCACGCCCGCGAAGGCCACCGCGTCGCCCAGCACGTCCTCGTCGGCCTCGACCTGCCCCCTGCCCTGCATGAGGCGGGTGAACTCGTCGACGACCGACAGCGTCTCCTCGACCGTCGAGCCGGTGGTCAGCTCGTGCAACACCGAGGCGGCCGCCTGGCTGATCGAGCAGCCCTGCCCATCGTAGGAGACGTCCTCGATGCGCCCGGCCGTGCCCACCCTGACCCGGAGCGTGATCTCGTCGCCGCAGGTCGGGTTGACGTGGTGAACCTCGGTGTCGTACGGCTCACGCAGCCCCCGGCCCTGCGGGTGCTTGTAGTGCTCCAGGATCAGCTCCTGGTACATCGACTCGCCGATCATGGCTATCCGAACACCTTCTGAACATGGAGGAGGCCGCGGACCAGGGCGTCGATCTCGCCCGTGGTGTTGTACAGATAGAACGACGCCCGGGTGGTCGCCGGTATTCCGAACCTGAGGTGCAGCGGGCGGGCACAGTGGTGGCCGACGCGCACCGCGATGCCGAACTCGTCGTCGAGGATCTGGCCGACGTCGTGGGGGTGGATCCCCTCCAGCGTGAACGCCAGGGTGCCGCCGCGCAGCTCAAGGGAGTCGGGCCCGATCAGCCGGAGCTCGGGCACCTCACGCAGGGCCTCCAGCGCGTACGCCGTCAGCGAGCGCTCGTGGGCCTCCACCGCCTCCATGCCGATCGCCTGGAGGTAGTCGACGGCCGCGCCGAGACCGATGGCCTCGACGATCGGCGGGGTGCCGGCCTCGAACTTGTGCGGGATCGGCGCGTAGGTCGAGTGGTCCATCCAGACCGCCTCGATCATCTCGCCGCCGCCCAGGAACGGGGGCATCGCGTCGAGCAGCTCGGCCCGGCCCCAGAGCACGCCGATGCCCGAGGGGCCGAGCATCTTGTGCCCCGTGAAGGCCACGAAGTCGACCCCCAGCTCGGCGACGTTCACCGGGTGGTGAGGCACCGACTGGGACGCGTCGAGCATCATCAGCGCGCCCACCTCGCGGACCCGCGCCAGCACGTCGGCGACCGGGTTGACGGTGCCGAGCACGTTGGACTGGTGGGCGATCGACACGATCTTCGTTCGCGCGGTGATCAGCTCCGGCAGGCCGGAGAGGTCGAGCCGGCCCTCGTCGGTCACGCCGAACCACCGCAGCGTCGCCCCGGTGCGCTGCGCGAGCAGCTGCCACGGCACGATGTTGGAGTGGTGCTCCATCTCGGAGATGACGATCTCGTCTCCGGGGCCGAGCGTGAAGCGGGGGTCGGCGTCGGCCGTGCCGCGCCAGAGATGCTGCCCGAAGGAGTAGGCGACGAGGTTGAGAGCCTCGGAGGCGTTCTTGGTGAAGATCACCTCGTCGCGCGACGGGGCGCCGACGAACGCGGCCACCTTGTCGCGCGCTCCCTCGTAGGCCTCGGTCGACTCCGCGCCGAGCACGTGCATCGCGCGCCCGACGTTGCTGTAGTGCATCGCCAGATGCTCACGGATGGTCTCGACGACCGCCGCGGGCTTCTGGGAGGAGTTGCCCGAGTCGAGGTAGACGAGCGGACGCCCGCCGGGCAGCTCGCGGGAGAGAATCGGGAAGTCCTTCCTGATCCTCTCCACGTCCAAGCTGGTGGGAGTCATGCACTCGCCTTCGTGTACTGCTCGTAGCCCTCGGCTTCGAGCTTCTCGGCCAGCTCGGGCCCGCCCTCCTCGACGATCCTGCCGCCGGCGAAGACGTGCACGAACTCCGGCGTCACGTATCGCAGGATGCGCGTGTAGTGGGTGATGAGCAGCACGCCCGTCTCACCCGAGGCGCGGAACCGGTTGATGCCCTCGGACACCACACGCAGCGCGTCGACGTCGAGACCGGAGTCGGTCTCGTCGAGCACCGCGATCTTCGGCTTGAGCAGCTCCAGCTGGAGGATCTCGTGGCGCTTCTTCTCGCCGCCGGAGAAGCCCTCGTTGAGGTTGCGCTGGGCGAAGGCCCCGTCGATGGACAGGGAGTCCATGCCGGCCTTGAGGTCCTTGGCGAACTGCCGCAGCTTGGGCGCCTCGCCGCGGATGGCGGTGACGGCCGAGCGCAGGAAGTTGGACACCGAGACGCCGGGCACCTCGACCGGATACTGCATGGCGAGGAACAGCCCGGCCCGGGCGCGCTCGTCGACCGACAGCGCGAGCAGGTCGACGCCGTCGAGCAGCACCTCGCCGCCGGTGATCGTGTACTTGGGGTGGCCGGCGATGGCGTAGGCGAGCGTGGACTTGCCGGAGCCGTTGGGACCCATGATGGCGTGGGTCTCGCCCGACTTCACGGTGAGGTTGACGCCGCGCAGGATTTCCTTGTCCTCGACGGCGACCTTCAGGTCACGGATCTCTAGGGTGGACATGTGCTTATGACTCCTTCGAGAGCGAGACGAGCACGTCATCGCCGTCGATCTTGACTGTGTAGACGTTCACGGATTTGGTGGCGGGCGGTCCGGTGGGCTTGCCCGAGCGGACATCGAAGCACGAGCCGTGCAGCCAGCACTCCAGGGTGCCGTCGTAGACCTCGCCCTCACTGAGCTTCACCTCGGCGTGAGAGCAGACGTCGTGCAGCGCGTAGACCTCGGCGCCCTTGCGGACCAGCGCGACGGGGGTCTCCCCCACCTCGACGCCGATCACCCCGCCGTCGGGGATGTCATCGATCTTGCATACCTTCTCGAGACTCATCGCGCCAGCTCCGCCTCCACCGCGCTCAACACGCGCTCGCGGAGCTCGTCGATCTGGATCTTCTCGATGAGCTGGCCGAGGAAGCCCCTGATGACCAGGCGCCGGGCCTCGTCGAAGGGGATGCCGCGGGCCTGGAGGTAGAAGATGTGCTCGTCGTCGAGGCGGCCCGACGTCGAGGCGTGCCCCGCGCCGGCCACCTCGCCGGTGAGGATCTCCAGGTTGGGCACCGAGTCGGCGCGGGCCCCGTCGGTGAGGATCAGGTTGCGGTTGAGCTCGTAGGTGTCGGTGCCCTCGGCGGCGACCCTGATGATCACGTCGCCGATCCAGACGGTGTGGGCGTCCTCGCCCTGCAGCGCGCCGCGGTAGTCGACGTTGCTCTTGCAGTTGGGGTGCGAGTGGTCGACGAGCAGGCGGTGCTCCAGATGCTGGCCCGCGTCGGCGAAGTAGACGCCCGACAGGTCGGCGTCGCCGCCGGGGCCGGTGTAGGAGACGCTGGGCGACAGTCGTACGAGGTCTCCGCCGAGCGTCACCGTGAAGCCGCGGAACGTCGCGTCCCTGGCCAGCTGGGCGTGGTGGTGGGAGACGTGCACGGCGTCGTCGGCCCAGTCCTGCAGGGTGACGACCTTGAGCGAGGCGCCGTCACCGACCACGAACTCGATGTTGTCGGCGTAGATCGCGCTGCCCTGGTGCTCGATGACGACCAGCGCCTCGGCGAGCGCCTCGACCTTGACCACGATGTGGCCGTAGGAGGCGCCGTCGACGCCGCCGCCCCGCACCTCGACGCGGATCGGCTCGGCGGGCACCGACTCCTTGGGCACGGTGACGACCAGCGCCTTCTCGAAGGCGTTGTACGCCTGCGCGCTGACCCGGTCGGCCGGCACGTAGGCCTGGCCGATCCGCGGGTCCTCGCGGCCCACCCACTCGGCGGTGACGCCGGCCGGCGTGTGGACCTGGACCAGCACCTGGCCGGTCACCTCCGCCTTGCCGTCGTGCAGGCCCCTCAGGCGGGAGAGCGGCGTGAAGCGCCACGCCTCCTCGCGCCCGGTCGGGACCTCGAAGTCGTCCAGGTCGTAGGACGCCTTCTCGTGCAGGGTCGACAAGGGCTTCTCGTTCAGGCCCATCAGCCGACGGCTCCTTCCATCTGCAGCTCGATCAGGCGGTT
The DNA here is from genome assembly GCF_059358955.1 of Nonomuraea sp. CX421. NCBI lineage: Bacteria > Bacillati > Actinomycetota > Actinomycetes > Streptosporangiales > Streptosporangiaceae > Nonomuraea > Nonomuraea sp. CX421. Next base: position 72,098 of record NZ_JCADBK010000008.1, on the reverse strand, counting down.
GAGCTCGAGGGCGTACTCCATGGGCAGCTCACGCGCGATCGGCTCCACGAAGCCGCGCACGATCATCGCCATCGCCTCGTCCTCGTCGAGCCCGCGGCTCATGAGGTAGAACAGCTGGTCCTCGCTGACCTTGGAGACCGTGGCCTCGTGGCCCATGCGCACGTCGTCCTCGCGGACGTCGACGTAGGGGTAGGTGTCGGAGCGGCTGATCTGGTCGACCAGGAGCGCGTCGCACTTGACCGTGCTGGCGCTGCCGTGGGCGCCCTCCTCGATCTGCACGAGACCGCGGTAGGAGGTGCGGCCGCCGCCACGGGCCACCGACTTGGAGATGACGCTGGAGCTCGTGTGCGGAGCCAGGTGCACCATCTTGGAGCCGGCGTCCTGGTGCTGGCCCTCGCCGGCGAAGGCGACGCTCAGCGTCTCGCCCTTGGCGTGCTCGCCCATCAGGTAGACGGCGGGGTACTTCATCGTGACCTTGGAGCCGATGTTGCCGTCGATCCACTCCATGGTCGCGCCCTCGTAGGCGACGGCGCGCTTGGTGACCAGGTTGTAGACGTTGTTGGACCAGTTCTGGATGGTCGTGTAGCGGCAGCGGGCGTTCTTCTTCACGATGATCTCGACGACCGCGGAGTGCAGCGAGTCGGACGAGTAGATCGGCGCCGTGCAGCCCTCGACGTAGTGGACGTAGCTGTTCTCGTCGACGATGATCAGGGTCCGCTCGAACTGGCCCATGTTCTCGGTGTTGATCCGGAAGTAGGCCTGCAGCGGGATCTCGACCTCGACGTTCGGCGGCACGTAGATGAACGAGCCACCCGACCACACGGAAGTGTTGAGCGCGGCGAACTTGTTGTCGCCGACCGGGATGACCGAGCCGAAGTACTCCTTGAAGAGCTCCTCGTGCTCCTTCAGGCCCGTGTCGGTGTCGACGAAGATGACGCCCTTCTCCTCGAGGTCCTCACGGATCTTGTGGTAGACGACCTCGGACTCGTACTGGGCGGCGACACCGGCCACGAGGCGCTGCTTCTCGGCCTCGGGGATGCCGAGCTTGTCGTAGGTGTTCTTGATGTCGGCGGGCAGCTCCTCCCAGGAAGCGGCCTGCTTCTCGGTCGAGCGCACGAAGTACTTGATGTTGTCGAAGTCGATGGCCGTGAGGTCGGAGCCCCAGGTCGGCAGCGGCTTCCTGTGGAACAAGCGGAGGCCCTTCAGGCGAAGGTCGAGCATCCACTCCGGCTCGTTCTTGAGTTCGGAGATGTTGCGGACGACTTCCTCGGACAGGCCACGCTTGGCCGCCGCCCCGGCGACATCCGAGTCGGACCAGCCGAACTTGTAATTCCCGAGGCCTTCCAGCTCCGGGCGGTCGGTGACAGTCACCTTCCGGTCTCCTTGCTCTTGTCTCTATGTGCGGAATGACCCAGCGATTGTGGGCTCACATGTGTCGTGCAGACCCCGTCGCCATGGGCGATGGTGGCCAGGCGCTGCACCGGCGTGCCGAGCAACTGCGCGAACGCCTCGGTCTCGGCCTCACACAGCTGCGGGAACTCCGCCGCCGCGTGCGCCACCGGGCAGTGATGCTGGCAGAGCTGGTCGCCGCCGGACTTGGCCTTGCTGGCCGAGGCGGCGTAGCCCTCCGCCGACAGCGCCTGCGCCAGCACCTGAACGCGCTGGTCGGCCGGCACCGTCCGCATGACCGGCTCCAGCCGCCTCAGCAGGCCGGAGACCTGCGAGCGGGCGAAGTCGGTCACGGCTTCGTGTCCCATGCGGTCGGCCAGGAACCGCAGCGCGCTCCCGGCCAGGTCGTCGTAGGCGTGCTCGAAGGCACTGCGGCCCGCGTCGGTGATGGCGAACAGCTTGGCCGGCCGCCCTCGCCCACGCTGGCCACGCGGTCGTACGGCGCGAGGCTCGATCATCCCGTCGGCCAGCAGCGCGTCGAGGTGGCGGCGCACGGCGGCGGGCGTGAGCCCGAGCCGCTCGCCCAACGCGGCGGCCGCGACGGGTCCGTGCTCCAGAATGAGCCGGGCGACGCGCGCGCGGGTGCCGCGCTCGCTGCCAGGCTCCATGGGCACGTAGCTCATCGGTCGCTCACCACTCCTCGTCCGCTCGGTGGGAGGCTCTGCGGCCCCGCACTTCGCGTACCGCGGTCGGACTCGCTCCCGTTTTTCACAACATCAGTGTGCCGTAATTCCTTCCCCGTTCACAAACAGATCCACGTAACTCAGTCAATGCAATTTCTCACTCAGGTAAGGCTTACCTAACAGAATGGCGGCCGAGCACGGCGAACAACAGGACGGACAGCGCGAACAGGCCGAGCATGACTGTGGCCATCGGCACCGCCGAGCCCGATCCGGCGAGGCCGACCAGCGGGGCGGCGAACGCGCCCAGCGCGAACTGCAGGACGCCGAGCAACGCCGAGGCGCTGCCCGCGACCTGGGGCGGCTGGCCGGCCAGAGCCAGCGCGCCGGTGCCCGGCAGCACCAGCCCCTGACCGCACATGATCACGAAAAGGCCGGCCACGACGCCCGGCAGCCCGATGCCGGTGACGGCGGCGATCAGCAGCAGGGCGCCGCCCACCACGGAGACGAGCAGGCCGGCGAGAACCAGGCGCTCCGGCGCGAACCGGCCGGCGAGCCGCCCGCCGACCTGGGCCATGAGGGTCAGGCCGAGCGCGTTCAGCCCGAAGATGAGGGAGAACTGCTGCGGCGTGGTCCCGTACACCTCCTGCAGGACGAACGGCGAGCCGGAGATGTAGGCGAACATCGCGGCGAACGCCAGACCCGCGGTGAGCGCGTTGCCCATGAACGACCGGTGGTGCAGCAGAGCCCAGAAGGTGCGCGCGGTGTGCCGCAGGCCGCCGCCCTCCCGGCTGTCGGCGGGCAGGGTCTCGCGCACACCGGGGATCACGGCGAGCAGCAGCGCCAGCCCCATCAGGCTGAGCGCGACGAACACCCCGCGCCACGAGGTGAAGGCCAGCAGCTGGGCGCCCGCGATCGGGGCGAGGATGGGGGCCAGCCCGCTGATGAGCATGAGCGTGGCGAAGATGCGGGCGATGGCGGCGCCCTCGTACAGGTCGCGGACCACGGCCCGGACGATCACCAGGGCGGCGCCGCCGAGGATGCCCTGGAGCAGCCGGAAGGCGATCAGCATCGGCACCGACGGCGCGAACGCGCACAGCAGGGAGGCGATCGCGAAGCCGGCCACGCCGACGATCAGCGGCATCCTGCGCCCGCGCACGTCGCTCACCGGTCCGGCGATCACCTGGCCGACCGAGACGCCGATGAGGCAGGCGGTCAGGGTGAGCTGCACCTGCGCGGGCACGGTGAGCATCTCGGCGGTGATGGCGGGCAGCGCCGGCAGGTACATGTCGATCGAGAGCGGCCCGATGGCCGAAAGGGCGCCCAGGATGAACAGCAGCAGACCGCGGCGGCCTCTTGTTTCCTGGACGGCGACCGTCGCGGCTCCTGCCACGGACATGCGTGAACCCCTCTCCCTCGTGGGTTGTGGCCCACGAGGGCCGAGGGGTCAAACCGAATTTCGGTCCTCCTGATTCCCGGTTATCTGACTTTTCATTCGATTTCATGAAGTTGGATGACGGACAGCGCCGCGCCCTGCGGATCGACGAGCACGCCGAAGCGGCCCGGAGGGGCGTCCATGGAGTCGATGAGCACGTGCGCGCCGAGGCGGCGCGCGGTGGCGACGGTCGTGTCCAGCTCGGCGACCGCGAAGTAGACCATCCAGTGGGACGGCGTCTCGGGCGGGTAGCCCGGCGCCATCTCCATCATCCCGGCGATGCCCTTGCCGCCCACCTGCCACTCGACGTAGTCGACGCCGTCGAGCTCCTGGAGCTGCGGTGTCCAGTCGAAGACCGCCCGGTAGAACCGCTCGGCGGCGGCGACGTCGCGGGTGACGAGCTCGTTCCAGCAGAACGAGACGGGCTCGTTGACCAGCTCGGCGCCGTGGTGGCCGTCCGCCTGCCAGACCGACACGAACGCTCCGTCGGGGCCCTGGAAGACGGCCATCGAGCCCGCGTCGGAGATCCGCGCCGGGTCCATCAGGACGGTGCCGCCGGAGTTCTTGACCCGGTCGGCCGTGGCGGCGGCGTCCTCGGTCGCGACGTAGGTGTTCCAGGCCGGGGTGCCGCCCTCGACGACGACGGGCCCCACGCCGGCGACCTTCCTGCCCTGGTAGGCGAACCGGCCGTAGCGGGGGTCGCCGGTCATCTCCGCTCGCCAGCCGAAGACCTCCCCGTAGAAGCGGACGGACGCCTCGACGTCGGTGCTCGACAGACCCACCCAGCACGGAACGCCTGGTTCGTATCCGCTGCGCTGTGACATGGGAACCTCCTGTGACGCGGACCTCGTCATCAGACTTTCACCCCATTCCGCGACATGCCGGGAAAAGCCCCGTCAATACCTGTCCATAACCGGCCACGGCAGGGCGCGAGCCGGACCGCGCCGGACAGTCCCTAAACTCGACCCATGGATTCCCCAGCCGTCGAGCTCATCGACCTGGTCAAGCGCTACGGCGGCGCTACGGCGGTCGACGGCCTGTCCATGCGCGCCGCGGCCGGCGCGGTCACCGCCGTGCTCGGCCCCAACGGGGCGGGCAAGACGTCCACGATCGAGATCTGCGAGGGCTTCCGCAGGGCCGACTCGGGCACCGTCCGCGTGCTGGGCGAGCCGCCCTCGACGCCGGCGCTGCGACCGCGGGTGGGGGTCATGCTCCAGGCGGGCGGCGTGCCGCCTGCCATGCGCTGCGCCGAGTGGCTGCGCCTGGTCTCCCGCTTCCACGCCCATCCGCTCGATCCGCCGGCCCTGCTGGCCCGGCTCGGCCTGGCCGAGCACGCCCGCACGCCCTTCCGCCGGCTGTCCGGCGGCCAGCAGCAGCGGCTCTCCCTGGCCGCCGCGGTCATCGGCAGGCCCGAGCTGGTCTTCCTCGACGAGCCGACGGCCGGGCTCGACCCGCAGGCCAGGCACGCCTGCTGGGACCTGGTGGGCGAGCTGCGCGCCGCCGGCGTCTCGGTGGTCCTCACCACGCACCACATGGACGAGGCCGAGCGCCTGGCCGACCAGGTGGTGATCATCGACAGGGGCCGGGTGGTGGCCGAGGGCAGCCCCGCCTCGCTCACCGGGGCCGAGCGCCAGCTGCGCTTCCGCGCCCGGCCCGGCCTGGCGCTGGAGGAGCTGCTCAACGCGCTGCCGGTGGGCAGCGTCGCCAAGGAGTCGCCCGCCGGCCACTACATCATCGAGGGCCAGGTCGATCCCGGGCTGCTGGCCACGGTGACCGCATGGTGCGCGGCCGAGGGCGTCACGGCCGACGACCTGCGGATCGAGCGCCGTACCCTCGAGGACGTCTTCCTCGAACTGACCGGCAGGGAGCTGCGTTGACCACGCTCGACCTCACACCCGCGCCGGGCGCGGCGCCACTGCCACGCATGGTGCTGGCCCAGGCGGGCGCCGAGGTGCGCGCGACGCTGCGCAACGGCGAACAGCTCCTGCTGACGATGATCATCCCGGTGCTGCTGCTCGTCGGCTTCTCACTGGCGCCCCTGATCGACATCGGCGGAGGCAGCCGGGTCGGCTTCCTGACGCCCGGGGTGCTCGCGCTGGCGATCATGTCGACGGCGTTCACCGGTCAGGCGATCGCGACGGGCTTCGAGCGGCGCTACGGCGTGCTCAAGCGGCTGGGCGCCACCCCGTTGTCCCGGCAGGGGCTCATGCTGGCCAAGACGCTGGCCGTGCTCGCCGTGGAGCTGGTCCAGGTCGTGGTGATCGTGACCGTGGCGCTGGCCCTCGGCTGGCGGCCACAGGGCTCGTTCGCGGCCGCGGCGCTGCTGGTCGTGCTGGGCACCGCGGCGTTCAGCGGGCTCGGGCTGCTCATGGCGGGCACGCTGCGGGCCGAGGCGACGCTGGCCGCGGCCAACCTCGTCTACCTGGTGCTGCTGGGCGTGGGCGGGGTGGTGTTCCCGCTGTCGAAGTTCCCGGCGGGCATGCGGTCGGTGCTGGAGCTGCTGCCGATCTCGGCGTTGACCAGCGGGCTGCGCACGGTGCTCGGCGCGGGCGCCCTGCCGCTCGGGGCGGTCGCGGTGCTGGCCGCGTGGGCGGTCGTGTCACTGGGTCTGGCCTCCCGCTTCTTCCGCTGGGAGTGAGCCTTCCTCGGCCGGGAGCGCGCCGTAACGGTGCCTGCCGATGACGGCCACCACCGTCAGCGGCAGCGCCACGGCCGCCGCCACGCCGAACAGCAGCGCGTACCTTCCGTCGCCGGCCACCGGGCCGCCGGCCCAGGAGGAGACCGCGCTGCCGACGAACAGCGCCGCCGCGAAGAAGGCCACGGAGGTGCCCCTGGCCCGCGGCGCCACGGACGTCACCCAGGTCTGCAACGACGAGTGCTTGACTTCCTCCCCACCCCTGAAGGCGGGGACTCCAACCCTCGCAGGTTGGACCTTCCTGCTTCACAGGCGACAGCCGTCCCGGTCAAGGCGAGGGGCAGAGAACTGCCCGACGGTCTTACGTGGTCTCCACAGGCATCACATCCCGCCAGCCCGGCGGTAGACCCGGCGGCTTGCTTCTCACCACCAGACAGGCACACCATAATTGGCTCGCACGGGAGTGCGCTGCCATTTCTCAAACAGCGGCGGTGGTGCCGCCGTGCTGGAGGGCGGGGGCGAGGAACGGCATGACGCCGAGCAGCACGGCGCCCTCCACGAAGGCCAGCACGAAGACCAGCAGGGCCCAGCGATGCCTGAGCACCGTGCCGACGTGCGTGCCGAGCCGGCCGTTCGCGCCGCCGGGCGGCTCGGGCACGCGGCGCAGCCAGATCGCGCAGCCCAGCGCCAGGGCCGCCGGCACGGTGAAGACCACGCGCCAGTCGACCAGGTCGGCCAGCACGCCGCCGAGCCCGGTGGCCGCGGCGGTGCCGAGGGCGGTGGCGCCCATGAGGTCGGTCAGAGCGCGCTGGCGGATCGAGGGCTGGACGGTGTCGCCGACGTAGGTGAGCGAGGTGGGGATCACCGCGCCGAAGCAGGCGCCGGCGACGATCCGGGCGGCGACGAGCGCCCCGAGCGCCGGCATGAGGGCCGAGACGGCTCCGGCGACCGCGGCCCCGAGCAGGGCGGCCCGCATCACCGGCACCCGCCCGAAACGGTCGGACAGCACGCCCCCACAGCGGTTGCGACAGTCCGTAGGCGAGGAAGTAGCCGCTGGCCGCCACCACGGCCGCGGCCAGCGGCACGTGCAGGTCGAGCGCGATCAGGACCAGCATCGGGCTCACGGCGAACCGGTCGAAGCTGCTGACGAAGGACGCCACGGACAGGGCGAGCGGTGGCCGGGAGAGCGTGATGGGCGGGGCGAGTGCCGTCATGCCTCCATGGTGGGGGGACCACGGCAGCTGATCCAGATGCCCGGTAGTACCACCCTAAGTGCAGATATGTCGGTCGCGCTGACTACCCTCTAACGGATACCTGCCCCTGAGGAGTCCCGTGACCACCGCCTTCGCCCTCGACGATCCGCTGGATCGCGGCTCCAGCCTGCCCCGGCCCGGTAGCCTGCTGCGTACGGCGGCCGACTCGATCCCGCCGTCCGGGCTGGTGCTGCTGGCGATCTTCTCCGTGCAGCTGGGCGCGGGGTTCGCCAAGGAGCTGTTCGCGGCGCTGCCGCCGAGCGCGGTGGTGTTCGTGCGCATCGCGGCGGGCGCGCTGATCATGGCCGTGGTGGCCCGCCCGAAACTGAAGGGCATGTCCTGGCGCGACTGGGCGGTGGGGCTGACCTTCGGCGCGACGCTCGCGCTGATGAACCTGTCGTTCTACGAGGCGCTGGCCAGGTTGCCGCTGGGCGTCGCGGTGGCCATCGAGTTCCTCGGGCCGCTCGGCGTCGCCGTGGCGGCGTCGCGGCGACGGCTGGACCTGGTCTGGATCGGGCTCGCGGGCCTGGGCGTGGCGCTGCTCGCGCCGTGGGGCGAGTCGGAGACGACGAGCTGGGTGGGCATCGGCTTCGCCCTGGTGGCCGGCGCCTGCTGGGCGGCCTACATCCTGCTGTCGGCCGCGGCGGGCCGGCGCTTCCCCGGCACTTCGGGGCTGTCGATCGCGATGATCATCTCGGCGCTGCTGATCGCGCCCGTGGGCGTCACGACGGGCGGCGCGAGCCTGCTCCAGCCGGAGCTGCTGCTGATCGGCGTGGGCGTGGGGCTGCTGTCGTCGGTGATCCCGTACTCGCTGGAGCTGCAGGCGCTGCGGCGGATGCCCAAGCACGTCTTCGGCATCCTGATGAGCATGGAACCCGCGGCGGCCGCGCTGATCGGCGTGCTGGTGCTGAGCGAGATGCTGCAGGTCCAGCAGTGGGCGGCCATCGTCTGCATCGTGGCCGCCAGCCTCGGCTCCACGCGGACGCCGCGCACGCCCCGGCCGAGCCGGTCGGCTCCGTCAGGTTGACGGCGAGCCCGCCCAGATGCCGCGTACGTGATGGATGTGCTCGGCCATGAGCCGGCCCACGGCCCTCTGGTCGCCGCGGGCCAGGGCGTCGAGCAGGGCCAGGTGCTCGCGCGCCGAGTCGGGCAGCCCGCCGCGCGCGACCAGCTGTGACAGGCCGTAGAGCCGGGCCCGGTTGCGCAGGTCCCTGACCACGGCCACCAGGTGGTCGTTGCCCGACAGGGCCAGCAGCTCCACGTGGAAGCGCAGGTCGGCGTCGACGTAGCCGAGCAGGTCGGCTCGCTCGGCGGCGGCCACGATCTCCTCGGCGAGCGGCCGGAGCCGCTCGAAGTCGGCCGCCCGCGAGGCGTCGGCCAGGCGGGTCACGGTCGGCACCTCGATCAGCCGCCGGATCTCGGTCAGCTCGTCGAGATCCCGGTCGGACAGCTCGGTCACCCGGAAGCCCTTGTTGCGGACGGCCTCGACCAGGCCCTCCTTGGCCAGGTCGAGCATCGCCTCGCGGACCGGCGTGGCGGAGACGCCGAACTGCTGGGCCAGCATCGGCGCGGAGTAGACCACGCCGGGCCGCATCTCGCCGGCGATCAGCGCGGCGCGGAGCGCGTGCGCCACCTGCTCGCGCAGGCTCTGCCGCTCCCCCACCATCGGCAGGTCGAGCCGGTCAGCCATCCGCTCATCCCTTCCCTGCGTTCCACGCTTCGTAGGCGGCGGCCGCGACCACCAGGTCCTCCCAGGCCATGCCCGTGCCCTTGAACACACGAGGCCCGGGACCGCTGCGAACCCGGCCGGCGATCAGATCGGCGAGGTTTCCGGCAAGATGACCAGTGGTGATCGTACCGTGGCGGATCGGGACGACCACATCGCCTGCTTCGGCCAACGCGGCCGACCTGGCCTCGACGACCACGGTGGCCCGGGCGATCAGGTCACCGTCGAGCTCTCGGGCGTCAGGCTCATGCGAGCCGATCGCGACGACGGTGGCGCCGTCGCGGGGCAGCTTACCGGGGAACAACGGCTCCCTGGCGGTCGTGCAGCAGGCGATGAGGTCGGCCCGCGACAGCGCCTCCGCGAGCTCCTCCCGCGCGGCGCGGTCGCCGCCCCACGCCCCGCCGCGCAGGGCCCGCGTGGTCAGCCCGCGGGCGCGGCAGCGGGCCGCGAAGTCCTCCAGGCGGCCGGGGTCGCGGCCGACGACGGTCACGCGCTCGACCGGCCGCACCGCGCCGAGCGCGACGACGTGCCCCCACGCCTGCGGGCCGGTGCCGAACACTACCAGCTCGCGGGCGTCCGGGCCGGCCAGATGCCGGACGGCGAGCGCGGAGACGGCCGGGGTGCGCGACGAGGTGAGCGCGCTGCCGTCCAGGGTAGCCAGCGGGGCCAGGGTGTCGCCGTCGAACAGCAGGTAGGTGCCCTGGATCCGGGGCAGGCCACGCCCCGGGTTGCCGGGCGCGACGGTGACGGCCTTGATCCCGGCGTACCGGCCCGCCGCGGCGGGCATCAGCAGGAGCTGCCCGGCGGGCAGCTCGACCACCGGCCGCCGCGGCGTCGCCTCGGGATCGAGGCCGGCCCGCAGGGCGTCCTCCAGGATCTGTACGGCACGCGCCACGGGCACCAGGCGCTCGATGGCGGCGGCGTCGAGATGGTCCATGACCGGCATCAACGCAGGGTGAATCCGGTGCCGACGGGGTCGGCGGGATCGAGCTCGAAGACGTGCCTGCCGGTGCGGTAGGCCATGCCCTCGATCTCGGGGACGACGCCGTCGCCGCTCACCCGGGTGACCCGGGCCCGAAAGACGCTGCCGACGATGCTCTCGTGCACGAGCGGCTCGCGCACGCCCTGGTCGTGCAGCAGCGCGAGCCGGGCGGCGGTGCCGGAGCCGCACGGCGAGCGGTCCACCTCGCCGTCGGCGAAGACGGTGACGTTGCGCTGGCGGACGTGGCCGTCGCCGCCGGGCAGCTCGTCGTAGAAGATCACGCCGTAGACGCCGGACAGCCGGTCGTCGCCCGGGTGCCGGGTGGCCGGATGCCCGGCGAGATCCGCCTTGATCCGGCGGCCGTGGGTGATCAGCTCGGTCAGGTACTCCGGCTCGACCGCCAGGCCGAGCGCCCCGGCCGGCACGGAGGCGTAGATCGCCCCGCCGTACGACAGGTCGGCCTCGACTCCGGCGGCGGGGACGGCGCGGGCGATCACGTACGACGGGACGCTGACGAACGTGACGGAGCGGACGCGGCCACCGGAGCAGCGCACCCGGGCGGTGACGCGGCCTGACGGCACGTCCACGACCACGTCGGTGTCGCCGTCGGGATCGGCCTCGACCAGGCCCTCCTGGACGGCGTGCACGCCGAGCGCGATCGTGCCGTGGCCGCAGGCGGTGGAGTAGCCGTCCTTGTGCCAGAACAGCGCGCCCAGGTGGGCGCCGTCGTCGTCGGGCGGGACCACGAAGCAGCCGTACATGTCGGCGTGGCCGCGCGGCTCGTGGCAGAGCAGCCGCCGCACCCGGTCGATCTCCGGGGCGCTCGCGGCGGCGCGGCGGTCGAGCACCGTGGCGCCGGGAATGGCGGGCACGCCCGCGGTGACGATCCGGAACGGCTCGCCGCCGGTGTGGTAGTCGACGGTGGTGACGGTCACAGCTCGAACCCTTCGGGGAACGGGTCGCGCGGGTCGAGGAAGTACTGGGCGGTGCCGGTCAGCCAGGCGCGGCCGGTGATCGACGGCACCACGGCGGGCGCGCCGCCGACCGTGGTCTCCTCCAGCAGCCGGCCGACGAAGCGGGTGCCGATGAACGACTCGTTGACGAAGTCGCGGCCCAGCGGGAGCTCGCCGCGGGCGTGCAGCTGGGCCATCCGGGCGCTGGTACCGGTGCCGCAGGGCGAGCGGTCGAACCAGCCGGGGTGGATCGCCATCGCGTGGCGCGAGCGGTGGGCGTCGGAGCCGGGAGCCGCGAAGTAGACGTGGTGGCAGCCCCGGATGCGGTCGTCCTCGCGGTGGACCGGCTCGTCGGCCGCGTTGATCGCCTTCATCGTGGCCAGCCCGGCGGCCAGGATCTCGTTCTTGGCCGCGCGGTCGAACGGCAGGTCGTAGGAGTCGAGGCCGACGATCGCGTAGAAGTTGCCGCCGTAGGCCAGGTCGTAGCGGATCTCGCCGTACCCCGGCACGGTCACCGAGGCGTCGAGCCGGTCGCTGTAGGAGGGCACGTTGCGCAGCGTCACGGCGGTGGCCCTGCCGTCCTGAACGGCCACGTCGACCACGACGAGCCCGGCGGGCACCTCCAGCCGCACGGTGGTGACGGGCTCGACGACCTCCACCATGCCGGTCTCGACCAGGACGGTGGCGACGCCGATGGTGCCGTGGCCGCACATCGGCAGCAGCCCGGACACCTCGATGAACAGCACGCCCCAGTCGGCGTCGGGCCGGGTGGGCGGCTGCAGGATGGCGCCGCTCATGGCGGCGTGGCCGCGCGGCTCGTTCATCAGCAGCCTGCGGAGGTGGTCGAGGTGGTCACGGAAGTGGACGCGCCGTTCGGCCATGCTGGCGCCGGGGATCACGCCGACGCCGCCGACGACGACCCGCGTGGGCATGCCCTCGGTGTGCGAGTCGACGGCGTGGAAGACCCGCCCGGTCCTCATCGCAGCCCCTCCGCCAGGACCTTCTCCGTGGCGGCGCGGACGGCCGCGGCCTGCTCGTCCGTCAGCGGGGCGCGGGGCTGCCTGCAGGGGCCGCCGTGCCGTCCCGCCAGATCCATGGACAGCTTGATGGCCTGGACGAACTCGGTCTTGGAGTCCCAGCGCAGCAGCGGGTGCAGCGTGCGGTAGAGGGGCAGCGCGGTGTCCAGGTCGCCGGCCAGCGCGGCCCGGTAGAGCGCCACGCTGGAGGCGGGCAGCGCGTTGGGGTAGCCGGCGATCCAGCCGACGGCTCCGGCCAGCGCCAGTTCGAGCAGCACGTCGTCGGACCCGATCAGCAGGTCGAGCCGGGGAGCCAGCTCGGCCAGCTCGTAGGCCCGGCGCGGGTCGCCGGTGAACTCCTTCACCGCCACGATCAGGCCCTCCTCGGACAGCCGGGCGAGCAGGGCGGGCGTCAGGTCCACCTTGGTGTCGTAGGGGTTGTTGTACGCCACGATGGGCACCCCTGCCCTGGCCACCTCGCGGTAGTGCTCCATCACGGCCCGATCGTCGGCCCGGTAGGCGTTGGGCGGCAGCAGCAGCACCGATCCGCAGCCCGCCTCGCCCGCCTGCTCGGCCCAGCGCCGCGACTCGGCCGCGCCGTACGCGCCGACGCCCGGCATCACCTGGGCCCCGCCGACGGCCTCGACGGCGGTCAGCACCACCCTGGCCCGTTCCTCGGCGGTGAGTGTCTGGTACTCGCCCAGCGAGCCGTTGGGCACCACGCCGTCGCAGCCGCCCGCGGTCAGCCAGCGGCAGTGCTCGGCGTAGCCATCGAAGTCGACGGACAGGTCGTCGCGGAGCGGGAGGGCGGTGGCGACCATGACGCCCTGCCACGGCTTGACGCGTTCGATCACGGCAGATCCTTCCAGGAGAGGGGTTGGGGTGGCTCGGCCAGGGTGCCGAGGCTGACGGGCTGGACGACGGGGCGGCGCGGCGGGCCGGGCGGTTCACCGGCCAGGCGGGCGACGGCGTAGCCGCAGACGCGGCCCTGGCACCAGCCCATCCCGGGCCTGGCCAGCAGCTTGACCGAGCGGGCGTCGGTGGCGCCGAGCCGCAGCGCCTCGCGGATCCGGCCGAGCGGCACCTCCTCGCACCGGCACACCAGGGTGTCGTCGCGCAGCCATCCCCGCCAGCCCGGCCGGACCGGGTACGCCTCCTGCAGCGCCCGGCCGAACGCCCGCAGCCGTCCGCGCCGGCGGATCAGCCCCTCCGTCACCCGCCCGGCGGCCGGGGCGTCCGGGGCGGCATGAGCGGCGATGGCCAGGCCCGCGATGCGTCCTTCGAGCTCGGCGAGCCGCCACCCGCCGACGCCGGTGGGCTCACCGGCCGCCCAGACGCCCTCCACCGAGGTGCGCTGCGCGCCGTCCACGGCCAGGACAGGGCTGCCGTCCACGTCGGCGCGCGTGTCGCAGCCGAGCTGGACGCCGAGGTCGATCTGGGGCACGAAGCCGTACCCCACGGCCAGCGTGTCGCAGGCGATCCGGCGGGTGGCCAGCACGTTCCAGTCGCGGTCGAGCCGGGCCACCGTGACGGCCTCCAGCTCGCGCTCGCCGTGCGCCGCGACCACGGCCCGGCGGGTCCGGTACGGCACGCGGTGCCGGGCCAGGGCCAGCGCGTACCCCGCGGCCTCCCCGGCCCTGGCCAACGCCGGCAGCGGGTGGCGGGCCAGGCCGAGGCCGCCGTTGGCCTCGAACACGCCGAGCACCCGCGCTCCGGCCCCGGCCAGGCCGGCGCCGACGGGCAGCAGGAACGGGCCGGTCCCGGCCACGACGATCCGCCGGCCGGCCACCACGCCGTCGCCCTTGAGCAGCGCCTGGGCACCACCCGCCGTGAGCACCCCGGGCAGGTCCCAGCCGGGGAACGGCAGCGCCCGGTCGTGGGCGCCGGTGGCGATGAGCAGGCCGCGGCACCGGACGGTGACGGCGCCGCCGCCGGGGGCCAGGCAGTGCACGACCAGGTCATCGTCACGGCTCACGGCCCACACCTGGTGCCTGAGCAGCACCCGGGCCTGCCGGTCGAGGGCGCGCGCCTGGCGTACGAAACGGTCGAACCCCGCTGTGCCGGGCCGTACGGCGACGGCGGGATGGCGGAAGTACTGGCCGCCGAGCCGCGCGCCGGAGTCGAGGAGCACGACGCGCAGCCCCCGCCGGGCCGCCGTGAGGGCGCCCGCCACCCCGGCCGGCCCGCCGCCGACCACCACGACGTCGCAGGTCACCGGATCCGAGCCGGGCTGACCGGACATGGACCGCGCCGGAGACCCCGAGTTCGGGCCTGGGGAGGAGGTCAAGACGTGGTCACCTCGTCTCCGGGCCGGGCGTCCAGCAGGCAGGCGCGTTCCGGCGGGCGGCCGTTCACGCTGACCAGGCAGTCGAAGCAGATCCCGATCCCGCAGAAGAGCCCGCGCGGCCGGCCGCCGAGGCGGGTGGTGCGCCACGAGCGGACGCCCGCCGCGTGCAGGGCCGCGCCGATCGTCTGGCCGCGCGTCACGGGCACGGGCCGGCCGTCGACGGTGATCTGGAAGGCGTCGCTCACGCCGGCTCCTCGAATCGGTCGGGGCGAAGGGCGGGTTCGAATCGGTCGGGGCGGAAGGGGCGCAGGTCCAGCTCGGGGCGCCGGCCGGTGAGAACCTGGGCGAGCAGGTGACCGCTCGCCGGCGCGAGCCCGATGCCCGCGCCCTCGTGGCCGCACGCGTGGTAGAGCCCGGGAGCGCGTGGATCCGGGCCGATCACCGGCAGATGGTCGGGGCAGTACGGCCGGAACCCGCAGTAGGACCTGATGACCCGCACGTCGCGCAGGGCCGGGAACAGGGCGACGGCCTGCGCGGCCAGCCGGGACAGCACCGGCACCGACGTCGTGCGGTCGAAGCCGACCCGTTCCCTGCTGGCCCCGATGAGCACGGTCCCGGCAGGGGTGCCCTCGACGACGGCCGAGGTCTCCAGGCCGGCCGCGTCGCTGGCCACGTTCGTCACGTAGGCGGCGGTGTAGACCTTGTGCCGGACCAGCGGCCGGTGCAGCGGCTCGGTGACCAGGATGAACCCGCGCCGGGGCAGGATGGGCAGCTCGACGCCGGCCAGCGCGGCGATCTCGCCGCCCCAGGTGCCGGCCGCGTTGATCACCGCGTCGCCGGTCAGGTCGCCCCGGTCGGTGCGCACGCCGGTCACCCGGTCGCCGGAGCGGGTGAATCCGGTCACGGTGACGCCGGTGCGCAGCCGGATGGAGCCGTGGCCGAGCAGCCGGGCGGCGGCCAGCATGGGCTGCACCTGGGCGTCCTGCGGGTAGTGCACACCGCCGGCCAGCCCACCGGCCAGATGCGGCTCGTAGCCGCGCAGGTCCTCGCCCGCCACCACGGTGTGCTCGACACCGTGCGCCGCGGTCAGCGCGGCCAGTGCGGCCAGCCGCCGCTGGATCTCCGGGGTCTCGGCGACGACCAGGCCGCCCTTGGGCTCGTACTCGAAGCCGCCGGGCCCGGCGTCCTCGGCGAGCGCGCGCCACAGGCGGCGGGACAGCACGGCGAGGTCCAGTTCGGGGCCGGGTTCCTTGTCGGAGACCAGGACGTTGCCCTCGCCCGCGCCGGTCGTGCCGCCGGCGACGGGACCGCGGTCGAGCACGGTCACGTCGAGTCCGGCGTGCGCCGCGTAGTGGGCGCACGCCGCGCCGACCACTCCGGCGCCGATGACGATCAGGTCCGGCATCACACCTCCGCCAGTAACATGTCACATACTTTTACGTTTGAGAAGATGCCGGAGAAGCCCGCCGGGCGAGCCCGTTCCCGGTGGCGGGACCGGCCGGGCAGGCCCATACCATCGATGTCGTGAAGCTACCCACCGACCGTTCCCACCCGCTCACCCGGTTCCTGCTCTCGTTCTGGGCGCCCACCGCCCGGTCGATGGGAGGCTGGGCGATCGCGGCCGTGGTGGTCAACGCGGGCATCACGGTGACGGGCGCCGCCGTCCGGGTCACCGGCTCCGGGCTCGGCTGCCCGACCTGGCCGAAGTGCACACCCGACAGCTTCGTGCCCGTCCCGCACCCCGAGGTCTCGCCGATCAACATGGCGGTCGAGTTCGGCAACCGGCTGCTCACCTTCCTCGTGCTCGCGGTGGGCTTCGCCTGCGTGGTCGCCGCCTGGCGGCTGGTCCCGCGCCGCCGTTCCGTGCTCCTGCTCGCCCTGCTGCAGCCGGTGGGCATCGTCGCCCAGGCGCTCTGGGGCGGCCTGGTGGTGCGCACCATGCTCAACCCGTTCACAGTCGGCATGCACTTCCTGCTCTCGACCGGGCTGATCGCGGCGTCCTGGATGCTCTACCGGCGCGCGTCCGAGGGCGACGGACCGGCGCGCGACCTGGTCCACCGCGACCTCCGCCGTCTCGGCCACGTCCTGGTCGCGGCGGTGTTCGCGCTGATCGTCGCCGGGGTGGTGGTGACCGGCACCGGCCCGCACTCGGGTGACGTGCTGGCCTCGCGGTTCGACCTCGACATCGAGGACATGGCGCGGCTGCACGCCGACCTCGTCTACCTGGTGGTCGGGCTGACCTTCGCGCTGCTGCTCGCGCTGCGCGTGTCCGACGCGCCACGACCCGCCCGCCGTGCGGCGCTGGCCCTGCTCGTGATCGAGCTGGCCCAGGGCGTGATCGGCTACACCCAGTACTTCCTGGCCGTGCCCGCGTTCCTGGTGGGGCTGCACGTGCTCGGCTCGACCCTGGTCTGGATCGCCACGTTGCGCACCGTCACCTCGCTGCGCGCCCGGGGCGCTCCGCCGGCTGAGGCCCGCCCCTCCCCCGCCGAAATGGCCGCCACAGCCTGAGCCGCTATGCCACGCTATGGGGAGATACGTCGGCCACTCCCCCACCGAGGCGAGGTCCCGTTTGCGGTTGTTCGTCCGCCCCTCTCGCGCCGCTCTCCGACGCTCCTACCAGGGCCTGGTGCTGCTCAGCGTGCTCGCCCTGGCACCGATGACCTGGGCCTGGCTCGCCAGCTCGGGCCACCGCGTGGTCGCCGGCACCGACGGCTGGCTGGCCCGGGTGCCCGGCTCGCAGGCCGCCCTGGTGCTCGGCGCCGGCCTGTACGGCGGGCGGCCCTCGCCCATGCTGGCCGACAGGCTCGACGTCGCCGCCGAGCTCTACCACACGGGCAAGGTCAGGGCACTGCTGCTGTCGGGCGACAACAGCCGCGCCGACTACGACGAGCCGACGGCCATGCGCGACCACCTGCGGGCCAAGGGGGTGCCCGACGCGGTGATGGTGCTCGACTACGCCGGGTTCGACACCTGGGACTCGTGCGTGCGGGCCCGTGAGGTCTTCGGAGCCGAGCGGGTGACCGTGGTGACCCAGCAGTTCCACCTGCCCAGGGCGGTGACGCTGTGCCGTACGGCGGGGCTCGACGCCTTCGGCGTGGGCGACGACTCGAGCAGGCGGTGGGCCGCCACCACCTACCAGTACGCCGCCCGCGAACTCGCCGCGACGGCCAAGGGCTTCGCCGACGCGCTCCTGCTGCGCTCCGACCCGGTCTTCCCGGGCCCGCGTGAGACGTCGCTCACCACGATCCTGGCCCGCAGCCCGCACCCGGGAACACCCGGGCCGTAGTGCCGGGCGGGCCGGGCCGCGCCGAGGGTCGTGCCCTCAGCTCGGCGCGCCCGGGGCGTAGCCCGGCGGCGGCATGCCACGGGCCGCGGCCCGCAGGTGGGCCGGCGGGACTGGGAAGTCGGCCCGCGCGACGCTCATGCATTCGAGCAGGGCGCGCTGCTCCTCGTGGAAGGTGTGCTCGTCGACCATCCGGCGGGCGGCCCGCTCGTGCAGCAGGCCCAGCTCGGTCGCGGCCAGCTGGTAGTCCTTCATCGCCCGCAGCCCCCGCTTGCCGCCGTGGGCCTTGGCCCACTGCCTGGCCTGGCGGCGCCGCTCCAGGCCCGACAGCATGTGGATGTCGGCCCTGTTGACCAGCTTGGTCGGCTCGTACGGCGGCAGGTAGCGCTGGATGAGCGCGACGATCCGCCGCCGGTCGCGGAAGACCACCATGATCAGCACGATGAGCACGACCATCAGCGCCAGGTAGGCGATCACGAGACCGGGGAAGCCGCCGTAGGAGACCAGGCCGTTCCACAGGCCGTGCAGCACCATCGCCCCCACCCAGCCGGCCATGACGTAGAACACCCGCTCGGGCCCGTGACGCTGGGCGGCGTAGGCGACGGCCACGCCGATCATCGAGGTGAACAACGGGTGCGCGAACGGCGACAGCAGGCCGCGCAGCACCACGGTGACGGCCAGCCCCATCGCGCCCTGCTCGGAGTTGAGGGCGGCGACGTAGTAGCTGACGTTCTCGCTCATGGCGAAGCCGAGGCCGACCATGCTGGCGTAGATGACGCCGTCGGTGGGCCCGTCGAGCTCGGCCCGGCGGTACTTGAGCAGCCCCAGCAGCACCAGGCCCTTCATCGTCTCCTCGACCACGGGCGCGCCGAAGGTGGCCGCGATGTTGCGCGCGCTCGGCTCCGACAGCTTGGCCGTGTCGATGATGTAGTGCAGGTTGAGCGAGTTGATGACGCCCGCGACGAGCACCGCGATGCCCGCCCCCCAGGCGAAGGCGAACACCAGGTCGCCGCGCGGCTCCGGCTCCATGCGGTCGAGCGCCAGCACGGCGGCCAGCAGCAGCGGCACCGGCGCCAGGGCGAGACCGAGCGCGATGAAGAACTGCACCGGCGCGCCGTTGAGCACGTCGAAGGAGAAGGAGACGAGAGCGCAGATGCCGGTCGCGACCAGCCCGATGATCAACGTGAACGACGGGCGGTCCTTCAACACCCAGCGTGGATCACGGGACGCCATACGGTGACTGTAACGGATCAAAAAGAAGCTGTCCCATCGAGCCGGCGAGGCCGGCGGGCCCGCGCGGGAGCGGACTCAGGCCAGCAGCGGGTCGATCGCCACGGCCAGGAAGAGCAGCGCCAGATAGGCGTTGGACCAGTGGAAGAAGCGCATCGGGCGTAGCTCCACACCGGTCAGGCCCGAGTTGAGGCGGCCCAGCAGGCGGTGCACCTCCCACAGGCACAACGCGCCGAGCACGGCGGCCACGGCCGGGTAGAACAGCGTGGTGCCGGCCACCGGCCAGAGCGCGAGGGAGCAGAGCACGGTGGCCCAGGTGTAGGCGATCGACTCCAGGATCACCCGGCGCTCGGTGGCGACCACCGGCAGCATCGGCACCTCGGCCGCCGCGTAATCGTCCTTGTAGCGCATCGCCAGGGTCCAGGTGTGCGGCGGGGTCCAGAAGAACACCACGCCGAACAGCACCAGCGGCGCCCAGTCGAGCCGCTCGGTGATGCCCGCCCAGCCGATCAGCACCGGCATGCAGCCGGCGATGCCGCCCCACACGATGTTCTGGGCGGTGCGTCGCTTGAGGATCATCGAGTAGACGAGGACGTAGAACAGGATCGCCCCGGTTGACAGCACCGCGGCGAGCCAGTTGGTCGTCAGCCAGAGCCCGAGTGTCGACAGAACTCCGAGCACGACGCCGAAGACGAGCGCGCCCTTCGGCGACACCTGGTGCCGGGCCAGCGGCCGGCGCCTGGTGCGGCGCATCTT
This sequence comes from Nonomuraea sp. CX421, assembly GCF_059358955.1. Classification (NCBI taxonomy): domain Bacteria; kingdom Bacillati; phylum Actinomycetota; class Actinomycetes; order Streptosporangiales; family Streptosporangiaceae; genus Nonomuraea; species Nonomuraea sp. CX421. The sequence goes on along the minus strand of NZ_JCADBK010000008.1, from coordinate 52,470 downwards.
CTGGTCGATGTCGCGATCCACGTAGCAGTTGAGCGCGTTGGCGCTGCCCGCCGACAGGGTGCCGAACACCATCACCCAGATCGACGTCCAGAGCGGGGGCAGGCCGCCCGCCGCGAGGAACATCACCGGCAGGGTGGTGATGAGGAGCAGCTCGATGATCCGCGGCTTGGTGAGGGCGATGTAGGCCTTGACGACCGTGCCGATCGTCCGCGGCTCCTCGGCCGCGGTGGCGGGGGCCGTCGTCTGCCTGTTCGTCAGCACCGTCAAGGCGCTTCCAGCACGTGCGGAGTCAACGCGTAACCTCTGAATAGAGCGGATCCGTGGGTGGGCGCCGTGACGCCTCTGCGAACAACCAAACTGTAGTCGCAGGGACGGCCGGTCCGGCCAATGGGGGGCTTCGGCCATCCACGGACCCGCATGAGTGGAGGGGGAATCGATCGCCGGCTCCACTCGGTTAGGGTCCGGTGTGGGCGGGATACGCCAACCGGCAGCATCAATGACAACTAGATTCCGGAGACCGAGCACTTGAGCACCGAACTCGTGCCAGCCCTCGAATGGACCGACCTCGACAAGAAGGCGGTCGACGTCGTTCGAGCCCTGGCGATGGACGCAGTGGAGAAGGCGGGCTCGGGTCACCCCGGCACCGCCATGAGCCTGGCCCCCGCCGCATATCTGTTGTTCCAGCGTACGATGCGCCACGACCCGACGGATCCCACGTGGATCGGGCGTGACCGCTTCGTGCTGTCGTGCGGGCACACCAGCCTGACGCTGTACATCCAGTTGTTCCTGTCGGGCTACGGCCTCGACCTGGACGACCTCAAGCGGCTGCGCCAGTGGGACAGCGTGACGCCCGGTCACCCCGAGCACGGGCACACGGCCGGCGTGGAGACCACCACGGGGCCGCTCGGCCAGGGCCTCGGCAACGCGGTCGGCATGGCGATGGCGGCCCGGCGCGAGCGCGGGCTGTTCGATCCCGACACCGCTCCCGGCGCCTCGCCGTTCGACCACCACATCTGGTGCTTCGTCAGCGACGGCGACATCGAGGAGGGCGTCAGCCACGAGGTCAGCGCCCTCGCCGGCCACCAGAAGCTGGGCAACCTGACCGTCGTCTACGACGACAACCACATCTCCATCGAGGACGACACGCTGATCGCCAAGTCCGAGGACGTGGTCAAGCGGTACGAGGCCTACGGCTGGCAGACGCTCAAGGTCGACTGGACCCAGACGGGCGAGTACGTCGAGGACGTGGCGGCCCTGCACGCCGCCCTGGAGGAGTCGCGCGCCGAGACCGACAGGCCGACCTTCATCCGGCTGCGCACGATCATCGGCTGGCCCGCGCCCAACAAGCAGAACACCGGCAAGATCCACGGCAGCGCCCTCGGCGCCGACGAGGTCGCCGCCACCAAGACCATCCTCGGCATGGACCCGGCGCAGAGCTTCGAGGTCCCCGGCGACGTGCTCGACCACAGCCGGGACGTGGCGCGGCGCGGTCACGAGGCCCACGTCGAGTGGGAGAAGTCCTACACCGCCTGGCGCCAGGCCAACCCGGAGCGCGCGGCCGAGCTCGACCGCATCTCGCGTCACGAGCTGCCCGGCGGCTGGGCCTCGGCGCTGCCGTCGTTCGAGCCGGGCGCCTCCATGGCCACCCGCAAGGCCTCCGGCGAGGTGCTCAGCGCGCTGGCCCCGGTGCTGCCCGAGCTGTGGGGCGGCTCGGCCGACCTGGCCGAGTCCAACAACACCACGATGAAGGGCGAGCCGTCCTTCATCCCGGAGGAGTACCAAACCAAGGAGTTCCCCGGCAACCGCTTCGGCCGCACCCTGCACTTCGGCATCCGTGAGCACGGCATGGGGGCCATCCTCAACGGCATCGCCCTGCACGGGGGCACCCGCCCCTACGGCGGCACGTTCCTGGTCTTCTCCGACTACATGCGCCCGTCCGTGCGCCTGGCGGCGCTGATGAAGCTGCCGGTCATCTACGTGTGGACGCACGACTCGATCGGCCTCGGCGAGGACGGCCCGACCCACCAGCCGATCGAGCACCTGTGGGCGCTGCGCGCGATCCCCGGCCTCGACGTGGTGCGCCCCGGTGACGCCAACGAGACGGCCCACGCCTGGAAGGCGGTGCTGGAGCACAGCGACAGGCCCGCGGCACTGGCCCTGACCAGGCAGAACCTCCCGGTCTTCGAGGGCACCAGCGCCGACGGCGTGGCCCGCGGCGGCTACATCCTGCACGAGGCGTCCGACGCCCGGCCGCAGGTGATCCTGATCGCCACCGGCAGCGAGGTGGAGGTGGCCGTCAACGCCCGCGAGCTGCTGGAGGCGCAGGGCGTCCCGACACGGGTCGTGTCGATGCCGTGTGTCGAGTGGTTCCACGGGCAGGACATCGCCTACAGGCAGACCGTCCTGCCGTCGGAGGTCAAGGCGCGGGTCGCGGTCGAGGCCGGGGTGGCCCTTGGCTGGCGGGAGTTCGTCGGCGAGTGCGGCGAAGTGGTCGGCCTCGAACACTTCGGCGCCTCCGCGCCGTACAGGACGCTGTACGAACAGTTCGGCCTGACGGCCGAGCGCGTGGCGGCGGCGGCCAGGTCGAGCCTGGCCAAGCTGGGTCACGACAAGGGCGAGACGACGGGAAACTGAACTATGAGTGAGATCCTCAACAAGCTGTCCGGCCAGGGTGTGTCCATCTGGCTCGACGACATCAGCCGCGAGCGGCTGCGCACGGGCGACCTTGAGCAGCTGATCCGCGAGAAGAACGTGGTCGGGGTCACCTCCAATCCGACGATCTTCGCCAGTGCCCTCAGCAAGGGCGACGCCTACGACACGCAGATGCACGACCTGGCCGTGCGCGGCGTCGACGTCGGCGAGGCGGTGCGCTCCATCACCACCTACGACATCCGGTGGGCGGCCGACGTGCTGCGTCCGGTCTACGACGCCACCGGCGGCACCGACGGCCGCGTCTCGCTGGAGGTCGACCCGCGCCTGGCCCGCGACAGCGACAAGACCATCGCCGAGGCGCGCGCGCTGTGGTGGCTGGTCGACCGGCCCAACCTGTTCATCAAGATCCCGGCGACCCTGGAGGGCCTGCCGGCGATCACCCAGGCGATCAGCGAGGGCATCAGCGTCAACGTCACACTGATCTTCTCGCTGGAGCGCTACCGCCAGGTCATGGACGCCTGGCTGGCCGGCCTGGAGGCCGCGCGGGCCAAGGGGCTCGACCTGGCCACGATCGAGTCGGTGGCCTCGTTCTTCGTCAGCCGCGTCGACAGCGAGATCGACAAGCGGCTCGACGGGCTCGGCCGGCCCGAGCTCAAGGGCAAGGCGGCCGTCGCCAACGCCCGCCTGGCCTACGCGGCCTTCGAGGACGTGATGAACTCCGAGCGCTGGCAGGCGCTGCGCGCCGCGGGCGCCCGCCCGCAGCGTCCGCTCTGGGCCTCGACCGGCGTCAAGAACCCCGACTACGCCGACACGATGTACGTCGACGAGCTCGTCGCCCCGGGCACGGTCAACACCATGCCGGAGAAGACGCTCGACGCGGTCGCCGACCACGGCCAGATCTCGGGCGACACCATCCGGCCCTTCTACGAGCAGGCCTGGAACATCATGGCCGAGCTCAAGGAGGCCGGCGTCGACTACGACGACGTCGTCCGGGTGCTCGAGGACGAGGGTGTGGACAAGTTCGAGGCGTCCTGGAACGAGCTGCTGGAGAGCGTCACCAAGAACCTGGTCCCTTGATGGAGGTCACCTACCGCGACCAGGAGGTGGCCGACTCGGCCGCCTCCGTCGCGGAGCGGCTCGTCGCCGAAGGCGTGCCCGCCCGGCTCGCCGGCGGCGATCCCACACTGTGGGGGGAGGACGCCGCGCCGGTCGCGGCCGCCCGGCTGGGCTGGCTCGCGCTGCCGCGCGCGTCCCGGGAGCTGCTGCCCGAGCTCGCGGCGCTGGCGCGGCGCGCCCGCGCCGACGGGCTCACCAACGTGGTGCTGGCCGGGCTGGGCGGCTCGTCGCCGGCGGCCGAGGTGATCTGCGCCTCCGCCGACGCGCCGCTGACCGTTCTCGACACGACCGACCCCGGCCAGGTGCGCCGGGCGCTGGCCGAGGGTCTCGACTCCACGATGCTGGTCGTGGCCGGCACGAGCGGCGCGTCGGTCGAGACCGAGGCCCTGCTGCGGGTCTACGAGCGGGCCTTCCTCGACGCCGGCCTCGACCCCGCCACGCGCGTGACGGTCGTCGCCGACCCCGGCTCCCCGCTGGAGCGACCGGCGGCCGAGTCGGGCTACCACCTGATCCCGGCCGCGCCCGGCGTGGGCGGCCGCTACTCCGCGCTGTCGGCGTTCGGCCTGGTGCCGAGTGCGCTGGCGGGCGCCGACGCGGGCAGGCTGCTGGACGAGGCCGCCGAGGTGCTGCCCCTGCTGTCGAAGGACACCGGCAACCCGGGGCTCGACCTCGGCGCGGCGCTCGGCGGCGCGGCCCTCACCGGCCGCGACAAGCTGCTCATGGACGACCGGCTGTCGGCCGCCACCGGGCTGCCCGACTGGATCGAGCAGCTGGTCGCCGGGTCGACCGGCAAACGCGGCCGGGGCATCCTGCCCGTAGTCGGCGGCGAGCCGCGGGGCACCGGCGACGAGCTGCTCGTCGCCTTCGACGCGGACGACGGCGACGTCCGGGTGGACGGGCCGCTCGGCGCGCAGTTCCTGGTCTGGCAGTACGCCACGGCCGTCGCCGGGCTGGTGCTCGGCGTCGACCCGTTCGACGAGCCCAACATCGCCGAGTCCACGGCCGCCACCGGCAGGCTGCTGACCCTGCCCACGCTGCCGGTGGGCGAACCGGTGCTGGTCGACGGCCCCGTCGAGGTCTACGGCCACACCCGGGCCAAGGATCTGCCCGGCGTGCTGACCGAGCTGCTGCGGTCGGTGCCCGACGGCGGCTACCTGGCCGTGACGGCCTACCTCGACCGGCTGGCCGCCTTCGACGCGCCGGTGGCTGAGGGCGCCGACTTCGAGCAGATGACCGACGCGTGGATGGCGGCCGACGCGGCCACGCTGCGGCCACTGCTCGCCCTGCGCACCAACCGGCCCGTGACGTTCGGCTGGGGCCCGCGTTTCGCGCGCTCCACCGGGCAATACCACAGGGGAGGTCCCCAGAACGGGGTCTTCCTGCAGGTCACCGGCGCCGTGGCCGACGACGTGGCGGTGCCCGGCAGGCCCTACACCCTGGGCACGCTCCAGCTGGCCCAGGCGCTCGGCGACCTCGACGCGCTGGAGCACCGCGGGCGGCCCGCCGTACGCGTGCATCTGACCGACCGCGCGGCGGGAGTCGCGCACCTGCTCGCAGCCGCACAGGAGGCTTGAGATGACAGACCCGGGAGCGCCCGCCCCCGAGGCCGCGACCATCGCGTCGGCCGTGGCGGCCACGTCCACGACACTGGAGGTGGAGGAGGCCAACCCGTTGCGCGACCCGCGGGACAAACGGTTGCCACGGGTGGCGGGGCCGTGCGTCATGGTGCTGTTCGGCGTGACGGGAGACCTGGCCAAGCGCAAGCTGCTGCCGGCGATCTACGACCTGGGCAACCGGGGGCTGCTGCCGCCGGGGTTCTCGCTCGTCGGGTTCGCCCGCCGTGACTGGAAGGACCAGGACTTCGCCCGGCTCACGCACGACGCCGTCAAGGCGCACGCGCGGACACCGTTCCGCGAGGAGGTCTGGAAACAGATCTGCGAGGGCATCCACTTCGTGCCCGGAGAGTTCTCCGACGACGGCGCGTTCGACGCGCTGGCGATGGCCCTGAAGGAGATCGACGAGACCCGCGGCACCGGCGGAAACTACGCGTTCTACCTGTCCGTGCCGCCGAAGTTCTTCCCCGTGGTGGTCGAGCAGCTCAAGCGCACCGGCGTGGCCGAGGCGCCGCCCGGGTCGTGGCGCCGGGTGGTCATCGAGAAGCCCTTCGGCCACGACCTGCAGTCGGCCCACCAGCTCAACGAGATCACCACCTCGGCCTTTCCCGAGAGCTCGATCTTCCGGATCGACCACTACCTGGGCAAGGAGACGGTCCAGAACATCCTGGCGCTGCGGTTCGCCAACAACCTCTACGAGCCGATCTGGAACCGCGGCTTCGTCGACCATGTGCAGATCACCATGGCCGAGGACATCGGCATCGGCGGCCGGGCCGGCTACTACGACGGCATCGGCGCGGCCCGCGACGTGATCCAGAACCACCTGCTCCAGCTGCTCGCCCTGGTGGCCATGGAGGACCCGACGTCCTTCGACGCCTCGGCGCTGCGCCGCGAGAAGGAGAAGGTGTTCAAGGCGGTGCGGCTGCCGTCCGACCTGGCGGCCAACACCGCGCGCGGACAGTACGCCGCGGGCTGGCAGGGCGGTGAGAAGGTCGTCGGCTATCTGCAGGAGGAGGGCATCCCGGCCGACTCCATCACCGAGACCTACGCGGCCGTCAAGCTGGAGATCGCCAACCGGCGCTGGGCGGGCGTGCCGTTCTACCTGCGCACCGGCAAGCGGCTGGGCCGCCGCGTGACCGAGGTGGCCGTGGTGTTCCAGCGGGCGCCGCACCTGCCGTTCTCCAAGGACGACACCGAGATCCTGGGCCAGAACGCCCTGGTCATCAGGGTGCAGCCGGACGAGGGCATCACGGTGCGGTTCGGCTCCAAGGTGCCGGGCACCCAGATGGAGGTGCGCGACGTGTCGATGGACTTCGCCTACGGCGAGTCGTTCATGGAGTCCTCGCCCGAGGCGTACGAACGGCTGCTGCTGGACGTGATGATCGGCGACCCGCCGCTCTTCCCGCACCAGCGCGAGGTCGAGCTGTCGTGGAAGATCCTCGACCCGATCGAGGATCTGTGGGCCACGCTGGGCCAGCCCGAGCCCTATCCGGCGGGCTCGTGGGGGCCGCCGACGGCGGACGCGATGATGGCACGCGACGGCCGCGTGTGGAGGAGGCTCTAGTGGGCGAGCGGAGCGGGGCGACGACACCGGCGAAGGAGCGCGCATGACGACCTTCATGCTGGCCGACACGACGGCCGGGAAGATCTCGTCCCAGCTCATGATGCTGCGGCACCAGATGGGCGCGCCCGCCGTCGGCATGGTGCTGACGCTGGTCGTGGTCTGCGAGGAGCGCGACCAGTACGACTCGCTGCGCGCGGCCACCGAGGCGGCGCGCGAGCACCCGTCGCGCATCCTCGTGGTGATCAGCCGCGAGACCGACGAACAGACCCGTCTCGACGCGGAGCTGCGCATCGGCGAGTCCACGCCGGGCGAGGTCGTGGTGCTGCGCCTGTACGGCGAGCTGACCCGGCACGCCGACTCGGTGGTCAGCCCGCTGCTGCTGCCCGACACGCCGGTCGTGGTGTGGTGGCCGGGTGAGGCGCCCACGGTGCCGTCCAAGGACCCGGTCGGGATGCTGGGCCAGCGGCGCATCACCGACGCGCGGCGCGCGGCCGGCGACGGCACCAAGGCGCTGGCCACCAGGGCCAAGGGGTACGCCCCCGGCGACACCGACCTGGCCTGGGCCCGGCTGACGCAGTGGCGCAGCCTGCTGGCGGCCGCGTTCGACCAGCCCGTGGGCAAGGTGCGCAAGGGTCTGGTCGAGGCGTCGCCCGGCAATCCGAGCGCCCCGCTCATGGCGGCCTGGCTGTCGGAGCGCCTCGGCGCGCCGGTCAAGGTCGCCGACTCCGCCGGGCCAGGGCTCACCTGCGTGCGGCTGACCGTGGCCGACGGCGATCTCTCGGTGGCCAGGAGCGACGCCAGGCTGGCCACACTGTCGCGGCCGGGGCAGCCCGATCGCAACGTCGCGCTGGCCCGGCGGCACACCTCGGAGCTCCTGGCCGAGGAGCTGCGGCGGCTCGACTCCGACGAGACCTACGCGGCGGCGGTCAAGCGGCTGGCCCGCTCGTACAAGCCCGATTCGAGTAAGTCCGACCCGAGTAAGCCCTGACCCGATCGGGCCCTGTCCTGGTCAAGCCCTGATCTTTTCACCTGTGAAAGAGTGGTTGCGTGAGCGTCCCCACCATTGTCGTCCACCGTGACGCCGACGTCCTGGCCAAGGCCGTGGCCGCGCGGATCATCACCCGGCTGGTCGACGCGCAGTCCGCGACGGGCTCGGCGTCGCTGGTGCTGACCGGGGGCACGGTCGGCACGGCGACCCTGGCCGCGATCGCCGCCACGCCCGCCCGTGACGCGGTCGACTGGTCGCGGCTCGACATCTGGTGGGGCGACGAGCGCTTTCTGCCCTCGGGCGATCCCGAGCGCAACGAGACCGGCGCCCGCCGGGCGCTGCTCGACCAGGTCGACGTCGATCCGGAGCGGGTGCACGTGATGCTGGGCCCCGACTCCGGCCTGACGGCGGAGGAGGCGGCCGACGCCTACGCCACCGAGCTGCGCAAGGCGGCCAGGCCGGAGGACCACGGCCCGGCGCCGTCGTTCGACGTGATGCTGCTCGGCATGGGCCCCGACGCGCACGTCGCCTCGTTGTTCCCGGGCATGCCCGCGCTCTACGACACACGCCCGGTGGTGGCGGTGCACGGCTCCCCCAAGCCACCGCCCACGCGCATCTCGCTGACGCTCCCGGTCATCCAGGGCTCGCGCGAGGTGTGGGTGATCGCGGCGGGCGAGGAGAAGTCGGGCGCCGTACGGCTCGCCCTGTCCGAATCCGGCCCGGTCCAGGTGCCGGCGGCCGGCGCCCACGGCCGGAGCCGGACGTTGTTCCTGCTGGACCGTGCGGCCGCCGGCAAGATCCCGCCGGGCATGGGCCGCATCGCCTCTCCCTGACCGGTCCCTAGCCTGTCGCGGCGAGCGCGTCGATCTCGGCCAGCAGCGCCCGCTTGCGGTCCGCGGCCAGGTAGGACGCGGTCACGCCGTTGCGGGCGAACGAGGCCAGCTCCTCCCTGCCGAAGCCGAAGGCGCGGGCCACGGTCCGATACTCGTCGGCCAGCGTGGTGGCGAACATGGGCGGGTCGTCGCTGCCCAGCGTCACGAACAGGCCCTCCTCCAGCAGCCGCGGCAGCGGGTGGTCCTCGATGCGGGCCACCTGGCCGGTGCGGACGTTGGAGGTCGGGCAGACGTCGAGCGGGAGCTGCCGCTCGCGCAGGCGGGCCACCAGGCGGTCGTCCTGGAGGCAGGAGATGCCGTGTCCGACACGCTCGGCGCCGAGGCCGTCGACGACCTCCCAGATCGTCTCGGGACCGGTCATCTCGCCGCCGTGCGGGACGCTGTGCAGCCCGGCGGCTCGGGCGGCGGCGAACGCGTCGCGGAACGCGTCACGGTAGGGCGGGCGCTCCTGCTCGATCCCGCCGAGGCCGAAACCTACCAGCGCGGCGGGAGGTTCCTCCAGCGCGTGGGCCAGGGTCACCTCGGCGGCCTCGACGCCGTACTCGCCGGGGATGTCGAAGATGTAGGCCATCTCGACGCCGTACTCGACCGGCGCGCGGCGGGCCGCGCCGTCCAGCGCCTCCGTCACCTCGCGCATCGGCATGCCGACCTGGTGGTGCGCGTACGGGGTGACCTGGAGCTCGGCGTAGCGGGCCCCCTGCTCCGACAGGTCGCGAGCCAGGCCGAGCACCAAGGCGGCCACGTCCTCCGGCTCCCTGACCAGGGCGTTGACCGCCGCGTACACCCGGGCGAAGTGCCGGAAGTCGGTGAAGGCGTAGAACGCGCGCAGCTCCTCCTCGTTGGTGGGCACGCCGCCGTCCGGGTGGCGACGGGCGAGCTCCAGGACCGTGGCGACGGAGGCGGAGCCGATCAGGTGGACGTGCAGCTCGACCTTGGGCAGCGCGACGATGAAGGCGTCGAGTGACGCGTCGAGGATCATGGCCACGACCATAAGCCTGCGTTTCGCCATCCGGACAGATTTCCCGGCCGAATCTCACATGAAAACGTCAGATTTCGATTCTGAGGGCGTTCAGCGTTCGAGTCGCCGGCGGGCGAGGCGCTCCTCGCGCCGGGCCACCTCCAGCCGCTGCTCGGTCTCGGCGAGCTTCCTGCGCGCCTTCGCCAGCTTCTTCTCGATCGTGGCGACCTTCGCGGCGCGGGCGCGATGCTCTTCGGCGGCGGCGGCCACCGCGTCCCGCCACTCCTCGTAGGCGGCCTCGGCCTCCTGTCGCTCCCGCGCCCGCCGTTCCTCGGTCTCCTGCCTGGCCCTGGCCACCTCGTCCTCGGCGTCCGGAGTCTTCTTCCGGCCGGCGGGCCCGCGACGGGGCGCGGGAGCGGGGGCGAAGCCGCTGTAGCTGAGCGGTCTGACCAGGCGGCCTCGCCGTACCTGGGCGGCCGCGTCGGCGTCCACCACGGCCGCGTCGAGCGTCTGGTCGACCTCGGCCGCCGCCGCGGCCGACAGCCGGGCGCCCTCCTTCACCAGGCGGCCCACCCTGCCGGTGAGGTCGCCGCGCCGCCGGGTGAGCTCGGCCAGCGCGTCGGCGTCGTGCTCCTCCCACGCGCTCCTCAACCGCTCCCCCAGGTCGAACAGTTCCTGGAGCTCGCCGGGGTGCAGGCGGGCGGCCCGGTTCAGCGCCCAGGCCGAGACCGTGGGCTTGCGCAGCCCGGTTATCTCACGGGCCAGCCCGGCCTCGCCCGCGGCCTTGGCCGCGCCCGCCTCGGCCGCGCGCGCGGCGGTGAACTCGGACGGCACGAGCGCGTAGAGCCGGTCGGCCACCTCGTCAAGATCCACAATGGTGAGATACCCCACATCCGCCCTTTCGTAGCGCATAGTGGAGGCAGGCATTCGAACGGAGGCCGCACGTGTTCGAGCGCTTCACCGACCGTGCCCGCAAGGTCGTCGTCCTCGCCCAGCAGGAGGCCCGGACGATGCGCCACGCCTACATCGGCACCGAGCACATCCTGCTCGGTCTCCTCCACCAGGACGAAGGGGCGGCCAGGACGATCCTGGAGAGCTTCGGCGTGGATCTGGAGGGCGTCCGCGCGTACATCGTGCGAGAAGTGGCGCCGGGCGACCGGGAGCCGGACGGCCACATCCCGTTCACTCCGCGCGCCAAGAAGGTGCTGGAGCTCTCGCTGCGCGAGGCCCTGCAGCTGCGGCACACCTACATCGGCACCGAGCACATCCTGCTCGGCCTCCTGCGCGAGGGCGAGGGCCTGGGCGCCCGGGCGCTCACCGACCTGGGAGTCGACCTGACCGAGGCCCGCCAGCGGCTGATCCACCGCGTGGGCCGCCACAGGGACAAGCCGGGCGACCTCCCCTTCGCCGGCGTCTCGATGCTGGGCGAGCGGCTCAACCGGATCCAGGAGAGCCTCGATCGCATCGAGCGCCACCTCGGAATCCGGCGGCCGCCCGGGCCGGACGACGCGGCACGGGAGGAGTCAGGCTGACACCAGCGCGCCGACCGGCAGCCTGGCCTCCACCACGCCGGGGTCCTCGGTGTAGCCGATCGTGGCGCCCAGCGACAGCAGCAGCCTGCGCATGCGTACGTTGTCGGACAGCATCGAGGCCCTGACCTCGGCGTATCCGAGGTCGCGCGCGTCCCGCACCAGCATCGTGGCCAGTGCCCGGCCCAGACCGCGCCCCTGCCAGCGGTCCTCGACCAGGAAGGCCATCTCGGCGATGCCCGGATCGGGGGTGAACATCAGGTTGGCCATCGCGACCACCTGCCCGTCGTGCCCGGCGACCAGGGACTGGCCACGGTTGCGGTCGCAGAGCCGGTCGAACATGCGCGGGGGCAGCGTCGGCATCGAGGTGAAGTAGCGGAACCGGCGCGCCTCCGGCGAGCAGCGGTCGTGCAGGTCTCGCACGGCCTCACGGTAGATCGTGGTGAGCGGGCGGACGGTGACCTCCGCGCCGTCGGCCAGCTTGGCCGCGCGCTCGGCGCCCGCCCGTTCCGCGGGCGGCTGGGCGAGCCGGGCGAAGGAGGCCGCCCTGGCGGCCTCGGTCAGTGTGAAGGGCAGCTCACCCCGGCGCAGGCGCACCGCTCGCCTGGCGGCCACGGGCACGATGAGCTGGGTCGGATCGGGCAGGTCACTCACCGCTTCACCATAGATCCACCGGGCGTCGTCCGCGCGCAGCAGCTCGGCCAGCAGCTCGGGCAGCCGCCACGGCGTGGACCTCAGCCTGGAGGCCAGCAGCAGGGCTCGGGTCGGCTCGTCGGTCAGCTCGTGGGCGGTCGCGGGGACGACCTGCACTCTGCGCCCCCCGGCCGCCTCCAGCGCCTCACGGACGGTCTCAGGGGTCGCGGGGATGTCGGCGACGAACTCGTCGACGGTGCCGTCGGCGTTGGACTGGACGCTCAGGCCGAGAATGTTGCCGCCCCGTGCGGCCAGGGCGGCGGCAAGGGAGGCGAGCCGTCCGGGCCGCTCGTCAACCGTGGTGCGGATGCGCAAGAATCCCATGGCCATGAGCATGCCGGAGGGCTGTTACGCGACCGCTACCACCGCGTTTCATGTAGCAAGATATGTGGCCATATATGTGTAAATGTCTCTTCGCCCGGACTGACCGGCGGTGAGGGGCTTCATCCCGGCCACACGGTCCGCCGGACGCCCCGCTCCCCCGGCCCTGGGCCGAACACCCCGGTCGTGTCCCGGCCGGCGCAGCCAGACAGGAGATCGATGGACATCCTCTTCCGGGGCGGGCGCGCCTTCACCCCGACGGGCGGCTTCGCGGAGGCCGTACTGGTCCGCCACGGCGTGATCGCCGCCGTGGGCGGCGAGCGGGAGCTGGCGCGGCTGGCGCCGGCGCACGACACCGTCGACCTGGCGGGCGGGCTGCTGGTGCCGGGGTTCACCGACGCGCACGTGCATCCGGTACAGGCGGGCCTGGAACGCGCCAAGTGCGACCTGTCGGAAGTCTACGGACTGGACGCGTACATCGAGAAGATCGCAGACTATGCGACGAAAAATCCTGAAAAGGAGTGGATCGATGGCGGCGGGTGGGACATGTCGGCCTTCCCGGGCGGGCTGCCCCACCGGAGCCTGCTCGACTTCGCCGACCGTCCCGTCTACCTGATCCAGCGCGACCACCACGCCGCCTGGGTCAGCACCCGCGCGCTCGAACGGGCCGGGATCACCCGCGACACCCCAGACCCCGCCGACGGCCGCATCGAGCGCGACCCCGACGGCAGCCCCAGCGGCGTGCTGCACGAGGGCGCGATGGACCTGGTCGGCCTACTCACCCCCCGCCCCACGACCGCCGACCTGGACACGGCGCTGACGGAGGCCGAGCGCCACCTGTTCTCACTGGGTGTCACAGGGTGGCAGGACGCCATCGTGGGCTCCTACGCGGGCTCCGACGACCAGTTGCCCACCTACCTGTCCGCGGCCGGCTCCGGCAGGCTCAGGGCGCGCGTGGTGGGGGCGCTGTGGTGGGACAGGACCCGCGGCCTCGACCAGATCGAGGAGCTGGTCGCCCGGCGCGCCTCGGCCGAGGGGCTCGACCGGTTCGCGGCCACCTCGGTGAAGATCATGCAGGACGGCATCACCGAGAACTTCACGGCCGCCACACTGGAGCCCTACTGCCGGTGCGGCGGCACCGGCCTGTCCTACGTGGATCCGGCCAAGCTCAGGGAGTACGTCGCCGAACTCGACCGGCTCGGCTTCCAGGTGCACTTCCACGCGATCGGCGAGCGGGCGGTGCGCGAGGCGCTCGACAGCTTCGAGGGCACCGACCCGGCCAACCGGCACCACATCGCGCACCTGCAGATCATCGAGCCGTCCGACGTGCCGCGCTTCGCCGCCCTCGGCGTCACGGCCAACCTGCAACCGCTGTGGGCCACGCACCACGCCCAGATGGACGAGCTGACGCTGCCGTTCCTCGGCGAGCCGCGATCGTCCTGGCAGTATCCGTTCGCCGGTCTGCTGGCCCACGGCACCAGGCTCTGCGCGGGCAGCGACTGGCCGGTGTCGAGCGCCGACCCGCTGCAGGGCCTGCACGTGGCGGTGAACCGGACCGAGCCGGGTGGTTCGGTGCACGCCGGCTACCCCACCGCGGGCAAGCCGTTCCTGCCCGGCCAGCGCATCGGCCTCGCGACCGCGCTGAGCGCCTACACGACGGGCTCGGCGTGGATCAACCGCTCGCCGGCCGGGGCCATCGAGCCGGGCCGCCCGGCCGACCTGGTCGTGCTCGACCGCGACCCGTTCGCGCTGCCCGCGGCGGACATCTGGACCACCGGGGTGGCCATGACGTTCGTGGACGGCGAGATCGTCCACCGGCGGCCCGGCTTGTAACGTACCCGCCCGCGGCCGGACCGCTCCACGCGAAAGGCCCCGGCAACTGCCGGGGCCTTTCGACCGTCCTGCCGGGAGGACTCGCCTACCAGGGGGACTTGGTGTTGCGCAGGCGCTCGAGGGCCTCCTCGAGGATCGCCTTGCCGTCCTTGTCGCTCCTGCGCTCCTTCACATACGCCAGGTGCGTCTTGTACGGCTCGTTCTTGGGCGGGGCAGGCGGGGCCTGCTCGTCCTGTCCGGCCGGGAGGCCGCAACGCGGGCAGTCCCACATCTCGGGAACCGCCGCGTCACTCGCGAAACTGGGGCGCGTCTCATGCATGTTGGCGCACCAGAACGAGACCCGCACTCTCGGAGCTGCCTCGCCGCGCTCGGCCTCCCCCATCGGGCCAGCGCCGACACGGCTGCCACGGATCGCGTTGCCACTACCCACGGATGAACTCCTCGCTTGATCGCCCCGCATGGGGCGGGGAGAGAATCACTGTCACGCGTCAGACGGCTCAGGGCCTCACGAGCAGACCGAGAGCCACGATGCAGATGAACCAGATCACGCCCGTGATGACCGTCAGCCGGTCGAGGTTGCGCTCCACCACGGAGGAACCTCCGAAGTTCGACGAGAAGCCACCGCCGAACATGTCAGACAGGCCGCCACCCTTGCCCTTGTGGAGCAGGACGAGCAGGATCATGAGAAGGCTCGCCAGGATGAGGGCGATGGAGATTCCGAGTTCCACGGTATGCCTGTTCCTTCAATGCTCTGTTACGCGCGACGATTCAAACTTGCTTCTAGAGGGTACGGCCTGCTGTCAAGTCGCACCCTCCGAACGGCTCAGTTAGCCGGGCATTTCGGAAAACCGGCAGATCTTCACGAACTCACCGGCATCGATGCTGGCACCGCCCACGAGCGCGCCGTCGACATCGGGCTGAGCCATGATGCCGGCGATGTTGCCTGACTTGACCGATCCTCCGTAAAGGATACGTACCGCCGAGGCCACTTCGGAGTCGTACAGCTCAGCGAGTCGCACGCGCAGAGCCGCGCAGACCTCCTGGGCGTCCTCGGGGGTGGCCACCTCGCCGGTGCCGATCGCCCACACGGGCTCGTAGGCCACCACTATCGATTGTGCCTGCTTGGCCGGGACCTTGCGCAGCGCGCCCTCAAGCTGGGCGAGGGTGTGCGCCACCTGCTCGCCCGCCTGGCGCACCGCCAGCCCCTCGCCGACGCACAGGATGGGGGTGAGCGAGTGCCGGTAGGCGGCCTGCACCTTGAGGTTGACGATGTCGTCGTCCTCGCGGTGGTACTGCCGCCGCTCCGAGTGGCCGACCACGACGAACGTGCAGCCGAGCTTGGCCAGCATGGCGCCGGAGATCTCGCCCGTGTAGGCCCCCGCGTCGTGCTGGGACAGGTCCTGCGCGCCGTAGACGACGCGCAGCTTGTCGCCGTCGACGAGCGTCTGCACGCTGCGCAGGTCGGTGTAGGGCGGCAGGACCGCGACCTCCACCTTGTCGAAGTCCTTGTCGGAGAACGCGAAGGCCAGCTTCTGGACCAGCGCGATCGCCTCAAGGTGGTTGAGGTTCATCTTCCAGTTACCGGCGATGAGCGGCTTTCGCACGTCAGTCCTCCAGGGCGGCGAGTCCGGGGAGGGTCTTGCCCTCAAGGTATTCGAGGCTCGCCCCGCCACCGGTGGAGATGTGGGAGAAACCGTCTTCGGGCAGGCCCAGCCTGCGTACGGCAGCCGCGGAGTCGCCGCCGCCGACGACGGTGAACGCCTCCGAGCCGATCAGCGCCTCGGCCACCGCCTGGGTGCCGCCGGCGAACTCGTCGAACTCGAACACGCCCATCGGGCCGTTCCAGAAGACGGTGCGGGCGTCGGCCAGCTTGCCCGCGAACAGCTCGCGTGTCCTCGGCCCGATGTCGAGCCCCTGCCGGTCGGCCGGGATCGCGGTCGCCTCCACCACGTCGTAGGGCGCGCTCGGGTCGAAGTGCGTGGCGGCCAGCACGTCGACCGGCAGCACCAGGTCGACGCCCCGCTTGGCCGCCTCGTTGAGGAAGCCGCGCACCTGGTCGAGCTGGTCCTCCTGGAGCAGCGAGCCGCCGACCTCGTGGCCCTGGGCCTTGAGGAAGGTGTAGGCCATGCCACCGCCGACGAGCAGCCGGTCGACCTTGGTCAGCAGGTTGGCGATGACGCCGAGCTTGTCGGACACCTTCGCGCCGCCGAGCACGACCACGTAGGGCCGCTCGGTGGCCTCGGTGAGCCTGCGCAGCACCTCGACCTCGGCCACGACCAGCCCGCCCGCCGCGTGCGGCAGCAGCCGGGGCACGTCGTAGACGCTGGCGTGCTTGCGGTGTACCGCCCCGAACCCGTCGCCGACGTAGAGCTCGGCCAGGCCCGCCAGCCGCTCGGCGAAGGCCTGGCGCGTCGCGTCGTCCTTGGACTCCTCGCCGGGCTCGTACCTGAGGTTCTCCAGCAGGGCGACCTGGCCCTCCTGGAGCTCCTCCGCGACGCCCTGGGCGCTCGGGCCGACCACGTCAGTGGCGAAGGCCACCTCCTGGCCGAGCAGCTCGCTCAGGCGCCCGGCCACCGGCCGCAGCGAGAACTCGGGCTTCACCTGGCCCTTGGGACGGCCCAGATGAGCGCAGACGATGACCTTCGCGCCCCGGTCCACCAGGGTCCGGATCGTCGGCACCGACGCGCGGATGCGCCCGTCGTCGGTGATCGTCTCACCGTCGAGGGGGACGTTGAGGTCGGCGCGCACGAGCACGCGCCGCCCTTTCACGTCGAGATCGTCAAGCGTGCGCAACTGTGCTCCTTCGTGCGTCCTCGTCGTGGTGCGCCGCTGCCCGCGGCTGCGGCTGCCGTGTCACAGGTCGGTGCCCACCAGCTCGATGAGGTCGACGAGGCGGTTGGAGTAGCCCCACTCGTTGTCGTACCAGCCGACGACCTTGACCTGGTTGCCGAGCGCCTTGGTGAGGCCGGCGTCGAAGATGCAGGAGGCCGGGTCGGTGACGATGTCGGAGGAGACGATGTCGTCCTCGGTGTAGGACAGGATGCCCTTGAGCGGGCCCTCGGCGGCGGCCTTGACCGCGGCGTTGACCTCCTCGGCCGTGACCTCGCGGGCGAGGTCGACGGTGAGGTCGGTGGCCGAGCCGGTGGGGATCGGCACGCGCATCGCGAAGCCGTCGAGCTTGCCCTTGAGCTCGGGCAGCACCAGGCCGATGGCCTTGGCGGCGCCGGTGGAGGTGGGCACCACGTTGAGCGCGGCGGCGCGGGCGCGGCGCAGGTCCTTGTGCGGGCCGTCCTGGAGGTTCTGGTCCTGCGTGTAGGCGTGGATCGTGGTCATCAGGCCCTTCTCGATGGTGAAGGTGTCGTGGAGCACCTTCGCCATCGGGGCCAGGCAGTTGGTGGTGCAGGAGGCGTTGGAGATGATCGTGTCGGTGGCCGGGTTGTAGAGACCCTGGTTGACGCCCATCACGATCGTGATGTCCTCGTTCTTGGCCGGAGCCGAGATGATGACCTTCTTGGCGCCGTTGTCGGCGTGCACCCTGGCCTTGTTGGCGTCGGTGAACAGGCCGGTCGACTCGACCACCACGTCCACGCCCAGGTCGCCCCAGGGCAGCTTGGCCGGGTCACGCTCCGCGAAGACCTTGATCGCCTTGCCGTCGACGGTGATCTCGTCACTGGACGCCTTCACCTCGTAAGGGAGGCGGCCGAGGATGCTGTCGTACTTCAGCAGGTGGGCGAGCGTCGCGTTGTCGGTCAGGTCGTTGACCGCGACGATCTCGATGTCCTTACCGCTGGCTGCGACAGCACGCCAGAAGTTGCGACCGATACGGCCGAAGCCGTTGACGCCTACGCGGATGCTCACGGAAACCGATCTCCTCGTGCATGATGGCGGGCTAATCCTCAACCATGAACCCTATCGGACCGTAATTGGTTTAGACCACGTGCACCCCCGGTGTGTGAACGGCGGTTCCGCAAGCGCAGTTTGTGAGCTTCGAGTAAAGTGCCCGACTCATCAGAGTAAATTCCGGCATTCTCTGGGGGGCTGAGATGTCACAACGCCGGTCCGGCCTGCTGTCTGGCCTGGTCATGGGTTTTATCGCGATGCTCGTCTGCGCGGTCGGGCTCGGGGCGGTCCTCGTGTTCTGGGACTACCTGCCGGTGTTCGCGCGCACCTACGGCAGCGGCGTCCCGCTGATATCCGCGCTCGCGCTCGTCGCCGGCCTGCTGGTCGGCTGGGCGATCCGCCTGGTCAGGGCGCGCAGCCTGGCGCTGCCCTGGGCCGCGGCGCTGTACGCGACGGCGGCCGTGCCGCTGGGCTGGATCGGCGGATCCGCGCCGTACGGCCACCTGACGCTCGGTGGGGGCCGGGCCGATCCGCTCACGCTGACCGTCGACGACTTCCTGAACGGCCTGCCCTACGCGGCGCAGACCATCTGGAGGGCGTTCGCGACCTCGTGGGAGCCATGGGCGCCCCTGCCGGTCGCGGCGATCCCCGCGTTCGCCCTCGTGCTCGCCCGCGCGCTGCACATGCGCCGCGGCACCCAGGCAGCGGCCGGCCACACCACCAAGGACGAGCCCACGGAGGCTCAGCCCGAGCCGGAGTATCGGGCTCCCTTCGAGCCGGCCCAGTCCACCGGCACGCCCGCGCCGCCGGCGGGTGACCTGTTCACTCCCAGGAAGCCGTCCCACGACTGATCTGCCGCTCAGCGCCACGGCCCGCCGGTCCCGGGATCACAGGAGCGCCACCTCCGTCCCAGGTCACGCGACCGCCGCCCCCGGAGACGGCCCCTCGGCCACACCCGGCGGCGGAGCCGCGGCGTGCCTCACGGCGGAGGCCGTCAGGGGGCCAGCATGTCCACGGTGAGGTTGGCCTCGGTGTTGGGGACGCCCAGGTCGGAGGCGCGCTTGTCGGCCATGGCCAGCAACCTGCGGATGCGGCCCGCGATGGCGTCCTTGGTCAGCGGCGGATCGGCGATCTGCCCCAGCTCCTCCAGGGACGCCTGCTTGTGCTCGACCCGCAGCCGCCCGGCCACCACCAGGTGCTCCGGCGCCTCGTTGCCGAGGATCTCCAGCGCCCGCTGCACCCGGGCGCCCGCCGCCACCGCGGCCCGCGCCGAGCGCCGCAGGTTGGCGTCGTCGAAGTTGGCCAGCCGGTTGGCCGTCGCCCGGACCTCCCGGCGCATCCGGCGCTCCTCCCAGGCGAGCACGCTGTCGTGCGCCCCCAGCCTGGTCAGCAGCGCGCTGATCGCGTCGCCGTCGCGCACCACGACCCGGTCGACACCGCGCACCTCACGGGCCTTGGCATGGATCTTCAGCCGCCGCGCCGACCCCACGAGCGCCAGCGCCGCCTCCGGCCCTGGGCAGGTGACCTCGAGCGACATCGAGCGGCCCGGCTCGGTGAGCGACCCGTGCGCCAGGAACGCCCCCCGCCAGGCGGCCTCGGCGTCGCAGGAGGCGCCCGCCACGACCTGGCGGGGCAGCCCGCGCACGGGCCGCCCGTGGTTGTCGATCAGGCCCGTCTGCCGGGCCAGCGCCTCACCGTCGCGGTAGACGCGTACGACGTAGCGAGAGCCCTTGCGCAACCCGGCGGGCGCCAGCACCAGCACCTCCGCCTTGTGACCGAACACCTCGCTGATGTCCTTGATCAGCCGCCGCGCGGTGGCATTGGTGTCGAGCTCCGCCTCGATCACGATGCGCCCGCCCACCAGGTGCAGGCCGCTGGCGAACCGCAGCAGCGTGGAGACCTCGGCCTTTCGGCAGCAGGGCTTCAGCACCGGCAGTCGGCTCAGCTCGTCCTTGACCACACCCGTCATCGCCATAAGCGTTTAGTCCTCCCCCATTCAGACCGGCTCCCAGTCTCTCGTACCTTCAAGCCCCGCCGACCAGGATCAACGCTTCTGGAGGAAAATCTCGTCAAGGACGGAGGCAAGACGTCGTGGGTCGTGCCGGGGCGAACCATCGGAGGCGGCCACGTCGGCCATGACGAGCCGCCCGCCGAGCGCGGCGGCTGCTTTGTCCAGCGCGCCGGGGTCGTCGACCACGCCGGTGTCGGCGAGCACGATGTCCACCGCGAGGTCGGGAGCGTGCTGTCTGAGCACCTCCAGATGCTGCTGGGGCGAGAAATCGTCGGTCTCGCCGGCCTGCGGAGCGAGGTTGAGCGTGACGAGCCGCCTGGCCCGGGTCTCGTGCAGCGCCCTGGCCAGCTCGGGCACCTTGAGGTGCGGCAGCACGCTGGTGAACCACGATCCGGGGCCGAACACCACCCAGTCGGCCCGCAGGATCGCCTCCACGGCCTCGGGACGGGCGGGCGGGTCCTCCGGGACCAGCGAGATCGCCTGCACCCGGCCAGGGGTGAGCGCGCAGGCCACCTGCCCGCACACGGTGGAGATGACGCCGTCGAGCTCCACCTCGGCCACGATGTCGAGCGGCACCGAGGCCATCGGCAGCACCCGGCCCCGCGCGCCGAGCAGCCGCCCCACCCAGTCGAGCCCCTGCACGGGGTCGCCGAGCAGCTCCCACAGCGCCACGATCAGCAAATTGCCGACGGCGTGCCCGTGCAGGTCGCCCTCGCTGCGGAAACGGTGCTGGACCACCTCGCTCCAGGTGACGCCCCACTCGTCGTCGCCACAGAGCGCGGCCAGGGCCATTCTCAGGTCGCCGGGCGGCAGCACGCCGAGCTCCCGCCTGAGCCTGCCGCTGGACCCTCCGTCGTCGGCCACGGTCACCACAGCGGTGAGCGCGTCGGTCACCGACCGGAGCGCGGACAGCGAGGCGTGTAGCCCGTGCCCGCCGCCGAGCGCCACGACCCGCGGCGCCCGATCTGCGGAGCGCGGTGCCCCTGCCACGCTCCCGGTGCCGCCGCCCGCCTGCGCGCCGCTTACGGGGACGTGCGCCGTGGAGGGCCGGAGGGGATAAGCCGGGACCGGGCCCTCGGACGCCTCGGAGGCACTCGCGGCGCCTGAGTCTTCGCTGTCATCGGTCACTCCCGGCCCACATCCCGGTGACTCACCTGGACCTCCATGCCGCGGTCACGCAGCCGGCCGGCGACCTGCTCGGCCATGGCCACGCTGCGGTGCTTGCCGCCCGTGCATCCCACGGCCAGCGTCGCGTAGCTCTTGCCCTCGCGGGCGTAGCCCGTCGCGACCACCCGCAGGACCTCCTCGTAGGCGTCGAGGAACTCCTTGGCCCCGGGCTGGCCGAGCACGTAGTCGCGGACGGGCGCGTCGAGACCGCTCATCGGCCGCAGCTCCGGCACCCAGTGCGGGTTGGGCAGGAAGCGGCAGTCGACGACGAGGTCGGCGTCGACCGGCAGGCCGTACTTGAACCCGAACGAGACCACGTTGACCCGCAGTCCCGGCCGGTCGTCACCGCCGAAGAAGTTGACGATCTTGTTGCGCAGCTCGTGCACGTTGTGCGAGGAGGTGTCGATGACCAGGTCGGCGTTGGCGCGCACCTCGCGCAGGATGCCGCGCTCGCGGGTGATGCCGTCGACCAGCCTGCCCTCGCCCTGCAGCGGGTGGGGGCGGCGGACGTTCTCGAAGCGGCGCACCAGCTCCTCGTCGCTGGCCTCGAGGAACACCACGCGCACCCGCACGCCCCGGGCCTCGAGCTCTTCGATGGCGGCGTTGAGGTCGGTGGTGAAGGCCAGGCTGCGCACGTCGACCACCGCGGCCACCTTGTCGGCGGCCAGCTTGACCCTGCCCGCCTCCTCGGCCATGGCGAACAGCAGCCCCGGCGGCAGGTTGTCGATGACGAACCAGCCGAGGTCCTCCAGGGCCTTGGCCGCGGTGCTGCGGCCCGCACCCGACATGCCGGTGACGATGACGAACGCCGGCTCCATGCTCATTGCTCACTCCTGCTCATTGCCGAACTCCGCGCGGCCGCTCGGTGGCAGCGCTCCGTCGCGGTGGCGGGGTGCTCACGGTGACTCCCCCTTCAGCGTTGACGCGATCACCTCGGCGGTCGACGGGCCGATGCCGGGGACCTGGCAGATCTCGGCGACGGTGGCCTCGCGCAGCTTCTTCACAGAGCCGAAGTGCCTGAGCAGCGCCTGTCGCCGCGCCGGGCCGAGACCCGGCACGCTGTCGAGCGCGCTCTCCTTGACGGTCTTTGACCTCTTGGAACGATGGTAGGTGATGGCGAACCGGTGCGCCTCGTCCCTGACCCGCTGCAACAGGTAGAGGCCCTCGCTTGACCGGGGCATGATGACCGGCTGGTCGTCGCCGGGCAGCCACACCTCCTCCAGCCGTTTGGCCAGGCCGCAGACCGCGACGTCGTCGATGCCCAGCTCGTCGAGCGCGCGCTGGGCGGCGGCCGCCTGCGGGCCCGCGCCGTCGACCACGACGAGGTTGGGCGGGTAGGCGAACTTGCGAGGCTTGCCCGTCTCGGGGTCGATGGGGCTGTGGGCGTCGTCGTCGGGGGCCAGCTCTCCCGTGGCGGAGCGCTCCTCCAGGTAACGCCGGAACCGCCGCATGATCACCTCGTGGATCGAGGCGACGTCGCCTTCCTTGGTCTTGACGGCGAAGCGCCGGTATTCGCTCTTGCGGGCCAGGCCGTCCTCGAAGACCACCATCGACGCCACGACGTTCTCGCCCTGGAGATGGGAGACGTCGTAGCACTCGACGCGCAGCGGCGCCTGGTCGAGGTCGAGCGCGTCGGCGATCTCCTGCAACGCCTTGCTGCGCGTCGTCAGGTCGCCGGCCCGGCGGATCTTGTGCTGGGCGAGCGACTCCTTGGCGTTGCGCTCGACGGTCTCCATCAGCGCCTTCTTGTCGCCGCGCTGCGGCACCCGCACCTCGACCCGGGCCCGGCGCTGCTCGGACAGCAGCTCGGTGACCGCCTCGGCGTCGGGCGGCAGCGCGGCCACGAGCACCTCGCGGGGCATCGACTCGGGGCTGGCCTCGGCGTACATCTGCAGCAGGAACTGCTCGACCAGCTCGCCGGGCGACGTCTCCTCGACCTTGTCGACGACCCAGCCGCGCTGGCCGCGGATGCGGCCGCCGCGCACGTAGAAGACCTGGACCGCGGCTTCCAGAGGATCCTCGGCGAGCGCGATCACGTCGGCGTCGGTGGCCTCGCCCAGCACGACGGCCTGCTTCTCAAGGGCCCGCTGCAGCGCCTGGATGTCGTCGCGCAGCCGGGCGGCCCGTTCGTACTCCTGCTCGCTCGCGGCCTCGCGCATCTCCTTCTCGAGCCGCCGGATGAAGCGGCTCGTGTTGCCGGCCATGAAGTCGCAGAAGTCCTCGGCGAGAGCGCGGTGCTCCTCGGGGGTGACCCTGCCGACGCAGGGCGCGGAGCACTTGTCGATGTAGCCCAGCAGGCACGGCCGGCCGATCTGGCCCGCCCGCTTGAACACCCCGGCGCTGCACGTGCGGACCGGGAAGACACGCAGCAGCAGGTCGACGGTCTCGCGGATGGCCCAGGCGTGGGAGTAGGGGCCGAAGTAGCGGGTGCCCTTGCGCTTGGCGCCGCGCATCACCTGCACGCGCGGGAAGTCCTCGCCCATCGTGACCGCGAGGTAGGGGTAGGACTTGTCGTCGCGGTATTTGACGTTGAAGCGGGGGTCGAACTCCTTGATCCAGGAGTATTCGAGCTGCAGCGCCTCGACCTCGGTGCCCACGACGGTCCAGTCGACCCCGGTCGCGGTGTTGAGCATCGACTGGGTGCGCGGGTGGAGCGCGCTGATGTCGGCGAAGTAGGAGTTGAGCCGCTGCCGGAGGCTCTTGGCCTTGCCGACGTAGATCACGCGGCCGTGCCCGTCCCGGAACCGGTAGACCCCCGGCGAATCGGGGATCGATCCTGGCCTGGGCCGGAAACTCAGGGAGCTGCCCGCTGATCTCACCACGACCAAAGCCTAACGGGCCGCACCGACAGGAAGGCCCGCCGTACGCTCCGGCTTGGTACGGCGGGCCCGAGGTCAGGCCAGGGTGATCTGGTCGCCCTCCACTTTGATCGCCGTCTCGGCGAGCGGCCCCTTGGGCGGCCCGCCCGCCACCGATCCGTCCTCGATCTTGTACTTGCCGCCGTGGCACGGGCACTGGATCAGGCCGTTGGCGACGCTCGCGACCGTGCAGCCCTGGTGGGTGCAGACGGCGGTGAACGCCTTGAAGTCACCAGCGGTGGGCTGCGTCACTACGATCTTCTGCTCCTTGAAGACCGTTCCCCCGCCCACCGGGATGTCGGCGGTCCTGCCCAGCGCACCACCCGGCGCACCGTCCGGCGCGCCGGACTTCGCCGGACCGGCCGCAACCGCGTCGTCCGGAGTGTCGGTGTCCGCCCCGCAGGCGGTGAGCGCGAGCGCCAGGCCACCGGCGCCCACACCCGCGATCACCGCCCGGCGGCTCTGAAGGTCATCTGCCATGCGACCACGAAACCGCACGCAGGTGAGAAATTCATGAAAGACGCCTCAAGCGAGCATGATCGTGTCGCCGTCCACCTTGATTTTCTTTTCGGGCAGCGGATCGCCGGCGGGTCCACCGGCCACCGATCCGTCGGCGATGTCGAACTTGCTGCCGTGGCACGGGCAGTTGATCGTCCCGTTGGAGACACTGGCCACCGTGCAGCCCTGGTGGGTGCACACCGCGCTGAACGCCCTGAACTCACCCTCCTGTGGCTGGGTGACGACCACCTTCTGGCTCTCGAAGATCTTCCCGCCACCCGAGGGAATGTCGGAGGTGGCGGCCAGCGGCTTCGCCCTCGCCTTCTTCTTCGGCGCCGCGGACGACGGCTCCTCGGGCAGAGGCTCAGCACTCGCCTGTGTCGCGGGATCGCCGTAGCTCGCACACGCGGTCAGCACCGCGGCGAGCCCCGCGCTTCCGGCTCCGAGCACCACTGTCCGGCGCGTCGTTTCGGTCATGGTCGGTCCTCCCAGGTTCGGGTCTCACTACAGGTACGGCCAGCGCCCTCAGGCTGGTTCAGCCTGCCGTGAGCCGATCCCGGGAACCACGCACAATTACCGGTTCACACCACCACGATGCCGTCGCCCTCGACCTTGACCTGGTAGGCCGTCAACTGGCCGGTCGCCGGGCCCGTGAGGGCCTTGCCGGTGTCGGCCGCGAACTCACTGCCGTGGCACGGGCAGGTCATGACGTTGTCCTTGGGCAGGCCGACCGCGCAGCCGCGGTGCGGGCACACCGCGCTGAACGCCTTGTAGACCCCCTCGGTGGGCTGGGTGACCACGATCCTCCACCGATCGACGACCGTGCCGCCGCCGACGGGCACGTCGGCCGTCTTGGCGATGACCTGGCCCTTGATGCCCTGGGCTCGCTCCGGCTCGGCGGCGTCCGCGCCACAGCCGGCCAGCGCCAGGCCACACGCCGCCACTCCGGCCACTCCCAGTGCCTGACGCCGCCCGATCTCGGGCATGGCGAAGCCCCGCTCCGAACTCCTCATGTGATGCCGGCCCTCCCCCATCAGCCCTGATCCCCTGCAGGTCAGGGAGTTTCACGCCTCACTTTATGGGCGGCACCCCTCGGTCCCGGAATCGGGTGGCGCACGGCCGAGTGGTGCCCGAGGAGCCGGGACGCCGCCCGCCTCGTCGGCCGGCTCGGGCGGCGTCACGATCTCGTACGGGGGCCGCTAGATCTCCAGGATCTTGCGCAGAAAGCGGCCGGTGTGGCTCTCCTCGACCAGGGCGATCTCCTCGGGGGTGCCGGCAGCGACCAGCGTGCCTCCCCTGGAACCGCCCTCCGGGCCCATGTCGAGGACCCAGTCGGCCGTCTTGATGACGTCGAGGTTGTGCTCGATGACGATCACCGTGTTGCCGCCCTCGACCAGCCGGCCGAGCACGCCGAGCAGCCTGCGGATGTCCTCGAAGTGGAGCCCCGTGGTCGGCTCGTCGAGCACGTAGATCGTCCGCCCGGTCTGGCGGCGCTGCAGCTCGGAGGCGAGCTTGACGCGCTGCGCCTCGCCACCGGACAGCGTCGTGGCGGGCTGCCCGAGGCGGACGTAGCCGAGGCCGACGTCGTTGAGGGTCTGCAGGTGCCGCTTGATCGCCGGGATCGCCTCGAAGAACGCGAGCGCCTCCTCGATGGGCATGTCGAGGACCTCGGAGATCGTCTTGCCCTTGTAGTGGACTTCCAGCGTCTCGCGGTTGTAGCGGGCGCCGTGGCAGACCTCGCACGGGACGTAGACGTCGGGCAGGAAGTTCATCTCGATCTTGATCGTGCCGTCGCCGGCGCACGCCTCGCAGCGGCCGCCCTTGACGTTGAAGCTGAACCGGCCGGGCTGGTAACCGCGGACCTTGGCCTCGGCGGTGGCCGCGAACAGCTTGCGGACGTGGTCGAACACGCCGGTGTAGGTCGCCGGGTTGGAGCGCGGGGTGCGCCCGATCGGCGACTGGTCGACGTGGACGACCTTGTCGACCAGATCCATGCCGTTGATCCGCGAGTGGCGCCCGGGCACCGCACGGGCGCCGTTGAGCTCCTTGGCCAGCGCGGTGTAGAGGATGTCGTTGACCAGTGTCGACTTGCCCGATCCGGACACACCGGTGACCGCGGTGAAGACCCCGAGGGGGAAGTCGATGTCAACGCCCTTGAGGTTGTGCTCGCGCGCCCCCTTGACCGTGATCTGCCGCTTCTTGTCGCGCTTGCGGCGCTTGGCGGGGATCGGAATGCTCCGGCGGCCCGACAGGTACTGGCCGGTCATCGACTCCTCACTGCGCAGGAGGTCCTGGACCGTGCCGGAGACGACGACCTGACCACCGTGCTCGCCCGCGCCGGGACCGATGTCCACCACCCAGTCGGCGGCGGCGATGGTGTCCTCGTCGTGCTCGACGACGATCAGCGTGTTGCCCATGTCGCGGAGCCTGACCAGCGTGTCGAGCAGCCGCATGTTGTCGCGCTGGTGCAGGCCGATCGACGGCTCGTCGAGCACGTAGAGGACGCCGACCAGACCGGAGCCGATCTGCGTGGCCAGCCGGATGCGCTGCGCCTCGCCGCCGGCCAGCGTGGCGGCCGCCCGGTCCATGGTGAGGTAGTCGAGACCGACGTCGAGCAGGAAGCCCATCCGGGCGTTGATCTCCTTGACCACCCGCTCGGCGATCTGCATGTCGCGGTCGGACAGCTTGAGCGCCGCCAGGAACTCGGCGCACTCGCCGATCGACATGGCCGACACCTCGGCGATCGACCGGTCGGCGACGGTGACCGAGAGCGAGACCGGCTTGAGCCTGGCGCCCCGGCAGACCGGGCACGGGATCTCCCGCATGTAGCCCTCGAACCGGTCGCGCGAGGAGTCGCTCTCGGCCTCGGCGTGCCTGCGCTGCACCCACGGGATGACGCCCTCGTAGGTGGTGTAGTAGGAACGCTGACGACCGTAGCGGTTGCTGTAGCGGACGTGGACCTGCTCGTCGTGGCCGAACAGCAGCGACTTCTGCGCTTTCTTCGGCAGTTTCTCCCAGGGCGTGTCGAGGGTGAAGCCCATGGCGTGGCCGAGCGCCTCGATCAGCCTGGCGAAGTATTCGCTGGTGTGACCGCCGGACCAGGGATGGAGCGCGCCCTCGCCGAGCGCGCGCTCGGGGTCGGGCACGACCAGGTCGGGGTCGACCTCCATCTTGGTGCCGAGGCCGGTGCACTCGGGACAGGCGCCGAACGGCGAGTTGAACGAGAACGAGCGCGGTTCGAGCTCTTCGAACGACAGGTCGTCGTAGGGGCAGTAGAGGTGCTCGGAGTAGAAGCGCTCCCGGCCAGGATCGTCTTCGGGCAGGTCGACGAACTCCAGCGTGATCGTGCCGCCGGACAGCTGCAGGGCGGTCTCGACCGAGTCGGTGAGCCTGCGCCGGGCCGACTCCTTGACCGACAGGCGGTCGACGATGACCTCTATGTCATGCTTCTCGTACTTTTTCAGGACCGGCGGCTCCTCCAGCCGCACGACCGTGCCGTCGACCCTGGCCCGGGCGAAGCCCTTGGTCTGCAGCTCACGGAACAGCTCGCCGTACTCGCCCTTGCGGCCCCTGATGACGGGGGCCAGCACCTGGAAGCGCGTGCCCTCCTCGAGGTCCATCACCCTGTCGACGATCTGCTCGGGCGTCTGCCTGGCGATCGGGCGGGCGCAGACCGGGCAGTGCGGCTTGCCGATGCGCGCCCAGAGCAGCCGCAGGTAGTCGTAGACCTCGGTGATCGTGCCGACCGTCGACCGTGGGTTCTTGCTGGTGGCCTTCTGGTCGATCGAGACCGCGGGCGACAGGCCCTCGATGAAGTCGACATCGGGCTTGTCCATCTGGCCGAGGAACTGACGGGCGTAGGCGGAGAGCGACTCGACATAACGACGCTGCCCCTCGGCGAAGATCGTGTCGAAGGCCAGGCTCGACTTGCCCGAGCCGGACAGGCCGGTGAAAACGATCAGAGCGTCTCGCGGGAGGTCGAGTGAGACGTCCTTGAGATTGTGTTCTCGTGCACCACGCACGATCAGGCGGTCTGCCACGGTGATCCCGATGTCGAAGAGGCGGATAGGTCCACGGGGATGGTAGACGGGGGCTCCGACAATTTCGGCGGGTCGCTGTCCACCCTCCGAAAATCCGTCCCTCTCAGGTTACGGCCTCCCGCCACCCCGGCAGGATGCCTTCTCCAGTCAACCGCATGACCTGGCCTTTTATGCCAGGGCCAACGCTCCACCACAGGTGATGAAATATCTGGCATGACAGTTATTCCTGCGCTGCAAGCCGAGCTGGCCGTGGCCACCCACCACCTGCTGGCCACGGCGGCGACCCTGTCCGACGGCGACGTCTCCGCCCCCTCCCGTCTCCCCGGCTGGACGAGAGGGCACGTCCTGACCCACGTGGCCCGGAACGCCGACAGCCACGTCAACCTGCTCACCTGGGCCAGGACCGGCGTCAAGACACCACAGTACGCGACCCCCGAGGCCAGGCAGGCCGGGATCGAGGCCGGATCCGGCCGGGGGGCCGCCGAGCAGCTGGCGGATCTGGAGGACAGCGCCGCCCGCCTGACCGCGGCCATCGACGGGCTGCCCGGGGAGGCCTGGTCCGCACCGGTCGCCGGCCTGCGCCCGACGTCGCATCCCGCCTGGTACATCCTGGTCAGGCGGCTGCGCGAGATCGGCATGCACCACGTCGACCTCGACGCCGGCTTCGGGCCGGCCGACTGGTCCGGGCCGTTCGTCACGCGTGAGCTGCACGACTGCCTGCGGACGTGGCCGTACGAGCGAAGCCCGGTCAGCGAGATCAGGATGCTCAGCGCGGACGGGACGCCGGCCGGCACCTGGCGGGGACTCGGCGACGGACCGGCGGTGGAAGGCCTGCGGGCCGACCTACTGGCCTGGCTCACGGGCAGGTCCGACGGGCGGGGGGTTAGGCTGGTGTTGGCGGGGCAACGGTCCGGGCCCGGCCCGGCGACCGTCCCGGCGCCGCCGCCGTGGCTGACGACGCTCGCTCCCGCTGATCTGCCCGAGACGCCCCCGAAGGACTATCCATGACCTACACAGGCGACGTCCAGGTCGGCGGTCCCGCCGACGTCCGCGAGCTGGCCAAGCTGACGATCTACAAGCTGGCAGTCGGGCCTTATGACAACAACGCCTACCTGCTGCGCTGTGTCGAGACCGGCGACGGGCTGCTCATCGACGCGGCCGCGGAGGCCGACCGGCTGCTGGCCCTGATCTCCGACCAGCCGATCAGTTCGGTGGTCACGACCCACCAGCACGGCGACCACTGGCAGGCGCTGGAGCAGGTGGTCAAGGTGACGGGCGCCAAGGTGCTCGTGCATCCGCTCGACGCGGCCGCGCTGCCGCTGCCTGCCGACCGGACCGTGGAGCACGGCGACCGCATCACGGTCGGCGTGGTCACCCTTGAGGTGATCCACCTGCGCGGTCACACGCCGGGCGCGATCGCGCTGCTCTACGACGGGGGCGGCTCCGACCTGCACCTGTTCACCGGCGACTCGCTCTTCCCCGGCGGGGTGGGCAACACGTGGAACGACCCCGAGCGTTTCACCCAGCTCTACACCGACGTGGTGGAGCGCGTCTTCGACCGGCTGCCCGACGAGACCTGGGTCTACCCGGGCCACGGCAAGGACACCACGCTCGGCGCCGAGCGCCCCTCGCTCCAGGAGTGGAAGGAGCGGGGCTGGTAGCTCAGCGCCCGGCGAGGACCTTGGCGATCCGCTGGGCCGCGAGCGCGGGGTCGTCGGCGAGCCCGACGACCTCGCCCCACGACCAGCGGTAGAACCATCCGTCGGCCAGCGGCACGCAGTCGACGGTCTCGGCGAGGATCGCGGTGTCCGGGTCGCTGATCCGCAGCGCGGGCGGATGAGCGCGCAGAATGGCGGTCAGCCCGCGGGCTTCGAGCTCCTGGGCCAGTTTGCCGAGGAAGTACGTGCGCGTGTGCTCGCGCGGCATGGCCGACATGGCTCCATCAAAGCCGAAGAAGGCCGAAAAATCGCCTTAGTTGCTGATGACCCGCTCGGCTTCCCTGCGCTGCGACCGCTTGTAGAACAGCATCCGGAGCGGGATCGCCGCCACCAACGCGATCTGCATGGAGGCGCCGATCATGATGGGCAGGTCACCACCCTCCGGCCGCGCCACCCAGAAGGCGAGGAATGCGACGTTCACCATGATCCATCCGAGGACGACCGCGGCGAGCTGCCCCTTGGGCTTGGGATACTCGATGCGGCTGACCATCAGCCAGGCGACGCCGAGCACCGCCAGCAGCGCGTAGATGCTGGGCTCGAACAGCAGCACGATGGAGATCACGGTCATGGCGCCCATCGGGATGGGCAGCCCCATGAAGTCGCCGCTCTTGGTCTTGACACAGGCGAACCTGGCCAGGCGTACGACTCCCGCGACGAGCACGGCACCCGCGGCGGCCAGCACCGCGACGAA
This sequence comes from Nonomuraea sp. CX421, assembly GCF_059358955.1. Classification (NCBI taxonomy): domain Bacteria; kingdom Bacillati; phylum Actinomycetota; class Actinomycetes; order Streptosporangiales; family Streptosporangiaceae; genus Nonomuraea; species Nonomuraea sp. CX421. The sequence goes on along the minus strand of NZ_JCADBK010000008.1, from coordinate 21,487 downwards.
CGGCACCTGGTGCGTGAAGCCGCCCCAGATCACGACCATGAACGCGGGAGCGAACCCGAAACTGATCACATCGGCGAGGTTGTCGAGCTCGGCGCCCATCGCGGAGGCACGGAACCGGCGCGCGACCAGACCGTCGAACAGGTCACAGGTGGCACCGATCAACAGCAGCACCACCGCGGTCGCGAAGTAGCTCGGCGCGGGGGTGAAGTCACCGCCGTCCTTGAGCGACTGGATGGCGGAGGAGGCCAGAACACAGACCGCGAGAAAACCGCAGAGGGCGTTGCCCAGGGAGAGAGAGTCGGCGGCCGAGAGCCGGAACGCCTTTCCGACCGGGCCCCGGAGTTCTTCCTCTTCCTCCTGCCAACTGCCGGCATCAGCCGTGGTCAATTCTGGTCACCCCCGCAATCGTCTTCTCGCCCACGGACACCGCGGGAGAGATCCCTTCGGGAAGGTAGATGTCGACCCTGGAACCGAACCTGATGAGGCCGATGCGGTCGGTCTGCGCGACTTTGGCGCCCGCGCTCAGATACGGCACGATCCTGCGCGCCACCGCGCCCGCGATCTGCACCATCTCGATGTCACCGAGCGCGGTGTCGAAATGCCACACCACGCGTTCGTTCTGGTCGCTGTCCTTGTTGAAAGCCGGCAGGAAGCCACCCGCCACATGCTGCACGGACAGGACATTTCCCGCAAGAGGGGCACGGTTGACGTGCACGTTCAGCGGGCTCATGAAGATCGCGACACGGATGCGGCCGTCGGGCCAGGGGTCGATGCTCTGCACGACCCCGTCGGCCGGCGACAGGACGCGCCCCTCGCCTGGCGTGCGGTCGGGGTCACGGAAGAACCAGAGCATGCCGCCGGTGAGCGCGCCCAGCGGCAGCGCCGCGAGCGCCCATCGCCGGTCCCGGCGCGTCAGCAACGCGGTGGCGGCCGCCGCGGCCACCGTGGGGATGAGCCACGGGGACACCCCGCGCGCGAGTCTGAGGCGGTTCGACTGGGCAGAATCGTCTGACACGGACAACCTTTGGTGGTGGCTGGACTGGGCGCTTTGCCGTGATGTTACGGGGTCAGCAACTATTACACGGCGGAACTACACAAGCAAAGCGCCTCGAAAGCCATTTAGCTAGCCCCTGGTAGGGCTGCTTTCCTCGCTCCTGCGCGCGTCTGCGCGGGCCTTGACCAAGCTGGCCACAGTGGTGATGACCATGGTGCTGCCGATGACAGTGAGCGACAACCAGATGGGGATTTCGGGCGCCCAGGAAACCCCACTGGCGTGCAAGGCCTCCGATATCAGCTTAACCCCGATGAACCCGAGGATGAACGCGAGACCGTAGCTGATGTAAACCAGGCGCTGCAGCAGCCCGCCGAGCAGGAAGTACAGCTGACGCAGGCCCATCAGGGCGAACGCGTTGGCGGTGAACACCACGAACGGGTCGGTGGTGAGGCCGAAGATCGCCGGAATCGAGTCGAGCGCGAACAACAGGTCGGTGGAGCCGATGGCGATCATCACGATCAGCATGGGCGTGACCATGCGCTTGCCGTCGATCTTCACGGTGATCTTGGAGCCGACGTATCCCTCGGTCGTCGGGAACGCCTTGCGCACCCACCTGAGCAGCACGTTCTCGTTGAAGTCCCCCTCGTCGTCACCCTTCATGTGCCCGCGCACGATGTTGACCGCGGTGTAGATGAGGAACACACCGAACACGTAGAACAGCCAGCTGAACCGCTCGAGGGCGGCGGCGCCGAGGGCGATGAAGATGCCGCGCATGACCAGCGCGAGCAGGATGCCGATGAGCAGCACCTTGTGCTGGTAGGCCTTCGGCACCGCGAACCGGCTCATGATGATGAAGAAGATGAACAGGTTGTCGACACTCAGGCTGTATTCAGTGATGTAACCGGCGAAGAACTCACCCGCCTTGGCGGCACCCGCCGTCATCCAGAGCACCACGCCGAAGGCGGCGGCCAGCGTGATGTAGAACGTGACCCAGTAACCGGCCTGCCGCATCGAGAATTCGCGGGCCTCGCCCCGGTCGACTATCCACAGATCGACGGCGAGGATGACCAGCAGACCGCCGATCACGGCGATCCAAGCCCACAAGGGTACGCTCACGTGACTAAACCTCCGGCATGCGAGAAAAAACTGCCGGAGGTCTCTCCCGCCCGCCGAACACGCGGACCGGCAGCCCCGGGGGCCCCGTGGAGCGGGGCTACACCGTGATGACGAGGCTGCCGCGAAGGGATACTCCCCTCCCTTAACGCACGCAGTATACGAGAACGCTTAACCCTCGCCTAATCCTTCGTGCGATCTTCCTGTCCATAATCGGACATAATTCTCTCCACCGCGTCATCCGCGTCCGGCAGTTCAGCGCCGCGCCGCGCGGACGCCTCCGCCATCCTCTCCACCACCCCCGGATCCCCAACCAGCTCCTGTACGGCACGGCGCAGCGCCTCGACGTCCCCGTACGGGACCAGCACGCCGGCACCGCCGAGCAGGTCCGGAATCCCGCCCACCTCGGTCGCGATCACCGGCCTGCCCACCATGAGCGTCTCGCTGAGGCTGAGCGGCTGCCCCTCCCACCGGGCGGTCGCCACCACCGCGGTGGCGGCGGCGAGCAGGTCGGGCACGTCGTCACGGTTGCCGAGGAGCGTCACGGGCAGCCGCTCGGCGTCGATCCTGGCCTGCAGCGGCTCCCACAGCGGCCCCTCCCCCGCCACCACGAACAGGGGCGACCGCTCCGGGTCGTCGTCCGGCCACGGGCCGCGCGCGACGTCGAGCAGGGTGTCGAGGCCTTTCTGCTGCGCGAGCCTGGCGATGGTCAGCAGGACGGGACGCCGCCCGGCGCCCAGTTCGGCCCGCACCTCCTCGGGGCCGCGCCGCGCGGGCGGCGGCGGGGGCGCGGGCACCACGGCGGCTCGCACGTCGCGGGCCCCGAGAGCGGCCATCCGCTCGCCGAGATCGGGCGAGACGACGAGCACCCGGTCGGCTCGCCCGGCCACGACGCGTTCCAGCAGCCCGTAGACGAGCCCGATGAGCCCGCCTGCGGTGAGCGCGTTGTGCAGCGTGACGACCAGCGGCGCCCGCGCCGCGACCGCCCGGGACGAGCCGCGCCGGGGAGAGCGGCGGCCCAGCGCCGCGAGCGCACCGGCCCGCAGGCCGTGGGCGTGCACGACGTCGGCGCCACGGGTCAGCCGCCTGATGGCGAGCACCGCCCGCGCGTCGTTGAACGGATGCGGCCGGTCCGAGACGGTCACCTCGGCGAAGCGGGCGCCCGCGCCGGTGTAGGAGAAACGCTCCTCGACGCTGCGCGGCCCGACGACCAGCACCTGGTGGCCGCGCCGGACCAGCCCCTCCACCAGCATGTGGACGTGCCTGCCCGTGCCGCCGGACGTGGTGCCCAGCACGAATGCCACCCGCACAGGAGTTCCTTTCTCTCAGATCCCGCCCGGCCCGCGCGACGGACCGCCGCGCGTGAGCCGACGGGCCACCGCCCGGGCGTCGGCCCGGTCCACCAGCGCGACGACCAGCCCTCCGGCGGCCGTCGCCACGATCGCGGCCAGGACGACCGCGCCCATGTTGGGCCAGATGCCGCGCGCGCCGATCCAGGCCACCACGGCGGCGCCGGCCAGGTAGGCGGCGCCGCCGCCCGCCACGGCGGCCACGGCGGCCCGGCCCAGTCCCTTCGCCGTCCCGCGTCCCCGGGCGGACACGACGGATGCCAGCAGCAGTCCGCCTCCCACGGTCATGCCCACCGTCATGCCGAGCGCCAGCCCGGCGATCTTCCAGCCGTCGGGGAAGGCCGGCACGAAGACGACCTGCGCGGCCATGACGACGAGCCAGCCCGCCACGGTGCCGGTCGCCGCGGCCCGGCTCTTTCCGGCGGCGTAGAGGACCCGGGTCAGGTGCGCGATGAGCCCGTAGCCGATGAGGCCGGGCGCGAACAACGCGACGGCCCGGGCGAAGTCGGCGGCCGGCACGTCGCTCTTGAAACCGAGGAACACCACGGCGCCCGGCCCGGCGACGGCGGCCAGCACCCCGGCGGCGAGCCCGGACACCAGCACCACCGCCCGCGTGGTGCCCGCCGCCAGCGTGACGAAGCCATCGCTGTCCGCCGCCTCCGCCCGCGCGGACAGGCGCGGGAAGGCGCTGGTCGCGATGGGCACGGCGAGCACGGCGTAGGGCACCAGGTAGATCGCCCACGCGTAGTTGTAGACCACGATCGCGCCGTTGCCGATGACGTTGTTGGACAGCAGCAGCACCACGATCATCGCTGCCTGCTGGGCGAGCAGCGCGGCGACCCCGGCCAGCGCCAGCCTGCGCACCTGCCTCGCGACGCCCTCGGGGAAACGCAGCGTGGGCCGCCAGCGCAGACCGAGCCCGGCCGTTGGGCCGATCACGGTGAGCACGAGCGCCAGTACGCCGAGGCTGGTGCCGACGGACAGGGCCAGCTCGGCCGAGGGCACGGCGCCCGGGTCGGTGTCGCCACCGCTGAGCGGGACGAACACCAGGTAGGCGACGATGACGACCACGCTGGACACCAGGGGCGCCAGGGCGGGCGAGGCGAAGCGGTGGTGTGACTGGAGCACGCCGTACAGCACGACCGCCACGCCGTACAGAGGGATCTGGGGGGCGAACACCACCAGCATGCGGGTGGCGACGGCGGTGACCGCGCCGGCGTCGCACCCCTTCAGGGCGTCGCCGAAGAACAAGCCGGCGACGGGCTCGGCGAACAGCGCGGTGAGCAGGCCGAGCGGCACCAGCACGACGACCACCCAGGTCATCAGTGCGGAGCTGATCCACTCCACCCGCTCCCGCCCCGCCGGCGCCTCGGCGCCGGCCGCGCCCGCGAGGACCGGGACCACCACGCCGGCCAGAGCCCCGCCGACCACCACCTCGAAGATGATGTTGGGCACCTGGTTGGCGGTGGCGTAGGCGGTGGCCAGGCAGTTGGTGCCCACGGTCTGGGCGAAGGCGTACTGCTTGGCGAAGCCCATGACCCGCGCCAGGATGGTGATCGCGCCGATGAGCAGGGCTCCACCCGCCACGCCACGGGCCAGCCTCGAGGTCACGACGCCCGCCTGTAGCCGGTCACGCTGACATCCTGGCAGGCCACGCGGATGACCGGTCCGCCGAGCCAGGTCCGGTCACACGGCGGCGGCCGGGCGGCGGCCGAGCATGTCGAGACGGTTGAGGACCTGGTTGCCCGCGATCACCTTGGTGAAGCTGACCTTCTCGGCCGCGGCCGTGAGCGCGACGACGGTGCCGAGCACCGCGAGCCTGCCCGGCCGGCCCAGCCCGGTCACGGCCGCGAGCCCGAGCAGGGCACCCAGCGCGTTGGCTCCGGCGTCGCCGAGCATGGCCCGCTCGCCGAGGTCTTCGGGCAGCAGCGCCGCGGCCGCCCCCAGGGGCACCGCCGTGAGGGCTGCGCTCACCGGCCGGTCACGAAGGAGGGAGGCGGCCAGCAGCGGCCCGCCCGCGAGCAGTCCGACCTTGATCGCCCGTCCGGGGCGCAGGTCGAAGAGATTGGCCAGGTTGGCGGCGCCCGCGACGGTGGCGCCGTTGACCAGGGTGTCGACCGGGCCGGTCGAGACGAGCGCGGCGGCGCCGAGACCGGTGGCGCCGATGCCGAGGATCTTGACCGCGCCGCTGGTGACCTCGCCACGCGTGAGCGCGCTCAGATGTCCCTTGAATCCCTTGGAGGACGTCGTGCCGTACAGGTCGTCGTAGGCGCCGAGCGCTCCGCTGCCGCCCCCGGCGAGCAGCGCCGCCAGCCGTACCCGGGTGGGGAGGCCGGGCGCGCACGCGAGCGCGGCGCCCGAGCCGGCCACGAACGCGGGCCCTTCGAGGAGGGTGATGGGCTCGCCCCGATGGTTCTTGCGGGTCCAGCGGTCACCGGGGTCGCCCTGCCCGCGCCCGCGGGTGAGCGCGGTGTAGGCGGCACGGGCGGCGGCGGCGCCGAGAGCGGCGCCGGCGAGTGCGTAGAGCAGGCCACGGGCCATGTCAGCTCCCTGACTCGTTGGAGGGGGACGGGGACGAGGTGGGCAGCGCGGGCATGGGCCCCGAGGCTCCGGCGCCGATGCCGTACTGGCCGACGCCGCCGCGCGCCTGCTCCCGCAGAGCGTAGACGATCACGATCTGGCCCGCCGGCATGTCGGGAGTATCGACGGTGGAGACACGCTTGGCGATGTCGCCGTCGTCACGGACCGTGGTGAGCGCGCCTCCGGGGCCGACCGCGGAGCTCCCGCTGCCGGTCATCACCGTGCCCTTGCCGCCCGCGTCGAGCCCGCCGGCGAGCGAGGCCAGGGCGCCGGCCTGGACCGCGGCGTACTTGCCCTCGAAGGGCTCCTCCGGCGCGAACATCACGGCGAGGGTGGCCCGCTTCTCGGGCTCGTCGTCGACGCTGAGCAGGCCACCGGTCTCGAAGCCGTCGAGCACGGCCGCGGTGGCCTGGTTGGCGGTGCCCGCCTGGCCCTGGTCGGTGGTCATGAGCGTGGCGGCGAGCAGGGTGGACGCCTTGTCGTAGGTGGCGGCCCCCTCGGTGAACACCATGTCGGCGGGCTTGAGCTGGTTGACCAGCCCGTCGATCAGGCCGGCGTTGGCGGGGTCGAGGTATTTGTCGGTCAGCGTCACCCGTCCGGTGATCGCCGCTCCCGCCTGCAGGAGGACCTGGTGCTGCGCCTCGCGGTTGGCGGAGCTGGAGCCCGGCGCCTCGATCAGCAGCACGTGCTCGCCGTTGAGCTCGCCCGCGACGAGCTTGGGCGTGAGCTCGCTGACGAACGCGTCGTTGCCGGCTTCCCGGCCCTGCAGCAGGTTGACCTGGGTGCGCAGCTCCTCCTTGGTCTTGGCCAGCTGGGCGGTCAGCTCCTCGGCCGACTTGAGAGCGGGCTCCTGCAGCAGCGTGGTGCCCAGGACGATGCCCACGGCGAGCGCGAGGAAGATCGCGACGATGGAGACAAGGTGATAGCGAAAATCGATCACGAGAAGAGTCCGACCAACCAGAAGATGAATGCGTTCCAGACGTCCTGCAGGCCGTTGAGCCAGGTCTGGCCGAGCGGCGACAGGAAGAGCGCCACGCCCATGGTGATCAGCGCCGTGATCACCAGCAACAGCAGTTGCGGCGTGGAGATGCGGCTGCGATAGAGCCTGCTGACGCCCTTGGCGTCGATGAGCTTGCTGCCGACGCGCAGCCGGGTGAGGAAGGTGCTGGCCATCCCGGACCGGCCCTTGTCGAGGAACTCCTCGAGGGTACCGTGGGTGCCGACGGCGACGATCAGCTCGGCGCCCTTGTCGTCGGCCAGCAGCATGGCGATGTCCTCGCTGGTGCCGGTGGCGGGGAAGAGCACGGCCTCGCGACCGAGCTGGTGGACCCGTTCGAGGCCCGGAGCTCTGCCGTCGCGGTAGGCGTGCACGACCAGCTCGGCGCCGCAGGTGAGCGCCTTGGTGGAGACCGAGTCGAAGTCGCCCACGATCACGTCGGGCAGATAGCCGGCCTCGAGCAGCGCGTCGGCGCCGCCGTCGACGCCGATGAGCACCGGCCGGTATTCGCGAAGGTAGGGGCGCAGCGTCGCGATGTCTTCCTTGTAGTGGTAGCCGCGCACCACGATGAGGGCGTGCCGGCCCTCCATCGGGGTGCGGATGTCGGGCACCCCGACGCCGTCGATGAGCAGCTTGCCCTCGCCGCGGACGTACTCCATGGTGTTGACGGCGAAGGCCTCGATCTGCACGGCGAGGCCGGCTCGGGCCTCGGCCATGGCCGCGTCGACGGCCTCGGCCGTCTGCTCGTCGCCCTTGCCGGCGAGCTCGTCGTCAAGGTAGACGACACCCTCGTGCAGGCGGACGACGTCGCCGTCCTGGACACGTTCGAACAGCTCCGGCGTGGCGTTGTCGACGAACGTCACGCCCGCCTCGACAAGAATCTGTGGCCCCAGGTTGGGATAGCGGCCGCTGATGCCCGCCGCCACGTTGACCACGGCCGCGACACCACACGCGACGAGAGCCTCCGCGCTGACCCGGTCCACGTCGACGTGATCGATGATCGCGATCTCACCGGGCTGGAGGCGCTTGGTCAGCCTCTTCGTCCGCCGATCGACTCTCGCCACAGCCGTGACACCGGGAAGGTCCGCGACCTTCTTCGCACGGAGGCCCGGCATTCTGCTCCCCGGAACCTTCATCATGACCATCCTGCCAGAGTGAAACGGCGGGGAGGCCATTCAGTACGCGGTGTGTCCGCTATGTCACATCGGATCACCGGTCTGCCGCGGCCAGCCCGAGGAGTTCTTCGGCATGTGCCCTGCCCAGCTCGGAATCCTCCAGTCCGGCCAGCATGCGGGACAGCTCGCGGACCCTGCCCTCATGGTCGAGCGCCAGCACGCCGCTGCGCACGACGCTGCCGTCACCGGCCTTCTCGACCACGAGGTGCTGGTCGGCGAAGGCGGCGACCTGCGGCAGGTGGGTGACGACCACGACCTGCGCGGTGCGGGCCAGCCGGGCCAGCCTGCGGCCGATCTCGACCGCGGCCTTGCCGCCCACTCCGGCGTCGACCTCGTCGAACACGAAGGTCGGCACCGGATCGGCACCGGCGAACACCACCTCTATGGCGAGCATGACCCGGCTCAGCTCGCCGCCCGAGGCGCCCTTGTTGAGCGGCAGCGGCGGAGCGGCGGGGTGGGCGGCCATGCGCAGCTCGACCTCGTCGACGCCCTCGGGGCCGAAGTCGGCGGCCTGGGTGAGCTGGACGACGACCCTGGCGTGGGGCATGGCGAGCGCGGTCAGCTCCTCGGTGACGGCCTGCCCGAACCGCTCGGCGGCCGCCTCACGCACGGCGGTCAGCTTGGCCGCCAGCTCGGTGAGCTGCGCGGTCAGCTCCTCCTGCTCGCGGGTCAGCTCCTCGATGCGGTCGTCGTCTCCCTCGAGGTCGGCCAGCCGGGCCGCCGCCTCGCGCGCCCAGGCCAGCACCCCGGCGCTGTCCTCGCCGTACTTGCGGATCAGCCCGGACAGCAGCGACCGGCGTTCCTGCACGGCGGCCAGCCGGGCGGGGTCGGCCTCGATCGACTCGGCGTAGGCGGCCAGATCGGTGGCCACGTCGGAGATCAGGTAGCCGGCCTCGGCCAGCCGCTCGGCCATCCCGGCCAGCTGCGCGTCGAAGTCGCCCGCCGCCTCGACGGCCGCGCGCGCCTCACCGAGCAGCGAGATCACGTCCCGGGCGTCGCTCGCCGCCTCCATCGGGTCGCCGAGCAGCGCCGTGTGGGCGCCCGTGGCCGCGCCGCGCAGGGCGTCGGCGTGCGAGAGCCGCTCCTCCTCGCCGCGCAGCTCGACATCCTCGCCCGGCTTGGGATCGACCTTCTCGATCTCCTCCAGGCCGAACCTGAGCCGGTCGGCCTCGTGGGCACGCTCGCGTGCCCGGGTGGTGAGCTCGTCGAGCAGCGCGCTCACCTGCTTGTGCCGTTTGTACGCCTGCGTATAGGCACGCAACGGCTTGACCAGGCCGTTTCCCGCGTAGCGGTCGAGCGCGGCGCGCTGTCTGGCGGGCTGGAGCAGGCGCTGCTGGTCCATCTGGCCGTGCACCGCCACCAGGTCGTCGGCCAGGTAGGTCAGGGTGCCGACAGGGACGCTGCGACCGCCGAGCCAGGCCCTCGACCGGCCCTCGGCGGAGACGGTGCGGGAGATGAGGAGCTCGCCGTCGTCGACGTCGCCGCCGAGGTCCTCGACCTGCTGGGCCACCCGGCCGCCGGTCTCGATGACGAGCGTGCCCTCGACGGTGGCCTTGTCGGCGCCCGGCCTGATGCGCGACGGGTCGGCCCGGCCACCGAACAGCAGCCCGAGCCCGGTGACGACCATCGTCTTGCCCGCGCCGGTCTCGCCGGTGACCACGTTGAAGCCCGGCGAAAGCTCGAGCACGGCCTCATCGATGACGCCGAGCCCCTGGATGCGGACCTCCTCGACCCTTGGTCGCACTGCCCACTCCCGTCGCTCCGAACACCTGTGCGCATGATCCTACGCGCCTCACCGCTCATTCACTCAGGGACGCACCCTTCCGCGCCACCCCTGAACGGGCAGTTCGAACTTGGCGACCAACCTGTCGGTGAAGGGCGCGCCGGTGCTCTCCACCCCGTGCAATCGCGCCAGCCGTACGGGATCGGAGCCCCTGCGGACCTCCACCCGGGTGCCGGACGGCAGGTCGAAACGGCGTCGCCCGTCGCACCACAGCACCCCGCCGGGCGTGTCGGGCAGGATCTCGATGGCCAGCGTGGAGCGCGGCGAGACCACCAGCGGCCTGGCGAACAGCGCGTGGGCGCTGATCGGCACCATGAGCAGCGCCTCCACCTCCGGCCAGACCACCGGGCCGCCGGCGGAGAAGGCGTAGGCGGTCGATCCGGTCGGGGTCGCGCAGATCACCCCGTCGCAGCCCCAGCGCGACAGGGGCCGCCCGTCGATCTCGGCCACGACCTCCAGCATGCGGTCGCGCTTCTCCACGGTCGCCTCGTTGAGCGCCCATGTGTCGGCGATGACCTGCCCGTTCTGCCGGGCCAGGACGTCGATCGTCATGCGCTCCTCGACGTCGTAGCGGCCGGCGACGACGCTGTCGACCGCCGCGGCGAGGTCGGCCACCTCGGCCTCGGCCAGGAACCCCACGTGCCCGAGGTTGACGCCGAGCAGCGGCGTGCGGGTGGGGCGGGCGAGCTCGGCCGAGCGCAGCAGCGAGCCGTCGCCGCCCAGCACGATCATGACTTCGGCGCCCTTGGCAGCGTCGGCGTCGCCGGGCACCACCTTGGCGCCCGGACAGGCGAGCTCGGGCGCCTCCAGGTCGAGCACTCTGACGGTCAGTCCGGCGTCGACCAGACGGCTGATGACCAGGCGGGCGCTGTCGACGGCCGCCTCTCTCCCGGTGTGCACGGTGACCAGGACGGTCCGGTTCATTGCGGCCCCTCCGCGACGGCACGCCGGATCTCGGCCTCGAGGTCGGCGACCGGCGGCGCGCCCTCGCCCTTGCCCAGCCAGAGGAGGTATTCGACGTTGCCGGAGGGCCCCGGCAGAGGGCTGGCGGTGACGCCGCGCACCTCCAGGCCGAGCCGGACCGCGCTGCCCGCCGCCTCGCGCACGGCTCCCGCCCTGAGCTCGGGGTCGCGCACCACCCCGCCGGCTCCCACGAGCTCCCTGCCCACCTCGAACTGCGGCTTGACCAGCATCACGAAGTCGGCTCGCGGAGCGGCCACGCCAGCCAGGGCGGGCAGCACGAGCCGCAGCGAGATGAACGACAGGTCGCCCACGACCAGCGTGGGCGGCTCGCCGACCATGTCGGGGGTGAGGTCTCGGACGTTGACCCGTTCCATCACGGTGACCCGCTCGTCGGTGCGCAGCGACCAGGCCAGCTGACCGTAGCCGACGTCGACGGCGAGCACGTGGGCGGCGCCCGCGCGCAGCAACACGTCGGTGAAACCGCCGGTGGACGCGCCCGCGTCGAGGCAGCGGCGGCCCTCGACGGTCAGGCTCTCGAACGCCTTGAGCGCGCCGAGCAGTTTGTGGGCTCCGCGCGAGACGTAGTCGGGCCCGTCGGGAGACTCGGCCACGACGATGGGTGAGGCGGTGTCGACCTGCGTGGCCGGTTTGCCCGCCCGACGGCCGCCGACGGAGACCCGGCCGGCCTCGATGAGCTGGGCCGCCTGCTCACGCGACCGGGCGAGGCCCCGTCGTACCAGCTCGCTGTCCAGACGGATCCGGCGGCTCACTGGTCGTCCACGTCGGCGAGGGCGGCCTCAAGCCCGGAGAACGCCTCCTCGAACACCGCCACATGGTCGCTCACCGGCAGCCCGGCCAGACGACCGAGGCCGTCGAGCACGGCGTCGACCCGCTCGTCGCCGGTCTCCTCCGGCAGCGCACTCATGACACGACGGTAACGCCTCTCGGGAGCGCCCGGCACCTTGGCAGGCGTGTCAGACGTTGAAGGGTCATGGCGGCCGCGATTGATGTGGAACGCTACGTCCCAGAGGTCAGAAAGGATGGGCACCATGGCAAGCGTCGAGGAGTGCCGGGCGGCACTGGCCAAGCTCGTCGCCCAGTTCGACGAGATCGACGAGCAGGACCGGGCCAGGCACGTGGTCGAGCGCACGGTCAGTTGCCGAATTCCCGACCTTGCCGTGACGTTCTACGGCCGCCTGCACCACGACGGACTTGACCCGTTTCTTGAGGAACCTCCCACGGACGGCAGATCCGCTGACGTCAGGCTGACGATCGGCAGCGACGATCTCGTGTCGATGGTCAACGGGGAGCTCGACCTGGCCCGCGCGCTGCTCGGGGGCAAGGTGAAGATCGACGCGAGCTTCGGCGACCTGCTGCGCCTGCGTCGTCTGATCTGACGGCCCGCTGACCTGAGTCGCCTCGCGGATATTCAGTGACTTCATCAACTGTTTGGCGACGGGCGAACACCTGGGTCTCCTCATCGGCGCCACTGCCGGCCGTGGACTGCGGGCACCGTGGACTGCGGGCACCGTGGACTGCGGGCACCGTGGACTGCGGGCACCGTGGACTGCGGGCACCGTGGACTGCGGGCACCGTGGACTGCGGGCACCGTGGACTGCGGGCACCGTGGACTGCGGGCACCGGGGGCTCCTTGCAGTTCGCCCGCCAGACCGCTGAACGCGCCGCCCGAGCCGAGCCGCCGTCACGCGACGCGGTCGAGCACGTGCTTGACCGCGTCCTCCTCCGCCCGTCCGGCTCCCGCCGCCGCCCACGCGGCGTCACAGGCGGCACGCAGGCCGTCGATCCGGCTCCCGTCGCCCTCCAGTCGCAGCACGCCGTCCACCCAGCGGGCCCGCCAACCGCCGCAACCGCCGTGCCGCACCTCCGGGTAGGGCTCGAGCAGCGCCGACAGATCCTCCGACAAGTACGTCGGCCGCTGCCGGGGACCGGCAGTGAGCAGGTCGAGCGGTGTCGCCACTCCGGTGAGCACCACCAAGCCGTCCACGCCCGCGTTGACCGCCCCCTCGATGTCGGTGTCCAGCCGGTCGCCCACGACCAGCGGCCGGCGGGCCCCGGTGCGGATCACCGACTCCCGGTGCAGCGGCGGGTCGGGCTTGCCCGCGTACAACGGCTCCACGCCCGTCGCCGTGGCGATCACCCGCACCATCGAGCCGTTGCCCGGTAGCTCACCGCGGCCGGTGGGCATGGTGTGGTCGCCGTTGGACGCGACGAACAGCGCTCCCTGCCGCACCGCCAGCGCGCCCTCCGCCAACAGCCCGTAGGAGAGTCCCGGCGCGAAACCCTGCACCACCGCGGCGGGCGCGTCCAGCGCCGTGGTCACCGGCCGAAGACCCCTGTCTCGCACCGCCAGCCGCAGGCCGGACCCACCGACGACCAGCACGTTCGACCCCGGTGGCACCCGTTCGGAGACCAACCGCGCGGCCGCCTGAGCGGAGCTTACGACGTCGTCGGCCGTCGCCGGCACGCCCAGCCTACGCAGATGGCCGGCGATGACCGCGGGGGTGCGCGAGGCGTTGTTGGTGACGTACGCCAGGCGGACACCCGTGCCCTGTGCCGCCTCCAGCGCCTCAGGCGTGCCGGGAACCGCGTGGTCGCCCAGGTAGACGACCCCGTCGAGGTCGAGCAGCAGGGTGTCATAACCGTCGATCAGCACAGCGCCTCATTCCGGTTCGGCTCTCACGTCGCGTGAGACCTTAGCGTCGGGGACCTCCTACCCACCCTAGGAAGGCCGACCATGTCCGAACCACCCGATCTCACCCCAGCACAGCCCGATCTCACCCCAGCACGGACGGAACCGTTCGGCGATTTCGCCGCCGAAGACGCGCGTACGAGATCCACCACGGCCTTGGCGAGCCGTACAGCGCTCCTGCCCGCCATCTCACATGAAGCGGACTTCACCTTAAGTAGCGCAGGTCACATCTCGCGGCGGGCACGCAAGGTGGCGCGGACGCTCTTCAAAGCGGACACGTAGTGGCCCTCGTCCGGGCGCATGGCCACGGCGATCGCGAGGGGCTCCTGGGCTCCCTCCACATCGCCCGTCCGCCACAACGCCAGGCCAAGCCCGAAATAGGCGTAGTCCTCCGCCGGATTGGCGTCCACGATCTGGCGGAAGCTCGCGGCGGCGTCAGAATACTGCCGCGAGTTGAACTGCGCCCGGGCCAGAGCCTCACGGATGCTACGGGAGTCGGGCTCGGCCGTCGCGGCACGCTCGAGCAGGGCCGCGGCAGCCGCGGGACTACCTTCGCGGAGCAGCTTCACCCCCCGCTGATACCACTCGTATACGTCCCCCTCTGGGGCTCCAGGGGAATCATCGTGGACGTTTCGTCCTTGGACCATGCGTGAGGCCTCCTTCTGCAGACGACGGATCCGCTGGACACCGCGATCTCGGAACGGCTGAGGTGTGGGGATTTCCGGAAGACTCGGATCTTTATGGGAGCATGCCCGGTATGGGGATTCATGAACTGCCGGTACCCGATGGACTGGTGCTGCGGCCCTTCCGTGGCGTCCGTTTCACTGTCGACGAGCCCGCCAGGGTGACCTCCCCGCCCTACGATCTGATCTCCGACGGCGACGTCCGCGTACTCCTCAACGCACATCCCAACAATGTCGTCCGCCTCATCCTTCCCGGCGCGTCGCCATCGTTTCCGCCCACGTCCGGTGGCGCGTCTTCTGACCCTTCCCCCGCCAGCCGGTCCGACAAGCCCCTCGAAGAGAGGTATGTCGAGGCCCGGGACACGTTGCGCGCCTGGCTCGACTCCGGCGTGCTGGCATCGGACGAACGCCCGGCGCTCTACGTGTACGAGCAGAGCGGCCCCGGCGTGCTGCAACGCGGGATCATCGGCGACGTGGCCCTCACTGACCCCGCGCGCCGCATCATCCTGCCTCATGAGGACGTGCTGCCCGGCCCGGTCGCCGACCGTCTCGCGCTCATGAGCACCACCCAGGCCAACCTGGAACCGATCTTCCTCCTGTACGACGGCGCCCAGAGCACGGCCACCACCCTGGTGGACGAGGTGGCCGTGAACCGTGCGCCGCTGGTGAGCGCCCGGACAGAGGACGGCCTCGACCACCGCCTCTGGGCGATCACGGACCAGGCGGAGATCGACGCCGTCAACGCCGACCTCCGCAGCCGCCAGGCCCTCATCGCCGATGGTCACCACAGGTACGCGACATATCGCGTACTCCAACGTCAGGAGCACGCCGCGCGCGCGACGTCTCAGCCCAGCCCCCTGGACGTCGCCGCCTCGTCGCCGCCCGGCGCCTCGGGCTCGGCCGACGAGCGGGCGCTGGGCCCGTGGGACTTCGGGCTGGCGCTGCTCGTCGACTCCTCCGCGTACCCGCCCGACCTGAAGGCCATCCACCGGGTCGTCCCAGGCCTGCCGCTGGACGAGGCGGCCGCCAGGGCCAAGGGTTCGTGGCGCGTACAGGACCACCCGACCCTCACCGAGGGCCTGGCCGCGCTCGACGCCGCCCCGGAACCGGCCTTTCTGATCGCCGGCGAGGGCGGCTGCCACCTGCTGACCAATCCTGACCCGGTGCAGCTCGCCCTCGCGATGCCCGCCGACCGCTCCGACCGATGGAACTCCCTGAACACCTCGATCCTGACGGAGTTCGTCATGCCGCGGGTGTGGGGCATGCGGGATGACGAACAGGCCGTACGCGTGGTGCACCACGACGCGGAGGCCGCTGCCCGGCTGGCCGTCAGCATGGGCGGCACGGCCGTGATCCTCAAGCCTCTCGCCGTCGAGGACGTGCTGGCCGTGGCCGCCAGCGGCGAACGGGTGCCCCGCAAGTCCACTTCCTTCGGCCCCAAGCCCCGCACCGGCCTCGTCCTGCGCACCTTCGCCATCGACTGACCTCCCCGCTCATCCGCAGGAACCGCGCCACCGGCCTCACAGGGACCTGATCACGAGCCTCCGGACGCGGCGTCCTGAGGAGGGCCGCAGGTGAATCAGGCGCCCGGGACCATGGCCACGGCGCTACGGAGTGGGGATTCAGCCCGCTCGAGCGAGGGATGCCACCGCACGGGGTGGCCGGGTGACGAGGTCCACGGGCGTCACCTCGGGAACCGGGCACGTCGCCTCCTCTACTGCCTTGGCAGTGAACACCTCCACCTCGTAACGCCAAACCTTGGCGGTGGCCGGGCCGTAGATGCGGCAACGAAAGGCGCCCATGACCTCCAGGGTGTCCTGGAGATCGAGACTGCGAACGAAGGCGGCCGTCTCGGGGTCGAAGGTCACGCACGGGATGCTGTCCGTCAGAGCCTCACCTCGCTTGTGACGGCGGCGCCGTCGTACGACCAGGCGCCATTTCGTCAGGGTGTCGCCGCTCGGCAACGTCTTGTCCTCGGCTGCCATGGACAGCCTCCCCACCAGCACGACCTCGTTGCGGTCCACTGTCGTCCTCCCGTCTGTGGTCTGGTGAGGATCACTCTCTACGATGAGCAGAGAGCCGGATCGGCCGAACGCCGTTCTGGGGACAGTGGCCGACGCTCGGGAGCTGCCTGTGGACAACATCACCGCCCTAGGCGGAGACGTGTATGAAATCGACACGAGAATGGCGGGGTATTCGGGCATCACCGCTGGATATCTGATCCTGGGGGATCGGCCGTGTCTCGTCGAGACCGGCACCTCGACGTCGGCCCCGATCGTGCGCGACGCGCTGGCCTCGCTTGGCGTCGGACCTCAGGACCTGGCCACGGTCGTCGTCACGCACATCCACCTCGACCACGCCGGAGGGGTCGGGGACATCGCGAGATTCTTCCCGAACGCGCAGATCGTCGTGCATGAGAAGGGCGCCAGGCATCTGGCCGACCCATCGCGACTGATGGCCAGCGCCCGGATGGTGTGGGGCGACCGGCTCGACACGCTTTTCGGTGAATTGTCCCCCACCGAGGCCGAGCGGATCGTGGCGCTGGGCGACACCGGCGCCATCGACCTGGGCAACGGCAGGACACTGAACAGCCACTACTCCCCCGGTCATGCCAAGCACCACGTCGGCCTGATCGATTCGGGCACCGGTGACCTCTACGTAGGCGACGCGGCCGGAGTCTACCTGCCACAGACCGGCGACCTGCGTCCGGCCACCCCGCCGCCGGACTTCGACCTGCGGACGGCACTCGACTCGATCGCGTTGTTCGGGGCGCTTGGGCCGCAACGGCTGCTGTTCAGCCACTATGGGCCCGTGGACGCGGTACAGGAGACACTGGAACGCTCTGCGGAGGAACTCCGCATCTGGGTCGATCTGACCCGCCAGGCGCATGCGGAGGGCGTGGATCTGGACCACGCCGTCGCCATGGTCAGAGAACGCACCAAGGAGCGCTACACCGCACTGAAGTCCGATGACGAGACGGCCGAACAGTTCGAACTGCTCAGCGGCGCCGCGTCCAACGTGGCCGGCATCATCCACTGGCTCGACCGCGTCTCACCGTAGAACCTCAGATTGCTGCGGCGGGTGACCCCTGGGGGCCACCCGCCGCAGTAACGTCTCATAAGACGTCAGTTGTCGTGCTTGGGATGTTCCTTGGCTGGTTCGTCAGGCTCATCCAAGATGTCGCCGAAGTCCGGCTCGATGAACGCCAGGTTGATGTCGGGCGTATCGCCCTTCACCACAACCGTCTCACCAGCGGCCTCCCCGTCATCGTCGGAGTCCACCCCGTCACCGGACACTCCGGTGTCGACGCCGTCAGCCGATTCGGGGACAACCTTCGCACCAGCCGACGATATTGACTCGGAGACGGCCTCTGTTTCACCGGATTCCGCCGAGGTCAGATCCTTCGCCTCCGCCGCTTCGTTCACGTCGCCTGCCCCGGTGGCGTCCGTCGTGTCACCAATCACCGGTGACTCCGGAACATCCTCCGTTTCAGGCGACTTCGCGGCGACGTCCTTGGGCTCGGTCGTCTCCGGGCCGTCCTGCTTGCCGCCGAGGTCCGATGGCGCCACGTCCGCGGCACCCTCCGGCTCGGCGCTGTCCCGCGTTCCGGCTTCACCGTCAGCGGGCGCCGGCTTCTTCGTCTTGTCGGGCAGATCTTCGGCAGGGGTCAGGACGGCTTCCGCGTCCTGTTCATCCGCCTCGAACTCGTCATCGAAGTCCTCTTCGATGTCCTCGATGACAGTGCCGGTGAGCTCGGCGTAGCGCTCCGCCGCGTCGGTCTCGCCGTCTTCGTCGAAGGCCATCGCCCTGGCGAACCAGTCAGTCGCCGCCTCCGGGTGGCCCGCTTCGGCCAGCGCGTCGGCGTACGCGAATGCCAGCCGCGCCGACCACGGCTTCGGCTGCGGATCACGTAGCTCGGGCAGGCGCTGCAAGATGATCACGGAGGCGTCGTGCTGACCGAGGTCGCGGCGCGCACCGGACTCGACGATGGACAGCTCGATGCGCTCAGCCCGTTCGAGACGCTCAGCCTCAGGCGACCGGACCAGGTCGAGGGCCCGTTCGGGGCGGCCAAGGCCCCTCTCGCAGTCGGCCATAATCGGGAGGTACGCGTCCGATCCGGTCATCCGCCTGGCGGCACGCAGGTCACTGAGCGCCTCGGCGAAGTTGCCGGCGCGATAGGCGACAATGCCCGCCGCCTCACGGACGACACCGATGCGGGCCGCGAACCTTCGCGCCACCTTGGTGTGCTCGTGCGCCTTGTCGGTGTCATCCTCTTCGAGTGCGCGCTCCGCGGCGACGAGGTGCCTGCCCACCAGTTCGGCAAGGTCCGTAGGCAGCGAACGGAGTTCGTCACGTACTTCCTTGTCGAGTTCGTCGGCGGTGATGTCAGGCGCGAGCTCCGGCATGCTCTCACGCCCCATGTTGTCCTCGCGGTCATTCCGGCCATACCGGGCACGGGTGCCGTCCTCGGGGTGCTCCTGGCGATCACGCGAGAAAGGTCGCGCCCGGTCATCCCGGTAGCCGCCTTCGCGCCGCGGACCCCGGTCATCCCGGTAGCCGCCCTCACGCCGCGGACCCCGGTCAGCGCCCTCGCGACGAGGGCCGCGGTCGTCACGGTCACGGAACGAACGCCGATCATCATCACGACGAGGTCCACGATCATCGCGGTCGCGGAAGGGACGGCGCTCGTCATCGCGACGCGGACCGGCACCGTAGCCGCCCTCGCCGCGCGAGCCCCGGTCACCGCCTTCGCGACGCGGACCACGGTCTCCGCTGTAACCGCCCTCGCGACGGGGACCGCGATCACTACCGTAACCGCCCTCACGGCGCGGGCCGCGATCGCCGCTGTACCCACCCTCGCGACGCGGGCCACTGTCCCCGCGCGAACCACGGTCTCCGCTGTAACCGCCCTCGCGTCGCGGACCGCGATAACCGCCTTCACCGCGCGGACCACGATCCGCGCCGTAACCACCCTCACGACGAGGACCGCGATCATCACGCTCACCGAACGAACGCCGGTCATCGTCACGACGCGGACCACGATCACCGCCGTACCCGCCCTCACTGCGCGGGCTGCGATCATCGCGGTCACGGAACGAACGCCGATCGTCATCACGACGCGGACCACGATCACCGCCGAATCCACCCTCACTGCGCGGGCTGCGATCATCGCGGTCACGGAACGAACGCCGATCGTCATCACGACGCGGACCACGATCACCGCCGAATCCACCCTCACGACGCGGACCGCCGTACCCGCCCTCGCGACGGGGACCACGATCCGCACCGTAACCACCCTCACGACGAGGAGCGCGATCATCACGGTCACGGAACGAACGCCGATCGTCATCACGACGCGGACCGCGATCATCGTTGTAACCGCCCTCGCGACGGGGACCGCGATCACTACCGTAACCGCCCTCACGGCGCGGGCCGCGATCGCCGCTGTACCCACCCTCGCGACGCGGGCCACTGTCCCCGCGCGAACCACGGTCTCCGCTGTAACCGCCCTCGCGTCGCGGACCGCGATAACCGCCTTCACCGCGCGGACCACGATCCGCGCCGTAACCACCCTCACGACGAGGACCGCGATCATCACGCTCACCGAACGAACGCCGGTCATCGTCACGACGCGGACCACGATCACCGCCGTACCCGCCCTCACTGCGCGGGCTGCGGTCGTCACGGTTACGGAAGGATCCCCGGTCGTCATCACGACGCGGACCACGACCACCGCCGTACCCGCCCTCACGACGAGGAGCACGATCATCGCGGTCACGGAACGAACGCCGGTCATCGTCACGACGCGGACCCCGGTCACCGCCGTAACTACCTCTCGGGGCGCTGTCACGGTTGCCACCGCGGTCGTCCCGGCCGCGGAATCCAGGCCGCTCCGTCTGGTGTCCCCGGTCCCGCGACGAGTGGCGGTCGTCACCATCACGCCGCTGTCCACGGTCGTTGGAGCGCTCGCCGGAACGGAACGGACGGTCGCCCCTGGTTTCGCGCTCCTCGCGCCCGCGGGAACCGGCCTCACCCTCTGTATTTCTGGGCGACCGCCTTTCCTCGCTGTCGCCGCGCCCGGACTGTCCGCCGTCCGATCCGTTATCTCTGTTCACTTCTGGTCCATTTCGTTGGCTCACTCAGCGAGATCCGTACGCAAATCACGGTCTGCCGTGGCTGGTCGCCGCCCGCCCTCGGGCCTTACGCGACGAAGGCCACCCGTGGGGGCGGCCCGCTCCTTCTCAGCGTAGCAAGCTCCAGAACGTCCACGCGCCTGACGAGAGCCTTATTGAGTCGCCTCCAAGACGTACGTCCGGAACACTGCTATGCATGTCACTGCGTTTCCACGAGATCGCCGAGTCCAGGCACCGGATACTGAACCCCCTCACGGACGACAAGCTCAACCTGCTGGGGGAGATCTGCGGCATCACCCCGGAAACTCGCCAGCTGGACCTGGCTTGCGGCAAGGGAGAGTTGCTGGCTCGCTGG
Source organism: Nonomuraea sp. CX421 (assembly GCF_059358955.1). Classification (NCBI taxonomy): domain Bacteria; kingdom Bacillati; phylum Actinomycetota; class Actinomycetes; order Streptosporangiales; family Streptosporangiaceae; genus Nonomuraea; species Nonomuraea sp. CX421. Next base: position 651 of record NZ_JCADBK010000008.1, on the reverse strand, counting down.
GCATCCCGCTACGGCCTGACAGGGGTCGGCGTGGACATCAGCAAGGTCTTTCTCGCTGCTGCCCGAGACCGCGCCCACGAGCTCGGAGTCTCCGAGCAGGTGACCTTCGTCGAGGCCGACGCCGCAGAATACAAGGACAAACCAGGAGCGTACGACATCGTCTCCTGTCTCGGTGCGACCTGGATCGGCGATGGTCTGCTCGGCACTCTCGACCTGATGCGCCCACCATTGCGTGCCGGCGGGCTGGCCCTGGTCGGTGAGTGCTACTGGGCGACCCCTCCCCCAGACGAGGCTTACGAATCACTCGGAATCGCCCGGGACACGTTCACTTCGCTCGCGGGCACGGGCGAACGGTTCGAAAGCGCCGGCCTCGAATTGGTGGAAATGGTCATGTCCAACGTGGACAGCTGGGACAGGTATGTAGCCAGCCAATGGTGGACGCTCAGCGAATGGCTCCAGCACAACTCAGAGGATCCCGACGCTCCGGCCATTCGTGACTTCCTCAACCAGTCGCGGCGCTCTCACCTTGAGTACGGCCGGCAGTACCTGGGATGGGGTGTCTTCGTCCTCCGCTCCTAGTACGGCAGCCGCCATTCGTTAGTTGACCTGGAGATAGGCGGTGGTCAGGCGGGCTCGGTGATGGAACCAGCG
>NZ_JCADBK010000070.1:0-615 GCF_059358955.1 Nonomuraea sp. CX421 | reverse complement strand
GCAGGAGGGCTACCACGAAGCCGCCTGCCAGATCATCCTCATGGCATTCCTGCACCGCCTGGTCAACGGCGGAGGCCAGCTCGACCGCGAATACGCCGCCGGCACCAAACGCCTGGACGTACTGGTCCGCTGGCCCTATACCGGCCCGGACGGCGAACGGCTGGTGCAGCGGGAGGCGATGGAGCTGAAGGTCTGGCGGGCCGGGAAGGACGATCCGCTGCCTGACGGTCTCGTCCAGCTCGACGGGTATCTGGACCGGCTCACCCTCGACACCGGCGTGCTGGTGATCTTCGACCGGCGCCCTGAGGCCCCGTCCTGGAAGGAACGAGGCGCGTTCGAACAGGCGACCACCCCCTCCGGCCGCCAGGTCACCGTTCTGCGCGGGTGACCCTTCGCCGATGCCATCCGCCATGCCCTGCCGAGCACCCAGATGGTCCAGGTGTTCAGGGGTCCGTCAGAACGCTCCGTGCCGGCCCGCGCCCGCGGCGAACCTGGCCGCGCCGCCGGCCGCGTCCGGCAGCGAGACGAGGCCGTGACGCAGCTCGTTCCTGATCGCCTCGGCCTCGTCGAGGCCGTCCTGCTCCAGGGCGGACAGCCGGTCGCCGCGCAGGCACG